>JBFFWN010000035.1:0-19947 GCA_041570235.1 Lysobacterales bacterium | reverse complement strand
CGCCATGCCAGAATCCCATTACCGGGGTGAAATGGTCATGTATGACTGGCCGGGCCACATACCTGGCGCCATCAATGTCCCCTCTTTTTCATTGCTGGATGAGACCGGCCGTTACCGGCCAATGGAGGAGCTCCAGGCAATACTGGGTAGTGATTTTGACACCAGGACCATTACCTATTGTGGTGGTGGTGTGTCTGCCGCTTCCGATGCATTTATCCTGACGCGGCTGGGTTTTACCAATGTTGCGGTTTATGACGGCTCATTAAAGGAATGGACTCAAGACCAGGATAATCCACTGGAAGTCGATTAACACACGCAAGGTAGCCGTGGACAGGGATGCATTGTCACGTGATACTTTAGGGTATGTCATTCACTGATCAACATCGCATCCTCGAATACAGCCCGTTTCTGAAACAGATGGTGAGCCGTCACCCCGAGTGGCTGGATGAACTGCACTCAAACGGCAGGCTGGAAAAACCCGTTCCGCCGAATGCTGACCGCCTGGCAAAAGCCGTTGCATCAACAGGCCTGGACCCGGCTTTGCGCCGCTTTCGAAACCAGGAGATGATGCGTCTGATCTGGCGCGACCAGAACAACCTCGCCCCGGTGGATGAGATACTCGAAGATCTCAGCACCCTGGCGGACATCTGCCTGCAGGCTTCGGTGAAATATCACAGCACCTTACTCGAAGAAAAACATGGTATTCCGCGGAATTCAGAGGGCCAGGCGCAAAGCCTAATTGTTATCGGGCTGGGTAAACTTGGCGGTTGTGAGTTAAACCTGTCGTCTGATGTCGATATTATTTTCTGCTACCCGGAGCGCGGTTACTGCGACGGGCGCAGGGGTTTGGAGAACGATCAGTTCTTCACCAGGCTGGCACGCAGTGTCATCCGCAGCCTGTCACAGGTGACGGTGGATGGGTTCTGTTTTCGTGTTGATACGCGTTTGCGCCCTTTTGGTGATTCCGGCCCGCTGGTCAGCAACTTTGCGGCACTTGAGCAGTACTATCAACGCGAAGGCAGGGACTGGGAGCGTTATGCGCTGATCAAGGCCCGGCCGGTTGCCGGTGACCTGGACGCCGGCCAGGAACTGCTGGATTTTCTGAAACCCTTTGTTTACCGGCGCTACATTGATTTCGGGGCCATCGAAGCCCTGCGCGTGATGCACGCAAATGTAAGTGATGATGCGAGGCGCAAGGATCGGTTGGATGATATCAAGCGGGGTCCAGGCGGCATCAGGGAAATCGAGTTCCTGGTCCAGACATTTCAATTGCTGCGGGGTGGCAGGGAAAAAGGTCTGCAAACCCCTTCCCTTTTCAGCGCCGCCAAGGAATTAAAAGAACTGAATTTATTACCGGCGGCTGTCATCGAAAGCCTGCTGACGGCCTACCGGTTTTTGCGCAGAACAGAAAACCGGATCCAGGCGCTGCACGACCACCAAACCCATCGTGTACCGGCGGGTGAAGACGGTTTAAGGGTGGCCCGGGCGATGGGTTTTGAAGGGTTTGCTGACTTTGATGCTGCACTCGGTCAAACCCGGAAGGTGGTGCAGGCCCTGTTCAAAGAAAGTCTTCCACAATCAACCGAAACCGTGGATGAAAAAAGCCAATGGCATACTTATTGGCAAAATATCCGCCACCGCGTTCGGTCCAGTAAGGCCGACGAGCATGAATGGAAGCCGTTGGCCGATTTTGCCAGGCGCCTGAACCGATTGTCCCTGAGCCAACGTGCATCTCAACGACTGGACCAGTTCATGCCGATACTGCTGGAGCAAATCGATGCAATGTCGCCGGGTGAAGACGTCGTGCAACGGGTTCTGGACCTGGTATCAACCATTTGCCGGCGCAGTGCCTATTTATCACTGCTTGTTCAAAACCCTGGTGCCAGTCAGCGCATGCTGGAATTGTTTGCCGTCAGCCGGCGTGTTGCCACAACGGTAACCCGTTACCCGGCCCTGCTGGATGAATTGATCGACCCCAGCCTGGGCGCTTACCCGCCAACAGCCAGTGACATCCAGTCCAGGGTCCAGCGAATACTGGATACAGGGAACAACACCGAAACGGCCTTGCAGGACCTGAACTATTTCAAACTGGTCATAGACCTCAGGGTTGCTGTGGCGGTGTTGAAGTCTACGATGTCTGCCAACGATGCCAGGATCACCCTCAGCCTGTTGGCTGAAAGCCTGGTGCAAGCCGTTTTGCACTTGTCCCTGTCGGAAATGGAAAACCGCCACGGTCGCTTACCCGGCCCGGAATTGGCCGTGATCGGTTATGGCAGTCTCGGCGCACGGGCACTGGGGTTTGATTCCGACCTTGACCTGATATTCCTTTACCGCGCAACGGATCAGCGATCTGATGGCGAACGTCCCTTGTCAGCGGAACGCTATCACACCGGCGT
The DNA here is from genome assembly GCA_041570235.1 of Lysobacterales bacterium. Taxonomy (GTDB): domain Bacteria; phylum Pseudomonadota; class Gammaproteobacteria; order Xanthomonadales; family SZUA-36; genus SZUA-36. The sequence continues at coordinate 17,551 of JBFFWN010000035.1, read as the reverse complement.
TGCCCGACGCCTGCTAAGCCTGATGTCCGCAAACACCTCATCCGGGCGGCTTTACAGTATTGATGCAAGGTTAAGGCCCAATGGGCGTTCGGGTTTGCTGGTATCGAGCCTCGAAGCATTTCACCGTTACCAGATGGAAGAGGCGTGGGTATGGGAGCTGCAAGCCCTGACACGCGCACGCGCCGTTGCAGGAAGCAGGCAAATTGCCGAGAAATTTACCGCCATTCGTGAACAGGTATTAACCATGCCCCGCGACAAACAGGCTATCCATTCAGAAGTTGTGGCCATGCGTGAGCGCCTCCGCCAACAACACGGCCAGTCAAACCCGCTAAAACACGCTGATGGTGGCCTGCTGGATATCGAGTTTGTTGTCCAGTTGGGATTATTGCTCAATGCAGCCGAATTTCCCGATATTATTAAATCAACCGAGATGACTGATCAACTCCTGGCTTTACATGAATGCAATTGGATAAATACCAATACATTCAATAATTTGGGGGATGCATACCAAAAGTTGACCCTGGCCCGCCAACAAATGGCCTTGCTCGATGCAGGCCCCGATATCAATGCCTCGGAGCTGTTGAGTATTTCACAGGCTTTATGTAAAGACATATTGAGTTAGAATACCCTCCTTTACTTGTGGAGATGGCTCGTGACTCATCGCACTGACGCCCAGGATGACAGCCTGGAATATGCTAATACACAAAAACGGGAAACTGTCAGCAAATCCGACCTGCCTCTTTCCTGCCCACGTCCAAACCAGAAAATGTGGAATGCGCACCCGCGTGTATACCTGCCCATCGAGGAAGATGGTCAAGCCAGTTGCCCCTACTGCGGTACACATTACGTCCTGACAGACTAGAAAGGTGTTCTGCATCACGATGACGGGTGCGGTCACCGGGAAATCCGCTGCTGAAACCAGCGCTGATCGCAGGTCATGGTAATGCCGGGCGACCATATGCATGTTGTACAGGCCCTGGTTTCGCTCAACCTGGGCGGCTCAGAAATGGTCGCCGTGGAAACAACCGAGTATCTTCGTGCTGAAGGGCACCGGGTTACCGTGGTGGCTGCCGGCGGACCACTTTCAAATCGTGTTTCAGACTGCGGCGCTGAACTGCTGGATTGGTCGATCGGCAAAAAGCGCCTGTCCACCCTGCGTTATATCAGGCGCCTCCGCCATTGGTTGGAAGAAAACCCTGCTGATATCCTGCATGTGCATTCACGTCTGCCGGCATGGATCTGTCACCTGGCTTTACGCAAACTGCCCAAGAGCAAACGCCCGGTATTCATCACCTCGGTTCATGGTCAGTATTCAGTCAGCTTCTACAGCGCCATCATGGCCCGTGGTGACCTTGTGATTGCCGTTTCCAACCACATACGCAAGTACACGCTGAGCAATTATCTGCCGGAAAACAGCCCTCAATTGCACACCATTTACGGTGGCACTTCACGAAAGGACTTCCCTTACGGATACACGGCAACTGATGACTGGTACACAAAAACCTACAGGGAATATCCGCAACTTGTAAACAAGCGCATATTGTTACTACCCGGACGTTTGTCCCGTTACAAAGGCCACTCTACTTTTATCGAGTTGTTTGCTGCCCTGCAAACGGAGTTTGATGATATTCATGCCGTTATTCTTGGCCGGGCCAAAGCGGGTTCACGTTATATCAATGAGCTTGAAGGCCTTGCCGAGCGTTATGGAATTAGCGATAAATTGACATTTTGTGGCGCGAGGACGGATATGCGCGATTGGATGTCGGCCTCCGAAATTGTTTTCAACCTGTGCAGTGACCCGCCAGAGGCCTTTGGCAGAACCATACCCGAAGCCTTGTCACTGGGTGTTCCCGCCATTGGCTGGAATCATGGTGGTGTCGGGGAGATACTGGCGGAGATGTTTCCAGCCGGTGCGGTTGATGCTGATAATTTTGCAGACCTGATCCGAAAAACCCGGGAGTTTCTTCTGAATAAACCACTGGTCGAAAAAAATGAAAGTTTTTCACTTCAAAAATCAATGGAAGATACCCTCAAGCTGTATCGAGCTGCCCTGAAAGAGGATAGAACATGAATCTACTGCTCAAGCGTCTTCAGGCAGACTGGCCGAGTTGGCTGGCGATCTCATTTTTTGCCTTATTGCCCTTTGGACGCCTTGCCGAAATTCCACTATCGATTTTCGCACTCAGTTTGCCGTTAATTGCCCGGAAGGCCGAAAACAGGGAGCGAATCAGGCAGGTTTCCATCATTGTCATTCCTGTTTTTCTATGTTTCTGGATTCCCATGGTCGTCTCCAGCTTTGATTCCTACATGCCGCAGAAAAGCTGGACCAGTTCCATCGCAGCGCTTCGTTTCCTGGCAGCTGTTCTGAGCATGTCGGTGCTGCTGAAGGCCGACTCTGCCCGTTGGCGGGTAATACGATGGACATCCTTCCTGTTGGTTTTCTGGGCTGTAGACGGGTTTGTCCAACTGATTTTCGGAAGTGATATATTTGGCATTGCCATGCATCCCGATCGACTCAACGCCCTGTTTGTACAGAAATACCAGTTTTTCGGACCAACACTGGCCATGCTTTCACCATTATTGTTGGAACATGCCCGGCGAAACTGGCCGGCCCCTATGTGGGTTGTCGCATTCACTTTGACACTGGGTGGTGTGCTGATTGCCGGTATGCGAGCAGGCTGGCTGACCATGGGCCTGGTGTTGCTGGTTTATGTCTGGCTGATGTTCAGGCGGGAAAATCGAGCCTTGCGCAAAGTATCCATATCGATACCCGTATTGGCTGTTACCGTCATTATCGCCAGTTACCTGGTTTCGCCTTTGTTTCAGGAGAGGCTGGAACAGTCGATGATCATCACGAAAGGAACGGAGGCGGCCGTGGTTGCAGCCAGCAACCGCCGAATACCCATATTCAAAACCAGCCTGGCCATGTTCGAAGCACACCCCGTGAATGGTGTGGGTGTGCGGGCATTTCCAAAAGCATACATGGAGTATGCCGCAGAGGATGACGTCCATGTTGTTTCTTCGGGCGGTAAGTCGGGGGCAACACACGCCCACAACCTGGTGCTCGAGGTGATGGCGGATACGGGCACCATAGGTTTGATCGGTATGGTTGCCGGGTTTATCCTTGTTTTGCGCTTCTGGTCAGGCATGACCCCATCGCGGCGAAATGAGGCTTTTGCCTATGCATTTGCATTGGCGCTGGTGTTGTTTCCGTTCAACTCGCATTTTGCGCTTTTTGGCACTTACCTGTCCTCACTGATCTGGATTCTTTTTGGCTTATGGGCAGCCTGCATTGAGAACAAAACGGATTAACTGATGCGTCACCTGTATTCATTTCTGCTGGTTTTATGTCTGCCGTTTGTGCTGCTTTACCTGGTTTTCAGAGGTTTTCGGGATCGCTCTTACCTGCTCCGCTGGCCGGAGCGGTTTGGGTTTGTAGCAAACAGGCCTGAGCCCGGGGGGATATTGGTCCATGCTGCCTCCGTGGGCGAATTCAATGCGGCCAGCCCGCTGATAAAGGCCTTGTTAAAACAATACCCCGACCTGCCGGTGACGGTAACAACGCTTACACCCACCGGTTCTGACCGGGTAAAACATGAGTTTGGCGCCAGGGTTTGCCACAGTTATATCCCCATTGACCTGCCCTGGATTGTTAGGTCATTTCTACAGCGCCTGCAGCCTTCACTGATCATCGTCATGGAAACCGAAATCTGGCCAAACCTGTATCTCGTGGCGGATCGGATGAAAATTCCATTGTTGATGGCCAATGCCCGCTTGTCCGAGCGCTCCGTTAAACATTACCGCCGCCTTGGGGCGCTGATTGGACAGGTCTTGAGAAGCGTTCACTGGATTGGCGCGCAAAGCGCCGAGGATGCCAAACGCCTGATCAGTTGCGGCGCGGGTAAAGAACAGCTTGAAATGACCGGAAATCTCAAGTTTGACCTTGATACCGCCGCCAGCCTCGCAGAAAAAGCCGAAGCCTTACGAACCCGTCTGAACAGAAACCGCCCGATACTGGTCGCAGGCAGCACCCATGAGGCCGATGAAAACGTGGTGATACCGGCTTTCGTCGCGTTGCTGAGGATACTGCCGGACGCTTTATTAATACTGGCGCCCCGCTACCCCGAGCGGTTTGAACGGGCCACCCAGTTGTCCAGGGCCGCCGGGCTGTCCACCGAACTGAGAAGCCAGGCCGAGGTCTGCGATGTAAAAACGCAGTGCTTTGTCATCGATACCATAGGCGAATTGATGACCTGGTACGCCTGTGCGGATGCCGCCTTTGTTGGCGGTAGTATTGGCGAACAGGGCGGTCACAATGCATTGGAACCTGCAGCACTGGGTAAACCGGTACTGTTTGGACCTAACATGGCAAACGCCCGGGAGATCGCCGATCAATTGCTGGCCTGCAATGCGGCAATAGAAATCAGGGATCAGCATCAGTTAATAGAAACTGCTGAACAAATCCTGACAGACGGGGTGTTGCGGGACAGCATGGGCCAGGCCGGACGGCAATTGATAGAAAAAAACAAGGCAGCCCTGGACTTGACGCTGGCAGCGGTTGGCAAAGCATTGCCATCATGACAAAGTCATCCCGGGCCCACCAGGGAACCCGGGACGAGGTAAGTTATTTTAAAATAGCGTTGACCTTTTCCAGGTCCGCTTTGACCAATGTACCTGCCGCTGCTTTCAAACGCAGATGATCCACCACATAGGTATGGCGCGCCAACGAATTGTCGCGTTGTGCCTGGAAATACCGCTGCTGGGCAATCAGGACATCCACGATCGTACGTGTGCCAACTTCAAAACCGGCCTGGGTTGCTTCCAGGGCGCTTTCGGCAGAAACCATCGCCTGGTTGAACGCCTTGACCTGCTCAATGCCCGCGATGACGGCACGGTAAGCGTTGTTGGTGGCTCGAACGACCGCCCTTTGCCGTAGGTCAAGATCCTCGTTGACCGCGTTGAGCAGGTAACGAGACTGGCGTGTTCTGGATGAGACAAAACCACCCTGGTAGATCGGCACGGACAGGCGCAATCCAATTTGGGTGTCCTTGTTGGTCAGGTCCGTTGTGGCAATGGGCCGCTGAAAGTCATCGCGCAAAATATATTCTTTATTAGTGAAATTCGTGTAACTCGCAACCAGGTCAAGTGTTGGCAAATGACCTGAACGTTGTAAGCGTGTCGTGGCCTCGGCAATTTCCACATTCATACGCGCAGAAATGATGGCAGGATTGTACTGCATGGCAATATCAAGCCATTCATCGGGGTTTTCCGGCAACGGTTTGACCAACGGCAGTTCATCCTCCAGCGGAGAGATGTCGTCGAAATACTGAAGGGTCAATTCGTACAGCGCTTCCTTGGTATCCGCAAGGTTATTCCGGGAGACAATGGCGCGGGCGCGGGCGTTGTCATAGCTGGCGCGGGCCTCGTGCACGTCGGTAACCGCCGTCAACCCCACCTCGAAACGCTGTTCAGCCTGCTCAAACTGCCTTTGCAGAGCCTTTTCTTCAGCTTCGGCAAAAATAACCCCATCCTGGGCGGTCAACACATTGAAGTAATAACCCGCCACCCTGACCAGGAAGTCCTGGTATGCGATATCATAAATCGCATCAGCCTGGCTGACCTGACCACGTGCGATATCGAGTTGTTCATAATTGCTTTGCGCGTACAGGGACTGGCGCAAATTCAGACCCCAACTCTCGGTATCGCTGTCGCTGTCGTCCACTTTTGTTCCGTTGATGGAGGTTTCGCTTCCACCCCGGTTCATGCCAGCAGAACCCGATATGGTTGGTAGCAAATTTGACCAGGCCTGACGCTCGTTCTCACCCGTGGCATCTCTTCTGAAGGCAGCTGCCTGCAACGCCGGATCGCTCTTCGCAGCAAGATCATGCACACCCACCAGGTCTACGGCGAACACTGGTGATGAAATTAAAAATATGGCCGCCGATATCAGCGTGCGCCTGGTATTGAATTGCATAGCTAACTCCTAAAATTCCCTAAAATTCAAATTCCGGGGCTTTCTCGGCATTGATCAATCTTGCCAGGTCTGTTTCAAACAGACTTTCTTCACGCCACTCGGTTGCATTCAGTTTTGTTAACAATTTTGCTTCCATGGCCGGACTTTCACCACAGACCACGAACATCCGGCCACCGGGGTTTACCCAGCCACGAAAGTGATCGGGTACTGCTTCCACCGAACCGGTAACCACCAGTACATCATGCGCCTGCTCGGGTTGCCAACCGCTCATGACGTCGCCGGTCTCGAGCTCGACATTGTCGAGTTTTTTATCTTTCAGCTTGCCCGCTGCTTCCTTGGTAAATTGTTCATAGATATCAACACTGACCACGCTCTTGGCCAATTTGGCAAGACATGCCGTGATAAAACCGCTTCCCGTACCAATTTCCAAAACCGTCTCATCCGGTTGCAATTCAAGCGCCTGTAATAAACGGCCCTCAATGACGGGTTTCATCATGCTTTGACCATGATCCAGTGGAATGGCGATATCCGAAAACGCCATTTTGCGGTAGCGAACGGGTACAAAGTCTTCACGTTGGGTGGTTTCCAGCAACTCCAGCACCTTGGCGTCCAAAACCTCCCAGGGGCGAATCTGTTGCTCTACCATATTGAAGCGGGCTTGATCGAAATTCATACTCATCCTTTTCTACTCCTACCGGCGTGTTATTGTGCGCCTGAAAACATGTTATCAAGACAAAAAACTCATTCCCCCGGCAGGGCATGGCACAGACTGCCGGTTCAGGTACAGTACTCAAAGTGCCATTAGTCACAACGGGGCTTATTTAAAAACCGGTAGCATAGATTATATTGACGTTTCTCAGGCTAATAAGGTTTCTAAATAATTATTTCGCTATTATCCCATATAGCGCCTCATAAACTTAATAAATGGTTTAAAAATAATTGTATTTCTTTGAAATAAAGCCATATGGAATCCGGTCATGACTAATGACACGGCACGAACTGCCCGTTTTAACGAGTTGGCTGAAGCCTATTCGACGGATTTATACCGTTATGCCATGTGGATTTGTTCAAATGACGCCCTGGCAAAAGATCTTGTCCAGGAAACATTTTTACGGGCCTGGCGCGCGCTGGACAATTTGAATGACATCAAATCAGCGAAAAGCTGGTTGATTACCATTTTACGGCGTGAATATGCCCGTACCTTTGAACGAAAGGTGCCGAAGTTCACCGATGTGGAAAAGGTTGTTGTTGTAGATGAAGACGAGTTGGAACCGGAATCACGAACAGAACGCATGCTGTTACGAAAAGGAATCATGAAGCTTGAACCCAAATACCGCGATCCACTGCTGTTACAGGTGGTATTTGGCCATAGTTGTGCCGAAATTTCCGACCAGCTTGGAATCAGCAAAAGCGCCGTCATGACACAGTTGTTCCGCGCCAGGGAGCAACTCAAAACGCAGCTGCAAAGAGACGGAGTAACGGGCAATGTCCATGAGCTTTTCTGAGTTTAAAAAGTTAATGGGCGCAGACCCTCTCAACCGGGAACCGGAAACGCTGCGTGCACGAAATTCAGCACCAGAATTTGAAGCTGAGGCGAGGGATGCCGAGGCATTTGAAGAAAAACTTCAGGCCGCTCTGAAGATTACAGCGCCACCCGGCCTGCTGGCCGACATCAAGGCCATCACCCAACAACCGCAGACACGACGCCGGTGGGTTCCGCTGGCGATGGCGGCCAGCCTGGTTATGGCGGTCGGTGCCGCCGGTATTGTATGGCAACAAATGCATACCTGGGGCAGCGTTGAAGAATACGTGCAGGACCACTATGCACATGATGGCGGTAAGGCGTTGGCTGGAGCCGCTGCTATTGTAGCGGATGAGGACATTATCAAAATCATGTCCGGATTGGGCGCCAGTGCCTCGGGAGCCATGTCTGAAAGGGTCCGGTTCATCAAAACCTGCCCTACCCCGAATGGTAAAGGTGCACATTTGGTGGTGAGTACCGACCAGGGTCCAATGACCATCATTTACATGCCCAAAACCGATGTTACCGATGGTGAAGTGATTACCTTTGAAAACCAGCATGCATTACTGGTCAGGCTGGAGCAGGGTTCTGCAGCGATTATCGGCAATCTGGACCAGGCCATTGATAACCTGGAGCCGATGGTGAGAGCTTCCTTTAAATCCTCACCGATCGGAGCTTGACCAACGGCCAATCTCGTGTCAGGTTAGTGCCTTGAAACAAGCAGGTCACTTACGGCACATGCTTCTGGCTCAGAATCTGATATCTTCACACTATGAAAAGTAAACTTTTGATTGCAGTAACGGCCGCGATCGTCGTTATTTGTCTCGTCATGATGTTCTGGTACAACCACGAACCGGATGGTTTTGACCCCATCGAACGGGCCCAGGCCCACGCGGTGGAGCATAACCATGCGGATGTCACCGGCAGCAACACCACGTCCGCTCTTATTGAAGTGGCGAGTACCATGCTGAACAAGCGCGGGGGTTATCTTTCCAACGATGTCCTTCCGCCCTGGGTGTTCCTGGATAATGTTCCCAACTGGGAATTCGGTGTACTGACGCAGGTAAGGGACCTCGCCCGTATCATGCGGAATGATTTCAGCCGTTCCCAGACCCAATCCACCGAGGATGTCGACCTTTCGCTTGCAGATCCGGGCTTTCATTATTCGAATGACCGATGGTTTCCTCCTGCTACCGAAGGCCGTTATGAAAACGCAATCGATTCCCTCGAGGCATACCTGGCCCGTTTGTCTGACCCCATGCAGCCGAATGCCCAGTTTTACGCCCGCGCCGACAACCTGGTTGAATGGCTGGGCCTGGTTGAAAAACGTCTTGGTTCATTATCACAGCGCCTTTCCGCCAGTGTTGGCCAGGACCGTCTGAACACGGACCTGTCCGGCGACAGTGCCGCAAGGCAATCTACCGCGACACCCGGGGAAATGGATATCAAAACATCATGGTTTGAGATTGATGATGTCTTCTATGAGTCCCGCGGCACGACCTGGGCACTGATCCACTTTCTAAGGGCCATGGAGGTGGATTTTCATGACGTATTGATAAAGAAAAACGCCCTGATCAGTTATCGTCAGATTATCCGGGAACTGGAGTCCACACAGGAGCCGTTACGCGCTCCCATGGTGCTGAACGGCGCCAAGTTCGGTGCATTCGCGAATCACTCGCTGGTGATGGCCAACTATATTTCCAGGGCCAATGCGGCCATCATGGATTTACGCCAGCTGTTGGAACAGGGTTAAAGATCCTTTTTCCCTGACCGGCCTGGAAAGATAACATGCGTATTTTAATTGTCATGGTTGCACTGGTGTCCATACATGGCTGCGCGACGGATGATGCCGTAGCGGATCGAAAAGCCGGTCAACAACTGGTGTGCCACAAGGGCCACACCCGCGCCGTGAGCACTGGTGATTATTTTATCCACGTGGATCATGGTGACTCTATCGGCCCCTGCCCGACAGAAAAGTGAAGCCGAAAGTTGAACAAAACCACCTGTGTTACACGCGGCGCCTGGATAAGCGCAATGTGGAGGATATCCAACTTGTGGTCATCCATTGCACCGAGCTTCCGGATTTGGCGATGGCGCGGACATGGGGAGAGAAGCTGGTTCACCCGGCCACCCAAACCGGTAACAGTGGTCATTTTTACATTGATCGCGACGGAAAGATCGAGCAATGGGTGCCTTTGAACCGCATCGCTCATCATGTCCGGGGCATTAACCAGAACAGTGTTGGAATCGAGCTGGTGAATACCGGTCGCTATCCTGACTGGTTCAGGTCGGACCACCAGTCGATGACCGAACCCTACCCTGCCGAACAGTTACAGGCCTTGACCAGCCTGTTGAATCACCTTGAGCATAGACTCCCTGGCCTTGAATCCATCGCAGGTCACGAAGACCTGGATACAGAAAAGCTGCCTTCCGAAAACCGGCCGGAAGTTCTGATTAGCAGAAAGGTAGATCCCGGCCCCCTTTTCCCCTGGCCCACTATTCTGAAAAGTGTTGCTCTCACACGCGTGACCATCAAAGATTTATGAAAATTGAAAACATCTGTGTCTACTGCGGATCGAGCCCGGGGCTGAACCCTGCATTCACCCGGGCAGCGACAATACTGGGCAAAACACTTGCCGAACGTGATATCGGCCTGGTCTATGGCGGCGCCGCTGTTGGCATCATGGGTGTGGTCGCCAATGCCGTGCTGGCAAACGGCGGAAAGGCCATTGGTGTGATACCCAAGGCGCTGGCTGTAAAAGAAGTCGCCCACACAGGACTCAACGAATTGTACGTGGTCGAATCCATGCATGAGCGCAAGGCCATGATGGCGGAATTATCAGACGGCTTCATCGCCCTTCCAGGTGGCTGGGGGACCTTGGAGGAGATATTTGAAATTCTGACCTGGGCGCAACTGGGCTTTCACCGCAAACCCTGTGGTCTATTGAATGTCGAAGGATACTATGACGACCTGATCAGCTTTCTTGAAAACGCTTTCGCCCAGCAGTTCGTCAATGACCTTTACCGGCCCATACTGATCACAGCCTGTGAACCCGAGAACATGTTAGATCAATTCTCAGTTTACAGGGCGCCGGCAGTGCGTAAATGGGTGGGCGAAGAGCAACTGTAATAATTGATCTGAGCTGTGAGAAAATCACATTGCCACTTTCATCGCACTAGCAAAAAAGCGCCATAAAATCCGGTGGGGCGGGAGTCTCAAACACCATCAGTTTATTCGTTCCCGGTTTGGTGATACTCAATCTCAAGGCGTGGAGGCCCATCCGCTCACCGACCCTGCCGTATCGCTGGTCGCCTACCACTGAATGCCCCAGCCATGCCAGGTGCGCCCGTATTTGGTGTTGACGGCCGGTTTCCAGTTCAACCCGTAACAGGGTTCGCTGACCAACGCTGCGTTCGGTGGTGAAATGGGTCACCGCGTGCCTGGCATCCGGGTGCGGCCCGACGTGCACCTGGTAGATGACCGGATCGAGACGCAGCGGCTGGTCGATGGTGCCCGCCGCAGGTTTCGGGCAACCCTCCACGATCGCAAGGTAGATTTTCTCAGCGGTCTTCCACCCTTGCATCACCGCTTCGCGCATCTCCCGCGAGGTCGCGAACAGCAACACGCCGGACGTATCACGATCAATACGGTGCACCGGCCAAAGACTGATGGGCTTGTTACGACGGGACAACTGTTCACGGAGTATACCCAGCGCATGAGGTTCATTGTTTTTTGGGGAGCCAACAGATAACAAGCCGGCGGGTTTATTGATAGCGATCAGATCCCGGTCTTTGTAGAGGATATCGAGCTGTGGCCGCAGACCCGAATAACCCCGGGCGGAGGCTTCAACAACCACAAGGTCACCCGCCAGCAGATCATGGTCATAGCGGGTAGTCTGCTGGCCATTTACACTAACGCAACCGCTTTTCAGACGCTGCTTGATCGTGCTACGCGACCAACCCTTAAGCTGAGCGGTAAGAAAAGGGAATAGGGTGGTGTTGGCCTTTACAGTTAGCCTGTCTGACATCCTACATTGCCTTGTAAGATGTGCGTTCTTGCACAGATGGGATTATCCTTGACCTTGCTTGACGCTGCCAAAAGCTCATGGGTTCAATGCTTTATCTGTCAGGATGATTCCGTTTTCGTCCGCATACAGGTAGCACCCCGGATTAAAATCTGTACCTGCAAACTCCAATGGGACGTTGATTTGTCCTTCACCACGTTTTTCGGACTTGAGTGGATAGCAGTTTAGCGCGCTGACACCGATATTGATGGTTTTCAGTATTTCCACGTCACGCACGCAACCGTTGATAACGATACCCTGCCATCCGTTTCTGGCAGCCATCGCACCCAGCAGATCCCCCAACAGCGCGCACTTCATAGAACCACCACCATCGACAACCAGTACCTTGCCCCAACCGTCTTTATTCAGTGTTTCTTTTACCAGCGAGTTATCTTCAAAACACTTGATGGTGACAATCTCTCCGTGAAATTTATGCTGGCCACCGTAGGCTGAAAAAATGGGATCCAGAACCTGGATCCGGGAAGGGAATTCGTCGCAGAGATCGGGTACGGTAAAGTTCATGCGTTTATTGTAAGGGATATCCTGCTCAATAAGTATTTTTACCCTGCGGTTTTTATCCGGATTTCGGGGTTTACGATAACGTGTCAACGCACGTAAACATGCTTGTGTCATAAAGGCTATTTTATGCTTTCACCGGAATCAGTAACGCTGCCCTGACGGGAGCAGGGTAAGCCTCAATGGTGGTATCCGGATCATTTTTTTTCAGACACTCCGAGAGTGATTCAAACGTCATCCATTCGGTGCTGCGCTGCTCCTGAATGGTTGTCTTGCTCACATCCAGCACCTGGCTGTCGTGTAGCCCGGCTTGCGACAACCAGGCCTTTAAAACCGGTAATGTTGGTATGGCATGCACATTGCGCATGCGGGCATACCTGCCCTCCGGCACCAGAACTTCTTCATGGTCACCCTCCAATACCAGTGTTTCCAGTATCAGCTGGCCACCGGGTGTACAAAGTTTGCGCAACCGTTCCAGGTGGTGGACCGGGTCACGCCGGTGATACAGGACACCCATTGAAAATACACTATCAAACCCTTTGGTAAGTACAGGAAGGTCTTCTATGCCCAACGGCAGCACATAATTCTTTAAAGCGGGCGCAAGTTTTTGCATGGCCAGCCATTGCATCACAAATACCATCGTGGGATCGATTCCAACCACCTGTTTGGCGCCGGCTGCGAGCATCCGCAGGCCGAAATAACCATTGCCACAACCGATATCCAGCACCTGGTGGTTGGTCAGATCCAGGTGCGGTTTCAGACGGTTCCACTTCCAGTCGGAATGCCACTCGGTATCAATCGTGACTCCAGCAAGTTGCAGCGGCCCTTTACGCCAGGGGTGCAGTTTCATCAGGTTTTGGCGCAACCCCGGCAAATCGCCGCCGGCCAGGCTCAAAACGGGCGCATCCTGGTCCAAGCGGGAGTAGCCGTCACCTTCCGGTAAGGCCGAGATGGCCTGAAGCCAGCCTGGTAAATCGCCATGGCTGTTATGCTTAAGCCGCTTCCAGCCAAGCTCCGCCAACTCGGGCCAGCCCGCTGCCTGCAGTTCTGAGTAAGGGTTTTTCATTTGAAGGCGATATAACTGGCAAAACTGAAACACTGGAACCAGCGACGGGTATTGGTCAAGCCGGCCTGTTGAAAACGCTCCAAATGTTTTTCTTCGGTTTCCGCACGCAATACATCTTCCAGGGCATCGCGTTTTTGTGCAATTTCAAGGTCCGAATAACCCTGGGCGCGCTTGAAGTCATGGTGCCAGTGGGTCTGGTCGTATTGCTCCTGTTGGTCATCAAAACAGATTTTTTCCGAAATGATCAGGGCGCCGCCTTTTCGCAGGCCATTTGAAATACGGTTTACCAGGGCCTGTCGCTGCTCGCGGTTTAAAAATTGCAGTGTGAAATTCAGCACCACCACCGAGGCATCGCTTATCGGCGTGTCGAGGATGTCCTGCAGGAGTACCTCAACCGGGACCCTGCCACCGGCGCCTTCCACTGTTTGCCTGCACCTGGCGACCATGGCCTCAGAGTTATCCACGGCAATGATCTTTACACCGCCGGCCTTAACCGCACCGCTCATGGCCATACTGGCTGCACCCAAAGAGCAGCCAAGGTCATAAATAAAAGAATCCGGCTGGGCATAACGTCGGGCCAGCATACCGATCATGGGTACGATTAATTCATAGCCCGGCACCGAACGGGAAATCATGTCCGGAAAAACACGCACCACCTGCTCATCAAACTGAAAGCCCGTTGTTAAAGCGCGGCTCTTGGCAAACAGATTGTCTTTATCGTCAGTCATATACCCACCTGTACTATCAAACCCGTCAATTACTTTTGGGGCATCCTGCTTGATGCCCCTTTTGTTATTCTCTCATCCAGGAGAAAACGGTTAAATTTGGTCACTTCACTTGTTAATGCTTCACGTGTAATAAAAGAGGGCGTCGAAATGTTAGAAAACACATTAATCTGGGCAGTCATCGTAGCATTTCTCGGGGTAGTCGTGGTCCGTAAGGGCGTGATTATCGTCCGGCAGGGCTATGAATACACGGTGGAGCGTTTTGGTAAATACAGCACCACGTTTCAACCCGGTTTTCACTTGATGGTTCCCTTTGTCAACCGCATTGGTCAAAAGGTTAACATGATGGAACGGGTTCTGGATGTGCCTTCGCAGGAGGTTATTTCCAAGGACAACGCCGTTTTGACCGTCGATGGCGTGGTGTTTTTCCAGGTACTGGATGCCGCCAAGGCAGCCTATGAGGTTTATCGCCTCGAACATGCGGTTCTGAACCTGACAGTCACCAATATACGTACTGTTCTGGGTTCCATGGATCTGGATGATGCACTCTCCAAACGGGACACGATCAATGCCCAGTTGCTGAACGTCGTTGATGAAGCAACCACGCCCTGGGGACTGAAGGTGACGCGCATCGAGATCAAGGACATCACTCCACCTATGGATCTTGTTAACGCAATGGCGAGGCAGATGAAGGCCGAGCGTGAAAAACGCGCCAATATCCTCGAAGCCGAGGGTTTTCGGCAGGCCGAGATTCTTAAAGCCGAGGGTCAGAAACAGGCCATCGTGCTTGATGCGGAAGGCCGCAAGGAAGCTGCGTTCAGAGATGCCGAAGCACGTGAGCGATTGGCCGAAGCTGAAGCCAGGGCAACCACGATGGTCTCTGAAGCCATCGCTGCCGGTGACATGCAGGCGATCAATTATTTTGTTGCACAGAAATATGTGGATGCACTGAAAACTTTTGCCACCAGCCCGAACCAGAAAACCATGATATTGCCAATGGAGGCGACCGGTATTCTTGGCAGTCTTGCCGGTATTACCGAAATTGCCAAGTCCGTAGTGAACGACAAGGAAACAGGGAGTCCGTGAAATGATGGCCTGGCTTGATAGCATAGTTTTCTGGCATTGGTGGATATTGGCGGGGCTGTTATTGATCCTGGAGTTGACCGCGCCGGCTTTCTTCTTTCTGTGGCTTGGCATCGCCGCGGCCGCAGTCGGTTTGATCCTGCTGGTGTTTCCGGCCCTTGGTATGGAAACCCAGTTGGTATTATTTGCCATTGCATCGATCGTTTCGGTGATCGCCTGGCGCAAATACAGGGAATCCCGGCCACTAATCACGGATCAACCCAATCTGAACCGCCGCGGGCACCAGTATATCGGCCGGGTTTTTTCCCTGACCCACCCGGTTGAAAATGGTGTAGGTAAAGTGACCGTCGATGACTCCACCTGGAAAGTCAAAGGGCCTGACATGCCAGCGGGTACGCACATCAGGGTGACAGGTGTGGAAGGGGTTGTTTTAACGGTTGAGCCGGCCGAGTAAGGCAGGCTTTGTCGACAGGTTAACCCTTGGACGGGCCCGGGTTCCGGCATTTTCCGACCCGGTATGACTGCCCAGGGTTTATATCAGGGTTCATGGTCCCGGTATAAAGGCCGGAATACAAAAACGCTTACCCCCTCACCAGGCCGGCAAACTTTTTCAAAACCGTCTTCGCTTCCGGCGTATCGGTAACCTTTTGCATCAGACCTTCCGGATTCAGGCCCTCCTGCCTTATCGCACCAGACCTCAGTGCAATGTATTCCCTCATCACAGGCGCAGAAAACTCCGGGTGAAACTGCAAACCCCAGGCTTTTTCAGAAAAGCGTATTGAAAAGTTGTCATCCAATGGGCTCGTCGCCAAACGCTGCGCACCGGGCGGTAATTCCAACACCACCTCTGAGTGTGAAGCTTGCGTTGATAAGCTCGCCGGTAAATGACCTAATAATGGATCTTTTTCATTCGTATCAATAATTTGTGTTGAAACAGTGCCGATTTGCCTTCCCCGTGGGTTTGGCCCGGCCCTGCCCCCCAATGCATGCGCGAGCAATTGGTGACCGTAACAGATTCCCAGGGTCGGTAAACCCCTTGCAACCGCATGGGACAACCATTGTGCAGTTTTCTCACTCCAGTCTTCACGGGATGAAACCATGGCGGGTGACCCTGTGATCACTATCGCATCGATATCATCCGGGTCCGGTAATGGTTGATGACGAAAAACATCGACCCGCAGTAAATCAGTCACACCAAGACCTTCAGCAAACCAGGCCTCGTAGTCTCCGAACCGGGGTTTGATCTCCTCAATTGTTGTGCCCGTTGTTATCAATGCAATTTGTTTCACGACTTTTGATCCTTTCATCTTCTGTCTTTGGTCACCGTTGGCTATACTACGCGGTTACATCACCTGTTATCAGAACACGGAATTTTATGACCTTTCAGGACTTTATCAACTGCCTGCAAACCTATTGGGCAGACCAGGGTTGCGTTTTGGTTCAACCCCTGGATATGGAGGTGGGTGCCGGTACTTTTCACCCGGCCACTTTTCTTCGATCCATTGGCCCCGAGCCTTGGAGCTCGGCCTATGTGCAACCCTGCCGGCGACCGACGGACGGACGCTATGGTGAAAACCCCAACCGTCTACAACATTACTACCAATACCAGGTGGTAATGAAACCTGCACCCGAAAATATCCAGGAGTTATACCTGGGTTCTCTGAAGGCAATTGGCATTGATCCTGCCATACATGATATCCGTTTTGTTGAAGACAACTGGGAGTCACCTACCCTTGGTGCCTGGGGTCTGGGTTGGGAAGTATGGCTCAATGGCATGGAGGTAACGCAGTTTACCTACTTCCAGCAGGCCGGAGGCCTGGAGTGCCGGCCGGTATTGGGTGAAATCACCTACGGCCTCGAGCGGTTGGCCATGTACCTGCAGAACGTTGACAGTATTTTTGACCTGATATGGACAGATGCCGGTGGCAGAAAAGTGACTTATGGTGAGGTTTTTCACCAAAATGAGGTCGAGCAATCCACCTATAACTTTGAATATGCGGATACGGAATCACTGTTTGCCTGGTTCGATACATGTGAATCAGAGGCGGGTAAGCTGGTTGAGGCAGACCTGCCGTTACCGGCCTATGAGCAGGTACTGAAAGCCTCGCACACCTTTAATTTGCTGGATGCACGCCGGGCAATTTCCGTAACCGAACGTCAACGCTTTATTCTTCGTGTCAGAAACCTGTCCCGCCTGGTTGCAGAGGCCTACTACGCACGCAGGGAATCCCTGGGTTTCCCGGGTCTGAAGGAGAATGCCGGTGAATAATCCAGCCAGTACAAACATTGAAGACACGTCTGATGACCTGCTTATTGAACTGGGCTGTGAAGAGTTGCCGCCCAAATCTCTTCCCGATCTTGCAAAGGCCCTGTTTGAGGGGGTTTGCGCCCAGTTAAAGCAGGCTGAACTTGTTTTTGACGAGGACAACAGTCGCCCTTTTTATACCCCACGACGCCTTGCCCTGCGGATTTCCAATGTCGCCGCCCGTCAACCGGATCAGATAATTGAACGTAAGGGGCCTGCTGTTGCCGCCGCTTTCAACGCCGATGGGCAACCAACACCTGCAGCCATTGGTTTTGCGCGCTCAGTTGGCAAAGATG
>JBFFWN010000034.1:0-19960 GCA_041570235.1 Lysobacterales bacterium | reverse complement strand
TTGGCGAGGTGCTGCCCGGTGCATCGGTATTTATCGTGGACGAGGCGCACCAGGCGCCCGAACCGGCCTCGCAATTTTTCAGCTCCTCGCTGTCGGTCAGGCACATATCAGATCTTTGCAGGGACGTGCTGGCAGAGGCGGCCGAGACCAGTGGCGGTATGGCGACCGTGCGTGATGAGGTGGCGCACTGCCGGCAGATCATCAAGGAGTTCCAGCTGGCCTGTCACGACTGCCTTGAGGATCGTGGCACCTGGGATGACATGCTGGCGCAATCTGAAGTCAGGACCGCCCTGCAGTCACTGGATTCAGCTGTCGCCGCTCTCAAGCCGGTGGTGGAGCCACTACAGGGGGCCAGTCGCGGGATGGACGCCTGTGTACAGCGACTGGCCGAAATCCTGTTGCATTTTGATCACCTGGATAAACCGGTTCCGGTCACCGAGGTGCGCTGGTTCGAACGCCGCGGCCAGGGTGTTTCCATCCATACCACTCCCCTGGATATTTCCAGGCTGTTTAAGAGTTTTTGCGAGCAGATCGATGCTGCCTGGGTGTTTACCTCGGCCACCCTGTCGGTCAATGGCGGCTTTGATCACTTTGTCCAGGCGCTGGGTTTGCAGGAGGCCGATACCCTCAACCTCGATTCGCCCTTTGATTATCAGAACCACGCGCTGCTGTGGTTGCCGGAAAACCTGCCCGAGCCACGTGAGTTTGCATTTGTTCCAGGCCTGCTCGAGGCGGTGATACCGGTTTTGGAGGCCAGCAGGGGCAGGGCGTTTATGCTGTTCACCTCGCACCGTGCATTGAAGCAGGCTGCAGAACAGCTGGCCCGCAGCATCGATCTTCCGCTGTTTGTGCAGGGCGAAATGCCCCGCAGCGCATTGCTGGAGGCATTCCGTCAGTCTGGTGATGGCATCCTGCTGGGTTCCGCCAGCTTCTGGGGCGGGGTTGATGTCATGGGTGAGGCGCTGTCGCTGGTGATTATCGATAAATTGCCGTTCGCCCCGCCCAATGATCCGGTGATGGTGGCGCGCAGCAACCAGGTGAGGCAGCATGGCGGTAATCCTTTCATGGAATTGTTCCTGCCGCAGGCCGTTATTACCCTCAAGCAGGGCGCCGGCCGCCTGATCCGTGACGTCAATGACCGTGGTGTGCTGGTTATCTGTGATCGCAGATTGCGCAGCAAGGGTTATGGCAGTGTTTTTCTGGAAAGCCTGCCGCCGATGCGTCAAACTTCTGATCGAAACCTCGTTGTGGAGTTTTTTGAAAATGAATCTGCTGGCAATTGAAACAGCCACCGAAACGGTTTCGGTCGCCCTCGATATCAATGGTGATATACGCGAGAAATACGAACTTGCGCCACGCAAGCACGCCGAGCTGTTATTGCCCTGGGTCAGTGAATTGCTGGCGGATGCAGGCATCGGCTTTTCTGAGCTTGACGCGATTGCTTTCAGCCGCGGGCCGGGCAGCTTTACCAGCCTGAGAATCGGTATCGGCATCGTCCAGGGCCTTGCCTGGGCCTCAACCTGCCCGGTGGTGCCGGTTTCCAGCCTGGCAGCAACTGCGCAAACGGCTGTTGGGTTGGGTGTCAAATCTGCTGTAGTGGCCCTTGATGCCCGCATGAACGAGGTTTTTACAGGTGCGTTCGCGATAAATGGCAACGGAATTATGCAGCCTGCCTCGGTGGAGAGGGTTTGCGCTCCCGGGGAGCTTGACCTTGCGGGTGGTGATCAAAGCCATGGTATCGGCATTGGTTTTGAGCGTTACCCGGCCTTGATGCAAGCAGCAGATGGACTGGCCGCGGTGCATGCCGATGTCTGGCCGAAAGCATCGTCAGTGATTGCATTGGCAAAAGACTGGCTAAAGGAAAACGATGCCATTTCTGCCGAATTGGCGCAGCCGGTTTATCTGCGTAACAATATCGCGCAGAAATCAAAAGCCTGATTTGCCATTAGCCCAGGTTACCCAGCAACAGGCGAGCCGCCAGGGCGATCAGAACGACACCGAATATACGTTCCAGCCATACCACGTTTTTCTGTAAACGCCCCAGCCAACGCTGGTTGGAAAACGACCAGGCAACAAAAGTATACCAGCCCATATCAATCAACAATGCGGTTGCCGCAAACGCCAGCTTTTCAGGCAATGTTGTGTCATTGCCAATCACCTGGCTGAATAGCGCAATAAAAAAGACAGCCACCTTAGGGTTCAGAAAAACCACCAAAAAACCGTCCCTCGCGGCGCTGCTGGTGGTGGGTATGCTGTCCAGGATCTCGGCCGGCCGGGGTTTGGCCAACAGACCCTTGGTACCCAGCCACAACAAATATGCTGCACCGGCCCATTGCAAGGTGGTGAATAAAATGGGTGAGGTCGTGATAATGACCGCAATACCGGAGATACACAGCAGTGCATACAAACCGATGCCAAGGCCATGCGCAATGGCGGCCACCACGCCGGTTATACGGCCGCCTCTCAGGGTTTGCTGCAGCACGACGGCAAGCGACGGCCCGGGCGACATCGCACCCAACAGGCATATGGAAACAACACTGAGCCAGATTGCTATGGTCATGCCGGCTAGTTTGCCGTATTGACGGGCAGGACGCACTAGCGGAATTCAAGGTTTATGCTGTTTTCGGCACTGGAAAACCGCCTGGGCGGAGTCCTGGCTGATCACATCGCGTGCTCATGCGGTCGTTTGCGGGTAGACTGATTGGCAGATGTGTTTAATTTCTCAATTATTTTGGTAAAATTACGGTCCGTACGTTGCTGAATATTAAAAATTATTAAAGTACGCTGGTGCAAACTAGCGCAAAAATCAGCAAGCTTGGGTATAATTGCATATCGTTCTGAAAGTCGAATTGGCTTTAAGGATATGTACGGCAAACGTCGATGCGGTACCATTATTGTTATTAGGTGCAGAAAAAAGCGGTTGTCTTTACAATTTATTAACGAAATTGTAAGTCAAATCTGCGAAAATTGAGTCCAGCAGCGCGGGCGGGCAAAGTATGGCTTGTTGGACCTTACTTTCTGGAAGCCAAAAAAAACGAAAATAGAGGCCTACGTGGTGGTATTGAAAATCATTTTTAAGCATACACATTGCACAACGGTATCCTGGTTATGAGCAATTTGACCCCAACTCGTGCCAATACTCGCCTAGCGGTAAAGATCGAGCCGTATGCCAACCTGGTAGATGCCCTTGAGTATGCTGCACAAGGTGATACCGGTTTCAATTTCTATGATGGCCGCGGTCATCTTTCTGCGGTTCTGCCCTACGCGCAATTGCGTGACGAAGCCAGGGTCATTGCCAGGAAATTACTTGGACTGGGCTGTGAGCGTGGTGCGCGTGTTGGCATCATTGCTGAAACCGAGCCCATGTTTCACCGGTTCTTTTTTGCCTGCCAGTACGCAGGTCTTATACCGGTAGCATTGCCCGCAGGTATTCAACTCGGCGCCCACGGCGCCTATGTCAGCCAGGTCAGGCGGATGTTGAAGAGTTGTGGCGCCTCCATTGTTGTGGCCCCCGATACCCACGCCAACTTCATGGCAGAGGCCGTGCAGGGCCTTGATTTGATGATGGCCGGCAGGCAGGCCGATTTTGATGCGCTGGAAGAGGCCGACGTCCGGTTTGAACCCCTTGGTGGCGACGATCCGGCGTACCTGCAATACACGTCCGGAAGCACCAGCTTCCCACGCGGTGTGGAAGTTACCCAAAAAACCGTTTTGAACAACCTGATGGAAATTGCCCGGTTTGGTTTGAAACTGGACGCCAATGACCGTTTTGTCTCGTGGCTGCCGTTTTACCACGACATGGGCCTGGTCGGTTTCATCCTGGTACCGCTGATTGGTCAACTCTCGGTGGATTACCTGGGTTCACGCACTTTTGCGATGCGCCCGCGGCTATGGCTGAAAATCCTTTCCGACAATGGTGGCACCATTTCATCGGCACCAACATTTGGATATGCCCTGTGCGCCAAGCGCCTGAGGCCGGCCGATGTTGAAACCTACGACCTCAGTAACTGGCGTGCAGCCTGTGTGGGCGCCGAAAGAATCAACCCGGAACCCCTGCAGGAATTTGCAGAAATTCTGAAAAGCAGTGGTTTTGACGAGAAAGCATACGTGGCATGTTACGGCATGGCCGAGTGTGTGTTGGCCACCAGTTTTGCGCCGCTGGGTACAGGTCTGAATGTTGATGTTGTAGACAGAAAACTGATGGCCGAGAGCGGTGAAGCACAACCTTCAGACGGTGATGAGCTGTCGACTTCGGCTTACGTCGACTGCGGCAAGCTGTTACCCGGGTTTCAGTTTTCCATCCTCGATGAAGATGGCAAAGAGCTGGGCAACCGCCAGTGTGGACATATTTATTTGAAAGGCCCCAGCGTCATGCGTGGGTATTTTCATGATCCGGCCTCCACTTCAGAAGTCCTTTCAGATGACGGTTGGCTCAAAACCGGGGATATCGGCTATCGCATTGATGACCACGTTGTCATCACCTCGCGCAGCAAGGATGTCATTATCATCAAGGGCCGAAACATCTGGCCATACGATCTCGAGGTCCTGGCGCAACAGGTTGGTGGAGTGAAACTGGGTGGTGTCGCCGCTTTTTCAGTCAGTTCCAAAGACAAGGAAGAGCAGGCCGTTCTGGTGGTGGAAACCAAGGAAAAGGATGTAGCCAGCCGTGAACTGATCGTCAAGGAGGTCAGCAGTTCAATTCACGCTCACTTTGGTATTAATGTCGAGATCGACCTGACACCGAGGGGAACCCTGCCGCGAACATCATCGGGCAAACTGTCGCGTTCGCAATCCAAGCAGGATTTCCTTGCGCGCAAGACCCTGGAAAAGGTCGAACGGTCAGTTACCAGGGTTGATGATACCCAGACAGTCTGATTTGCAGAACGCTCCGCAATCCGTTTTTATCACCGGCGCTACCGGCTTTATCGGTCAGCGCCTGGTCGCCTCGCTGTTAAACAATGACAAAACCGTGCTCGCCCAGGTACGGCCTTCCAGGCTGCCGGACAGGCGCATTCCCGATGGTTGTGAACAGCTGGCTGTTGATCTGACCGACGTGATGGGGCTGCGTGAGGCTTTGGCCGGCGTGGATGCCGCCATTTATTGCGCCGGAAGTGTCCGCGGTCGTGATCCGGGTGATTTTGCCACTGCCAATGTCGATGGTGTGCGGGCATTGGTCGAAGCACTTGATGGTCTGGATGAGCCCCCGCCGGTCCTGTTGTTGTCATCCCTTGCAGCCAGCAAACCCGGGGTATCCGATTATGCCAACAGCAAGTACCTTGGCGAGCAGGCATTGCAAGGCGCAACCGGTCTGTGCTGGACCATTTTACGCCCGCCGGCCGTGTACGGTCCGGGTGATAAGGAAATGCTGCCCGTATTGAGAATGGCAAGGCGGGGTTTATTGGCGCACGCCGGCCCCGCGGATCAGCGTCTTTCGCTGATTCATGTCGATGACCTGGTCAGCGCCATTCAAACCTGGTTATCCGTGCCGATGAAATGTGCGCAGCAGACCTTCGCCATCGATGATGGAACACTGCGCGGATATGACTGGGAGGCCATCGGTGATGCGGTCAGTGATGGATCGTTCCGTATGCTGAAAATCCCCGGCTTTTTATTGAATGGCAGCGCCCGGATCAACCTGTATTTTTCAAAGCTGTTCGGTTACTCACCGATGCTTTCACCTGGCAAGGTCCGCGAGCTTCAGCAGGTCGAGTGGTTATGTGATAACAGCAGTTTCAGAAGGGTGACCGGCTGGAGACCCCGCATGAAACTTCGGCAAGGCGCCCGGCAGTTGTTCAATTCGATGTGAGTTCGGTCATCTCTTCGTATACGTCTTTTTTCGCCTGTCTCTTTTTGCCCATATCTCTATATCCATTTCTTTGGGTCCAAAGATAAGGGCATGACGTAAAATTACGCAAAACCGTCCATCCTGCGTTACAATCGCGTTTCTTTCAGCAAGGGTCTTAATGACTCCGAATGGAGATCTAATTGAACAATTCAACTGAAGCGGTCGGCAGTCAACTGGCTGAAATCCTGACGGGATACCTCAAAAGTAATTGGGCGGATTCGCCCAGCAGCAAGTGCAAGATCACCCCAACCACCAACATGGTGACAGAGTTGCAACTGGATTCTTTCCAGGTGATGGAGTACATGTTGGAGGTGGAGGATCATTTTGATATCGCCATCGATCTCGACAGCCTGTCCAATATCCACACGATCAATGACCTCGCAGGCGTGGTGACCACCTTGCGGGAAGGCTGACAAAGCATGCCTCTTTTTGAAAAGTTTACCGCTGCCCGGCAGTTGAAGTCCGGGCTTGAGCACGCCGGTAAGGATCCGACCAGCGTGGTTTTTGAGAGCCTTAATTCAGCCACCGAGGGTGTGGTGGAAGGACGTAAAACGATCCTGGCCGGCACCAATAATTACCTTGGCCTGACCTTCGATCCGGATTGTATTGCCGCGGGGGTCGCTGCCATCAAATCATTTGGCACGGGCACCACCGGGTCACGTATGGCCAATGGCAGTTATGCCTCACACGGCATGCTGGAGGCGGAACTGGCAGATTTTTACCAGTGCTCCGAGGCCATGGTCTTTTCAACCGGCTATGCCGCCAACCTTGGCGTATTGACCGCCCTGTGTGGCAAAGACGACGCGGTTTTGCTCGACTCCGACGCCCACGCCAGCCTCTATGACGGTTGCCGTATGAGCGGTGCGGATATCTTCCGGTTCAAACACAATGACCTGACCAGCCTCGAACGTCGCCTTGAGCGACTGGGTGAGCGCGCAAGGCGTTGCCTGATCGTTGTCGAGGGTATGTACAGCGTACTCGGTGATTGTGCGCCGATGGCGGAAATCGTCGAACTGAAGGAGCGTTTTGGCGCCCGCCTGCTGGTGGATGAAGCGCATTCACTGGGTGTATACGGTGACCGCGGTTGCGGTGTGGCGGAACAACAGGGTGTACTCGACAGGGTCGATTTTACCGTCGGCACTTTCAGTAAAAGCCTGGGTGCGATGGGCGGTTTCTGTGTCAGCAACCACAGGGTTTTAAGCCTGTTCCGTTATGTATCAAGACCCTTTATGTTTACCGCATCACCGAGCCCCGCTGTCATGGCGACCACGCGCGAGGCATTGAAGCAGTTGCGAACCCGGCCTCAACTGAGGGAATCGCTCTGGTCAAATGCCAGGACGCTTTACCGTGGCCTCGAAGATCTTGGCTTCGAACTGGGACCTGAAGTCAGCCCGGTGGTCGCCGTGCGATGCAAGGACAGGGAATCAGCCCTGGACAACTGGAACAGGCTGTTGGAATCGGGTGTTTACGTCAACATGATGTTGCCGCCGGCCACACCGGGTGGCGCCAGTTTTTTACGCTGTAGTATCAGCGCAGCGCATACGCCCGAGCAGATTCAGACCATTATCGAAAAATTTGCCGCCCTATAGCCCAGGATACAACCCAGGATGGCTCAGGCGTGATCCGCTTGCCTGACCAGTCCCAGCATCAAAACCAGGGTCAAAAGCGCCCCGATACCGGCTGCGATTCCCGGGCCCGGCAAACCAAATAACGGCGTGAGCAGGTAAAACAGGCCGAGATAAATCAGCACACTCAGAACGTGAATTTTCAGCACCTTGCCAACCCTACCGAGGGCGTAGGCGGCGGCGCGCAGAGGCGCTGTGGCCAGTTCAAAGGTGGCTGCAAGCAGCATCAGGCTAAGCAATGTGGCGCCTTCGGTATATTCAGGTCCGATCAGGCCGAGTATGGGGCCACCGGCGGGTATGGATAGCATCACCAGCAAAGAGCCCACCAGGCCCGCTGCTTTGACGGCTTGAAAACCGAGCTTGTGGAACCCTTCGGCCTCCGCGTGATGCATACGGGTCAGGTCGGGGAACAGCACCTCTCTTAACATGATGGCCGGTTTGGTCAGTACGCTGGAAAAATCCCGCGCCAGGCGGAAAATACCTGCTGCGGCGGGCCCAAGCAGGGAACCGGCCAGTAATACCGAGAGGTGTTTTGGCAACATGTCGACGTTGGTCTGCCAGTATATGGCCATCACGAACTGCCGGAATTCGCGGCTGGTTTTAACGGCCTCGCGCCAGTTGCCACCCTGCCAGATACGGCTGTTTGCGTGTCTGCCAAGCTCAATATGGCCGCGTACAAACAGCCAGGTGTTTTCCGCAACAAAGGCCGTGGCCCAGATGGCAATAAACACGGCCATGTCCGCGTTCAGCGCCCAGGCAATAATGACGCCGGTCAGGCGGACTATCGGGCCGACCGTGTAGAACACGCTGAGTGCGTCAAAACGGTCATAGAGCCTCAGTATGCCATTGGGCGTGTTGATCACCGTGGTCAGCATGATCAGGCTGTAAATGCCCGCCCAGGCAACCATCTGTGCATCCCAGTGCAAAAACCGCCCGGCAATCGAGGCGGCAAATACGCCCGTGAGGGTGGCGACGATGGCGGATGCCATATCGATCAGCATGGTTTTGCGAAACAGGTTTTTCAAACCGCTTTGGTCGCCGTTTTCGTGCAATGGAACACCAAACTTGACGATCGCTTCAAAGGTCCTGAAGTTCAGGACACCGCGCACCGCCAGCACATAGGTGTGCAGCAGGATGACCAGGCCAAACTCTGTGGCCTGCAGGGCGTGCGCCATCAGGGCCGTGGCCGCCAGGTTCAATATTCCGGCGATGCCGCGACCGCGCAAAACCACGCCGAAGTTTTTCAGAACACGCCTGGAAGCATTGACCTCCATCAACGGAAGGCGCCCTGCCGGTACAGTTTAAACAACAAAGGCCAGGCAAAAATCAGCGGGTGTTTGAGTTGCCGTGCTGTCGGTTCTATATACAGGCCGGAATGACGCCTGATTTTCCATAACAGGTACTCCAGCGCATCATTAAATGTGAAGGCGGCCTTCATCAGTCGCAGAAGCGACAGCAATTTGCCCTGCAGGCGGCGTGTGGCCCATGAAAAAGAGGAAAGTTTGCGCCTGAAGCCACTGCTGAGGTTGCGAAACGAATGATCATTTTCCGGCACCAGCAGCCCCGGTTGTTCTGCCGCAAAGTTTTCCAGGACCCGGTCATAGTAAGCCGGGTTGAAGTCATAGATCGAATCACCCCGGTTGTTGCTCTCGGTGCGCAGTTCGCACTGGTAGGTCAGGGCCAGGCCGCGGGCCCACAGCTCATTGCTGCTGAAGTGATCACCCATGGCCGGCACAACCCTTTTGAGGAATGTTTTCGTGGCGCTGGCAAATGCGTCATCCAGGGCCTTGCGGCTTTCTTCATCCCGCACATACAGCACCTCGCAGGGCTGCGCGAACCGCGCCCAGAAGTAGGAGTGAAAATCATTTTTCATGGCAGAGCGAAAACGCGCAAGTGTCAGCAGCGCATACTTCGCCCGTGATTCCATCATTTCCCCACCGGTCGCCGCCGACTGATGGTGAATGTGGTAGACATTGGGCGGCAGCAAACTGCACATCCAGCCCTGCCAACGGGAATCCAGCGTGCTGTAATCATCCACCAGTACATAGAAGTCCAGCATGGTGTCGCGCTGGCCGCGTAACCAGGAACCGTAGACCAGTATGGCCGACAATGACTGCTTGTGCTTCTGCCGGATTTCATTCAGCAGGGCCTCCAGGCTTCTGTCGGTGTCAGCATCCCGTTTGTTTACAGCAGCCTCATGCCCATCTGCCTGTCCATGGAACTGGCCGGGGAATTGTGATCCGTCATTTGCGTGCATAGGCACCCCGGGTTGCACCGAATACAGAAAAGGAAAACGCATGCGGCCCCGTTGCCACATTGCTTGCACTGAGCCATGAACTCAGCCGGCCTTTAAACATGCGGACAAGTGTTGCCTGGCCCAGCCTGAGAATCATCAGCAGCGTGCTCAGGACCGTCCAGAATGTCACCGCGATAAACCCCCAGTCGGGTCTGCCGGCCATGATGCTCAATGTCAGCAGGATCAGGCAGGGGTTGCGGCGCGCGGTGACCAGCCTGAACCAGGCATCATACGGCCGCCACGTGAAAATGCTGCAATCGCCCAGCAGCGGGAACAATCCCTCGACCACGCGCCCGCCCACATAAGCGATAACGATAAGCCAGTACATCTCCACCTGGCCCTGGCCCAGCACGGCTTGAAAACCGGTCAGTGACATGCCCCAGTATATGTACCAGAACGGCGGGTGGAACAGGTCTATGATGTGATCGTAGAGATGACCAAACTTGCTGGACTGGATGGTCACGCGGGCCAGTTTGCCATCGACCGTATCCAGGAATGTCATCACCCAGCCTGCCAGCAGGCCCCAGGCGTAATAACCGTGCAGGAACAGGTAACAGGCTGCAATGACCAGCAGCAACCCAAAGGTGGTAACCATGTTAGGCGAAATGTGAAGGTTCGCACACAGGTGCACGACCTGTTTGGCGGGTCTTGGCCAGACAAATTTTGTCACCAGGTCGGTAATGCCACGGTAGGCATTGCCGTAAAGGGTGTTTTCAAGCTCGGATTTGCGTTCCCCGGTGACCCGTTCCAGCATCGGTTGGGTCGAACGTCGCAGGTTTTCATCAAAGGCTTCCATGTCACTGGTGTGCATGACCCTGATGGACGGGTTCAGCGTTTGCCCCTTGTCCTTGATGGCTGCGAGTGCATCGCCGGCATGATGGCTGTCTATGAACGCCGCCGCGATGGTTGCATCGGAGCTTTTTAATATCGATCCGGGCTGGCCCAGCAAACCCGCCAGGGTGCGGTTTTCGAACAGGAACAGGCCGTTGAGTATCAAGATTCGGCCACTTCCGGGGATTTCATCGCCGCTCGCAAGCCAATGGATATCCCTGAGTTCACCGCCCAGCTGTTTGCCGATCTCGTTCAACTGGCGTTTAAGGCGCTGCTCAGAACTGAGCCCCCACAGGCGAACAGGTGAATTTTCAGAAACAAGAGCGTAAATGGTCATGGTATATTGCGACCCTGGTTGATGATGAGAAAAACCGATTGGTGGTTTCTGGGTATTTATGCAAGTTCGGATTATAGACAGTGCTGCAATTATCAGCAAAGACAAGGACTGTCCCATATGAGATTAATTCATTTGACCGATCCCCATATGAGCAGTCTTGAAGATGTGGGTATATTCACCCTGAAGGGAAAACGCTGGTCCGGATACCTGTCCTGGAAAAAGAAACGTAAGCAGCGTTACAGGCCCTCGGTACTCAAGCGCCTGGTTGCATCGGTACATGCTGAGTGCCCCGACAGGGTGTTGCTGACCGGCGATCTGACTCAAATTGGCCTGGATTCGGAAATTGCGCATGCTGCTGACTGGCTGAAATCACTCGGTGCGGCAGACCAGGTCATGCTGGTACCGGGAAATCACGATATATATGCCAGCGGCAGTGCCAACGCCATCGAGCATGCCTGGCACGAATATTTGTATCCGGGTGACCCGCAGGTTGACGAATTGAAGGACAGCGAATCAAAGCCGGGTACATTCCCGACGCTGCGAAAACACGGCAGGCTCAGTTTTATCGGCCTGTCCAGCGCCTGTGTCACCCCTGTATTCATGGCCACCGGCAAACTGGGCAGTAAGCAACTGGCTCAACTCGATGCCCTGTTGCAGCGCGAGTCGGAAGCGGGGCAACTGCTGTGCCTGTTGATCCATCATCCACCGCTGCCGGGCATGACCCACTGGCGAAAAGAGCTGAAAGATGCAAACGCCCTGAAGGCGGTGCTGAGCAGGCATCCGCCCGCGCTGATTTTCCACGGTCACCTGCATCATAACCGTGAGTTGCAATGGGGCAATTCGCATATTTACTGCACCAGTGCGGCATCCAGTTGCAGTGATGCATCGTACAGGGTGATCGATATTGATGAGTCTGATGACCGCTGGAGCCTGACCATGACCCTGAAATCGATCAGCATCGAATCAGAAACCGGGCCCGAATTTGTCGTGGTTGATCAGCAATGCTGGGAATTACCCCGCTAGACGGTCTTGTGGCGGATGGCGGCGATTGCAATCATCAGCAGAACCAGCGGCGGGGTCAGAATGATCAGGGCCGGGTTGAGACCCAGGATTCCCGCCATGTGGCCGCTCAATTGCTGTAAAAGATAGAAGCTGATGCCAATCAGTCCGCCTATCATGGTGCGCTGGCTGGCGGATACCGAACGCACCGAGCCCAGCAGGAAAGGCAGCGACAATAGCGCCATGGCCATCAGGCTCGGCAGCAGGCTGACCTGTTGCCATAAAACCACCTGGTAAAGGTGCGTGTCGAGGTTGTTTTGCTTTCGCATCGTGATGGATCTGACCAGGTTATCGGGCGCCAGTGCTTCCAGCGGCAGGATCATCACCGCTGCCTCTTCCGCCGACAGCAACCCGTTCCAGTTCATCTGCTCATAATGTGTTTCCAGAACCCGGCCCTCTTCATAACGGCTTTCGAGCACGTCTCTGAGCAACCACTGATCATTTTCAACCAGAAGTGCTTTTGACGCCTCCACCATGCTCGTCAAGCGGCCCTCGGGATCGGTTGAGTAGATTTCGATATTGCTGAGCGTACGGTCGTCCTCAACATCGTCAACCCGGATAAAGTGCTCGTTCCTGCGGGTCCACAGGGCTGCGGATTCACCCGAGTTCAGTTCCTGGATTTTTGCAGCCTGACCGCGCAGGACGGCAGCCTCATGTTCGAAGCCAGGCACCACGTAAAACTGCAGCAGGGTGATAAAAACGCACAGAAACATCGCCAGCACCGCCACCGTCTTGGCGATACGCTGTTTCGATACCCCGATGGTGCGCATGGCGATCAGTTCGCGGTTGTTGGCCATGGCGCCCAGCCCGAAAAGCCCGCCGAGCAATGTTGTGACGGGCAGCAATTCGACAATGCGTTTGGGTGTGGTCAAAAATATTACCCACAGGGCGTCCGGCAAGCGATAGCTGCCCTGGCCGACATTCTCGAGTTCCTCCGCCAGTGCCATAAAACTGAACAGTGCCACCAACAGCAGCAGGGCCGGAAATATACCGAGCAGGAAGGACTGCATGATGTAGCGATCAATTTTGAGCACGTTTATCCCGCCTCATCTTGATCGCTGCCGGTATGTACAGGGCCACGACCACCAATGTTAAAAGTCCCGGAACCCACCATATATACGAGCTGTTACCCTGTTCCACCCAGCTGCGGCTGACATCCAGCAGATTGAAATAAACGGCATAGATGGCGAGCGCCAGCAGGATTTTTGCATAACGGCCCTGGCGCGGCCGGCTGCGACTCAGCGGAATCGCCGCCAGTGTCAGCAGCAGGGCGGATACGGGTGTGGATAAACGCCATTGAAACTCGGCCCGGTCGCCCGATGCCGTTGACTCCCTGAGCCGGGCGGTCGATGCCGACTTGACCTTGTAACCCGGTGGCTCAGGTGTGTTCGCCTTCAACCACAGGGTGAGCTTTCCAAACTGTGCCGATATATCTGCGCCATCCGCGGTTCTGCTCATTACCCGTGCATCGATCAGTATCAGGCGATGGTGCAGGGGTCTTGAAAGATAGTCGAAGATGCCCTTTGTGGCGGTAATTACCTGCACGTCGCCATCTTTCCTGGTGCGGATAAAAACGCCATCGAGGTCACTGCCGTTGTCTGCGATCTTTTCGACAAACACGGTCCGGCCGCCATCTTCAAAGTCATAAAACCGGGCCGATTTGACCCTTCCGGTTTCAGCGGAAGCCTCGGCATTGGCTTTTAACTGGTAGGCTTGCGTGTAGGCCCACGGGCGCGCCCAGGTGGAAAACAGACCCACAATGATGGCCAGTACCAGCGCCAGCCGCATCAATGGCCGTAACAGGCGTGCTTCGCTGATACCGCTGGCACGCATGGCATAGATTTCAGAGTCGGTATAAAGCCTGCCCAGCCCCGTCATCACTGCCAGGAAAAGGCTGAGGGGCACCAATACATCGATAGAGATGATGGCCTTGAAAAGTGTCAGGCTGGCAACCTCAGCGGGCTTGAGCAAGCCTGCATCGGCCTCCAGTAAAAGGCGGCTCAGGCTGAATGTCACGAATATGACAAGCAGCGCCGTTAAAATGACCGCGAAAGGGTACAGTACTTCCCGTATCAGGTAGTGATCTATAATCTTATTTGCGGGCATAAGCTTGTATATTCCGGCTCTTAAGGGTCTGATAACAGAACATCAGCTTCAGACCTTGTTATGATCACGTAGCGCGGTCAACAAATCCAGTGGCAAAGCCACCCATTGAGCATGAAAACAGCGGTATTTTACAGTTTATTGATGCTATCCATTACACCGGGTTTCGCAGATGTGCTGCGCGAAGGTGCATTCGATGCCATCAATATCAGCGCTGATGAAGCGATTGAGGATGACCGGCCGGGCATTTTGCATTTGAGCGGCAGTTTTCGAATGCGCAGTGATGAATGGCTTCTGACATCCAGCAAGGCGACCGTCTACGGTAGTCCGGGAAAGCCCGACAGGATTGTTCTTGAAGGCACACCGGCGCGATTCAACTTTCTTCCCCATGACGGGCCTGGCGAGGGTCCTATCGAAGCTTCGGCGCTGGAGGTGGAATACCTTCGTGAACCCAACATCCTGAAACTGGTTGGCGACGCCAGCCTGGTGCTTGGCAATGAAACCATCCGCAGTGCAACGATTGAATACGATATCGCCACCAACCGTTACCGGGCTGGTGGCGATAGTGGTGTGTTGATCAGGGTTCCGCCGATCGACTGACCCTTTTTCTTACCTCTTGGGGTTCTTATCTCTTGGGTTCTTACCACTTGTAGGACATGGTGAGGCCATAGGTCATCGGATCACCCCAGGATGTCAGGATGGTTGCGATTTCCGGACGCTCGACCGGGTTGTAGATCATCGCGTTGTTCATGTTTGTCTCTTCCTCGATGTTCTCGAGATAAAACTGCAACTTGACCTTGTTGCCGGGCAGATCCCAGGAAAGCCGAAGATCCGTCTTGGTATGGGATTTCTGCAGTGTCCCGGCCAGGTTCAGGTCGTTGGCATACTGATCACCCACATAGGTGGTCTGGATCATCGGTGTAAACGTACCGTTCCTGCCAAGGTCAAAAACATAACTGGCCTGGAAACCCATCGACCATTCCGGTGACAGGGCAGGGCGCCAGCCATCAAGTGAAAGCGTGTCACCGTTGCTGCGACCATCGATAGAACCGAGGCCGGCGATGGCCGGAACCTGGTAATTCTTGAACTTGGCGTCCAGCCAGCCGAGATGGGCCGAGATGTTCCAGCGTGTACCCGGCATCCACTGGATTTCGGCTTCAACACCCTTGGACTCCATGCCCCCGCCTGTACTCATGTAGTCCATCAGGCCGGCGCTACCCGGAAGAGGCAGGATCGTGAACGACTGTGCCTGCACATCCTTGTAATCGTTATAAAAAGCTGAAATATTCATCACCAGGGAGTCGTCCAGCAGGATGCTCTTCAAACCCAGTTCGTAGGCGGTGACGGTCTCGGAATCCCAGCTGGCAGGTGTGCCGGGTGTCTCGTTGAGACCACCGGGGCGGTAACCGGTCGAGGCGCTGAACCAGGTGTTGATGGTTTCGCTGATGGCGTATTCCAATGCAGCATTCCAAAGCACGCCGCTCCAACTGTCGGATTCGCCATTTCTGAGGGTCTTGCCATCATCGTAATAGCGCGCGCCGCCGGATAACCTGAGGTTGTCGCCGATCCGGTAACCAAGGCTGGCAAACGCGGACTTCGAATCGGTCTTGTAGTTGCCGGTATAGTCCCAGTCAGGCTGGCCAATCTCTCCGTTCGTGGTTTCCAGCCATCCCCAATTGGACTCCATGTCCAGCCAATAAAGGCCGGCTACCCAATCGAAACTGCCGGTGCTGTTTGAAACCAGCTTCAGTTCGCTGGAAAGGCTGTCCCTGAACGAATTCCAGCCGTTGAAATCGCTGTTGAAAGGGTCGCCTCCATCGCTGTAGTCGCTGTCAAATACCTGCTGGTTCTCGAATTTCGACTTGTTGACAAACCATTCCAGCTTGGCAAAATCGATATCCCAATCTACTTTCAATGTGCCACTGAGGTTTTCCTGGTCTTCCAGCGAGGCAAAGTTTCTTGCCACGGTCCAGCCATCCCTGTCGGCAAATGAAGCGTCGGCTGGTGCAAACTGGTGACCTGCCACATACTCGCCGTCGATGTAGGCGCCGGCCTGGTGGTAGCCCCACATGCCGGAACCGGTCTGGTTCTGATCCAGCGATGCCAGGTTGACCGCCAGGCTGAATGTGTCGGTCGGTTGCCAGGTTGTCATCCAGCGAACAAACTGCTGTTTACGGTCGCGCAGGTCATCGGCGTCTCCTTCGAGCACAACATTATTGACATAGCCGGCATGCATGTCATAGCGGGCGGCGATACGGGTGGTGAGGGTATCGAATACCGGAATGTTCAGCATGGCGTCAAAACGGGTGCCGTCCGCATAACCGTATTCACCTTCAAAAGCCGCGTCCCAGCCACTGGGGTCGGGTTTATTGCTGATCACGTTGATCACGCCACCGTATGCATTGCGGCCATACATAACGCCCTGCGGGCCGCGCAAGACTTCGATCCGGTTGATATCCACATAGGGGCCAAGCGCCTGCGTGGTGGTGGGTACGCTGACGCCGTCCTCGTAAATGGCGACAACCTGCTCTGCCTCGGCGCCGGTGCGGTTGGTGCGGGCGCCGCGGATGGAAATACGCGCTTCATTACCGGTTTGCCCATATTGCATATTCGGCACCTGGTCGGCGATGCGGTCGATGTGGCGGATACGGCTGCGTGTCAGGTCATCTTCGAGCAAGCGGGTGACCGCCACTGCTTGAGACTGTGATTGCGTGGTGTACTTTTCAGCAATAACGGTTTTTGGCGCTATCGCCTTTTCAGGGTTATATTGGTCATAAAGCGGTTGCCCACGAACCGTTTTTTCGTACGAGGCATCAACCAGTTGTTCGGGTTTAGCGTTTTCCAGCTGAACAATGGCGCCCTGTGCCTTTTTCAACTCGGCTTCCAGCTCGGAAACCCTGCTTTTGGCTGCTGAAAGGGCTTCTTCCAGTGCCTGGATTTGCGCTTTTTGTTGCTCAACTGACTGGTTTTCCAGGCCCTGATCATCGGCCAGTATGGGGTTGCCAACCAGGCCAATCAGAAAAACACCGCATAGAACACGTACAACACACTTCATAAGGTTCCCCATGAAACTCGTTTCACAGCAAAGACGTATAATGAAATTCGATCAATCATTTACCGGCCATTTCTGTACAACATCAGCGGCAGCGGTAAAGTCTGATGCATCATCCACCTCGCACCAACTCAAGCCGTCGATACGGCAAATACCAACCAAACCCTCACTGGCGAGTTGGTCAATGGCGGAAAGGTACCAAAGCTTGAGAGCATTGGGCTTGTCCATCATTTCTTCGAGTTTCTCAGTGAATGCCTTTGCGCCGGTCTGATCAAATACCATCAGGCCGATGCTCTCGGCATTGACCAGGCTGGTATTCAGCTGCTTGCTGACCTTCAGCAAGCGCTCACCATCGGCAATGATTTTCATATCATCGAGATCAAAATGTGACTTGTTGTCTGTTGCCAGCGTAATCGGGAAACGTTTTTCAGAATTGAGCAGGCGCTTGAGAATTTCCGCTTCAAACAGCGTGTCTCCATTCATCAGTATGAAAGGTTCATCCATCTCCGAGCGGGCTTCCCAGCAGGTGCCGAGGTTGTCGGTGTGGGCGTACATCGGGTTATGCAGGGTTCGTACCTTGATACCCCTGAATTTGTCGACTACAGCGTCCACCATTTCGTACGCAAAACCCGTGACTACAATGACTTCCTCGACATTGCATTGGGAGATCTGGCGCAGTTGCCATTCGAGTATCGAGGTGCCGTGAAGTGGCAGGCAACACTTTGGCATGTTTGACGTCAATGGCATCAAACGACGTCCCTGGCCTGCGGCTAAGATTATCGCCTTCAATTTAAATCCTTTGTATATTTTCAGCTTTACCGAGAGGTGCTGCATTAGAACATGAAATCCGTCATCTACAAAATGGATAGTTGATATAATTGGCCGAAATACCTTGAATCCATCGTGACAAGCCCGAAGCAACCAATGCCCAACAGATGACGGATAGCGACTATGTTAATTGACCTTGAGCAGGCCAGCGGAGACCTTCAGCTTCAGGCGGAGGTATGCATCATCGGGGCAGGCGCTGCCGGGATGACCCTCGCCCGGGACCTGATGAAAGCCGGACGTGAAGTCTGCCTGGTGGAAGCGGGTGGCATGGATTACGAGGCGAAAACCCAGACCCTGTTCGAGGGCGAGAATGTTGGCGCCGAGTATTACGACCTCGATCACGCGAGGTTGAGGTTTTTTGGCGGAACAACCAACATCTGGGGTGGCCGCAGCGTGCCGCTGGACGCCATTGATTTTGAAAAGCGCAGCTGGGTGCCCCACAGTGGCTGGCCGATCAAGCTGCACGATCTTGAAAGCTACTATCGCACTGCACACAACTCCCTTGAATTGGGTGAATATGACTATGAGGCCGGTAACTGGCAGAAACTCAACCTGACACCGATCGGTTTTGATCCGGATAAAATCACCACCAGGTTCTGGCGTTTTGACCACCTCGAAGAACGCTTTAACAGTCGCCGTGCCGATGACCTTGTCAAAGCCGCGAATGTGCAGATCGTTTTGCACGCCAACACGGTTGGAATCGAAGCGGCTGAAAATGCCGCCAGCGTTACGCACATTGACGCAAAATCGCTTAGTGGCAAAAAATTGCGGGTGAAAGCCCTGCATTATGTGCTGGCCTGCGGTGCAATTGAAAACGCCCGTTTGCTATTGATGTCCAATAATGTCGAGGCCAATGGTATCGGTAACCGGTACGACCAGGTGGGGCGTTATTTCATGGAGCACCCGCATGGCAGGGTCGCTGCGATCAAAACCGAAGATCCGGCCCAATTCTGGGCGCTTTATCGAAAACGCTACCCCTTGAATGATGTTCCGCTGGCGCCGGCACTGGTCATGCCGCCATCGATGCAGGAACGCCTGGGTGTGCTCAACAGCGCAGCGACGTTCAAATTGCAGAAAGACCCTTCAAATGGCGCAGCCATGAGCAAACGCGTATACCTCAGCGTCAAGCACAGTCTGTCGCCGACAAAATCCGGCCGCCGCTTATGGCAAACCTGGCGGGGTGCACAGGACTGGTTGCAGCGTCACGTTTCCATGCCGCTGTTGAGGTTTGGTGTGAAAGTAAACCGCATGGGCCTGTACGTGATGGCCAGGGCCGAACAGGCCCCCAACCCCGACAGCCGTGTGCGTCTTTCCAGCGAGAAGGATGCATTGGGATGTCCGCGTGGTGACCTGGACTGGCGCCTGACCTCGCTGGATAAAGAGACCATGCTGAAGTTTGGCAATACCCTGAGGGATGAATTTGACCGCCTTGGCCTGGGTAAGGTAACCACTTACGAATGGCTGGAAGACGGCAAAACGGAATGGCCTGTAGATGCCAGCGTCGGAAACCACCCGATTGGCGGATATCATCACATGGGCACCACCCGGATGAGCTCGTCCCCCGCAGAGGGCGTCGTGGATGCCAATTGCACGGTCCATGGATACAGCAATTTGCATATGGCCGGCAGCTCGGTGTTCACCACTGGTGGCTGGGCCAACCCGACACTGACTTTGCTGGCGCTGGCGCACCGGCTTGGCGAG
Organism: Lysobacterales bacterium; assembly: GCA_041570235.1. GTDB lineage: Bacteria > Pseudomonadota > Gammaproteobacteria > Xanthomonadales > SZUA-36 > SZUA-36. Next base: position 283 of record JBFFWN010000034.1, on the reverse strand, counting down.
CATCTTGATCGGGAGTTGAGCGACACATAGCCGGCACACTGCAAAGTCATTTATTGCCGGTGCCGCGAATAGCAGAGTCCGGGGTCTGCTTTTGTTTTCAGCAACTCTGAACGTTGGTTATGTTCAATACGACTTCGTTAAAATACGTGGCAGCGTTGGCGGCGCTATGGGTAGTCCCTGCTGAGACATGCCGTGAACCCATCCCTGGGGGCGCGTCCAAAACATCCATGTTTTGTACGGTCTCAGCAGGGACTACCCACATCCCCGCCTCGGTTCAATGGAT
>JBFFWN010000033.1:0-20003 GCA_041570235.1 Lysobacterales bacterium | reverse complement strand
GGTATTCCATGCACCTGGCCACCACGTAAACGCCTGTCATCATCCAGGAAACCAACAACATCAAAACCACCTCTGCGACTCAACTCTCTCTCAAGCATCGCACCGGAGCGCCCCGCTCCCAGGATCAATACACGCTTGAAACCTTCCGTCGCTGATGCGCCCGGAACATGCGAGTCCTTCCAGAAGCGGTAACACATGCGTGGCAAGCCCAGCAAAACAAACAACAGGGCCGGGTAAATAAAGATCGACGGCAACCATTGATTGACCAGATTGCCTTTTGCAAGCACCAGAACGCCTGCGATGGCAATTGTGCCGAAGGCGCTTGCACGCACGATATTCCATAAGTCCTGAAAGCTGGCAAACCGCCACAGGCCTTTGTACAGACCGGTCGCCCAAAATACACTGCCCTGCAGCAGCAAAACAATAAAGGGGCCGGTCCAGGTGGCAACACTCCCGTCGACCATGGAGGGGGATGTACTTTCCATCAACCACATGGTCGCAAACAGTGCGACCATAACCATGCAAAGGTCGTGCAAAATGACGGCTGCTCGCGGGTGGCGTATGACTTCTATAAGCCGTTTCATTTGACCTGCTCTTTGGCAATCATGCCAAGCCTCCGATTCAATATGTACCAACCTGCCGAGAGCGCCAAAAAGGAAAACCCCGCCGACAACGCGGCATATGTATGATATTTTTCAGCCAGTATTAAAACGGGCAAGACCCACATTATATTTATGGTCTGATATAGCAGCAACACCCGGCTATGAGACCATCCCCTCGCAATCAATCGCTGGTAAATGTGTTGAGCGTGGGCAGTATACCACTGCTCCCCACGGATTACCCTCTTGAGCAGCGTCAAAGAGGCATCAACAATAAAAATTGACATGACCATCAACGCTGACGCCAGCCCAAGGCTGCCCGTGCGTATCCCATAAAGCATTAATGCGGCGAAAATAAAGCCCAAAGGCACACTTGCCACATCTCCCATGAACACCCTGGCGTTTGGAAAATTTAACGGCAAAAAGCCCGCACAGGCCGCTGCCACAACCAGCGCTAGTATGGCCATTTCACTTTGCCCGCCATTTTGGAAAAGAACCGCCAGTACCAGACCGGCAAATACTCCCTGAAATCCGGCCATGCCATTGCTGCCATCCATGAAGTTGTACATATTCATCATCCAGACCATAGCCACCGCGGTTACCGCAAAAAGACCCAAACCAGCCAATGAAAACCCTGACCAACCGAAGCCTATCAACCAAACACTGACTGCCAGCTGAACCAATAGCCGGATTAGCGACGAAACCACATGTTTATCATCCAGCCAGCCTACAACAGACAACAGGACAAACCCGGGAATTATGTTTTGCCACCAGAAAACCGGTAGGGGAGAAAATAGCTGCAGACCAAGACTGATCAGCACTATGCTGAATACGAGACCCAGGCCACCGCCGGTTGGTGTGGCCTGCTGATGGCTTTGACGGTCCCCCGGCAAAGCTATCATGCCGGAACCAAGCGCAAGCCGCATGGCTTGTTTACAGGCAAAATAACTGGTAAGTGACGTAAAAAGCGCGGTTAAAACCCAGGCGGTCATGAATCATTCTCCGAGCACGCCACGGATAATCCGGGTTGTACTCCAACTTTTGCAGCTGGGGCACTGCCAATGATGACTATGACCCGCATAACCACAATGGGTGCAACGGTACGATGGCTGCCTGGCCAGCAGTTTCTGCGCCACGGCGCGTAGAATCTCATCACCGGATTCCGATTCCGGCCCACCCTCCAGTTTTAACTCAATCAGGCGGTCAAGACCCTTGACTGAAGGGCGCCGGGTCAGCGCATCAGCAAGATAGGTTGTGGCTGCCGCAAGTCCCTTCTGGTCACGGATCACAGATGTCTGTGACAGCAACAGGCTTATGCCGTCATAACTCTCTATCCAGGCCTCCATCTGTTCCAGTGCCCTTTGGAACAGGTCGGATTTGCGCGCACAATCCAAATATGCCGGTAACAATTCATGTATATATTCCATATCCATGGAGGCAATTTCTTCATACACATCCAGCGCCTCGCTATACATCTCCTGCTGAGAAGCAATCCTGGCCAGGATAAAACGCGCCCTGATGCTTTCCGGAAAATAGCGCCGCGCCTGGCGCAAATGTTTTCGCGCTGCGGCTGGTTTGTTGTCTGAAAGATCAGTCTCGGCCAGTTCACAACAGAAATGCGCCATCATCAGACCCATCTTTTCATCTGTGACGGCTTCGAGTTTCTGCGCTTGCTCAAGGGCTTTTTCCCAGTCTTTCTCCTGTTGGTAAATATCCAGCAAGTGACGCAGGGCGGAAGGCACGTGAGAGTCCCGTTGGGTCAATTCCTTAAACAGGTTTTCCGCCCGGTCAAACAGACCGGCGCGCATATAATCTTCACCCAGTTCCAGAAGCGCGCGGGTTTTCTGACTTTCTGCCAGACCAGGCTTGGAAATGATGTTCTGGTGCACACGGATGGCGCGCTCTACTTCACCGCGGCGTCTGAACAGGCTGCCGAGGGCGAGATGGGTTTCCACCGTATCGGCAGTCACCTCGGCCATCTCAATGAACACGGCGATGGCCTTGTCGGGCTGCTCGTCCAGCAGATAATTGAGCCCTTGAAAGTAGCGGCTACTAAAATTGCGGTTTCGTTTGCGCTCGCCCCGGCGGGTTGTGCTTTTTGCCAATATCCAGGTAGCCCACGAGGCTGCCGGTATCAGTGCAAGCAACAGGACTTCAATCATCGGGCAAGGTCAGGTTCGGGCTATCCTGTTGTAACGTCTGGTCTTTTTTAGACAATTGGTTTCGCGCTTTTCGTAACTGCAAACGAAGCGGAACAATTCTCAGCATGTAAATGATGACAATGCCCGCCAGCACGCCGGTAGAAAAACCCAGTAACAAGGCGAGACCAAGTGGCAACTCGAACTGTATCCATAACAGATCAAGCTGTACCGGATCCGAGTTCAAAGTGCCGACCAGCAGCCCGACCACGACAGCAAAAACGGCTATCAGGATAAAGCCCAGTTTTTTCACGATAACTCCAAGCTGAAGTAATATCAGCTGATGTTGTTTACTCGCTCACGTAAGGATTTGCCCGGTTTGAAATGTGGGACATGTTTACCCGGTAATGCAACTGCCTCGCCCGTTTTCGGGTTACGACCCATCCGCGGCGCCCTGTAGTGCAGCGAAAAACTGCCAAAACCACGAATCTCGATACGTTCACCATTGGATAGCGAACCACTCATTTGTTCAATAATGGATTTAACACCCAACTCCACATCAAGATGTGCCAAGTGTTGTTGTGCATCTGCAAGACGATCAATCAATTCTGATTTTGTCATTGGTCTTTAGATTCCTGTTTCAATTTTTATTCGTGAATGATAAACGGGCGGTTCAAGCTGAACCGCCCGTTAAGTCACTTAGTTATCTTGGTCGAGCTGTGCTTTGAGCAATTCACCCAGTGAAGTGGTGCCACTGGAGGCATTTGCCTGCTGGTAATCCTCAAGCGCTTCGGCGAGTTCATCGTCTTCCAGTGCACGAATAGACAGGGCAAGAGTGCGGTTCTTGCGATCAAGGCTGATAAACTTGGCCTCAACTTCATCACCGACAGACAGTTCCTTGCTGGCATCTTCAACACGTTCTTTCTTGATATCAGAAGCACGCAGATAACCCTCAACACCATCGGTCAACTCGATAACCGCACCACGACTGTCGACTTCCTTGACGATACCCTTGACCTGGCTGCCACGCGGGTGTTCAGCCATGAAGGTGGCGAATGGATCCTGGTCCAGTTGCTTAAGGCCCAGCGAGATTCTTTCACGCTCAGGATCAACCGCCAGCACCACCGCTTCGACTTCTTCACCTTTACTGAAGTTACGAACGGACTCGTCACCCGGTGTCAACCAGGAAATATCCGACAAATGAACCAGTCCGTCGATACCGCCATCCAGGCCGATGAAAATACCGAAATCGGTAATCGACTTGATGGCGCCAGTAACACGGTCGCCCTTGTTGTGGGTCGCGGCAAAAGTATCCCATGGGTTTGACTGGCACTGTTTCATGCCGAGAGAAATACGACGGCGTTCTTCGTCAATTTCAAGAACCATGACCTCGGTTTCATCACCGGTCTGAACAACCTTGGCTGGGTTGACGTTCTTGTTGGTCCAATCCATTTCGGATACGTGAACCAGGCCTTCAACACCGTCTTCGATCTCAACAAAACAGCCATAATCAGTGATATTGGAGACGTGGCCAAACAGACGTGAACCAACCGGATAGCGGCGAGCCAGATCGCTCCACGGGTCATCCCCCAGTTGCTTCAGACCCAGGGAAACACGGTTGCGTTCACGGTCGAAGCGCAGGACGCGCACTTCCAGTTCATCGCCAACATTGACGACTTCAGATGGATGACGAACACGCTTCCACGCCATATCGGTGATATGTAACAGGCCGTCGATACCACCGAGGTCGATAAAGGCGCCGTAATCGGTGAGGTTCTTGACCACGCCTTTAACGATTGCGCCTTCTTCAAGACCTTCAAGCAGTTGTTCACGCTCTGCACTGAATTCCAGTTCAACAACAGCGCGTCTGGAAACAACGACGTTATTGCGCTTGCGATCCAGTTTAATGATTTTGAAATCGAGATCCTTGCCTTCAAGATAGGCTGGATCACGAACCGGGCGAACATCAACCAGGGAACCCGGCAGGAATGCACGGATATCGTTGATATCGACCGTAAAGCCACCTTTGACTTTTCCGCTGATTTTGCCCTGTATGGTTTCTTCGCCCTCGAATGCACTCTCGAGTTTGTCCCAAACCATTGCACGCTTGGCTTTTTCACGTGACAGGCGCGTTTCTCCGTATCCATCCTCGATGGATTCCAGGGCAACTTCTACACTGTCCCCTACTTCTACTTCCAGTTCGCCGCTCAATGAGCGGAACTGGTAAATGGGCACAATGCCCTCAGATTTTAATCCGGCGTTGACGACAACAGCGTCGTCTCTGATTTCAACTACCGTACCGGTAATGATAGTACCTGGCTTCAGGCTTTGGGAAGCAAGGCTCTGTTCAAATAATTCAGCAAAACTTTCAGTCATTGGTTTAATCTCAACAGACATTCCAAAAACTCACAGAATGTCCACCTGGTTGTGGGGCACATTATTGTGCCGGTTAATAAACCCCTGGCCCACCATGGGAAAGGGTATTTTTTCTCAATGCAATCAAGCGCTTGGGACGCGTGATCAGATCAGGGCAAGTATCTTGTTGAACACCTCGTCGATGCTCAGTTCGCTCGAATCAATAATCACTGCATCTTCCGCGGGTCTAAGCGGTGCGACACTACGCGACTGGTCGCGTAAATCACGTGCTTTGATCTCTCTGAGAAGGCGCGAGAGGTTAACACTTTCCCCTTTGTCTTTCAACTGCTTATACCTTCTTTCAGCTCGAATCCCGGCGCTGGCGGTCAGAAAAATCTTAAGTTGGGCGTCGGGAAAAATCACCGTACCCATATCCCGACCGTCTGCTACCAGGCCCGGAGGTTGCCGAAAACGCCTCTGCCTACCGGTCAATGCAGAACGCACGGAGGGGATCGCGGCAATTTGTGAGGCCAATTTGCCGGTTTCTTCATAGCGAAGCTGATCAGTGACATCAACACCCTCAAGAATGGCAATTACATCCTGGCCTTTGGTTTCAAAACGAATGTCGAGGTCACTGGCCAATTCACCCAGGGCATCCTCATTGGCGGGAGACAGGTTGTGCTTTAAGACCGCAAGCGCGGTCAATCGGTACAGTGCCCCGCTATCGAGGAAATGCCAGCCCAGGTGATTGGCCAACCGCGTGGTAATGGTGCCCTTGCCCGACCCACCAGGTCCGTCAACCGTGATGACCGGCACTGGCTTTTCGGCCTGCTTCATTCGCTTTCGACAAAGTGCATATTTGCACCCAGGGCGCCAATATCGTCGGTGAAACCCGGATAGGACGTGGCAATGTATTGCGCGTCCTCTATTTTCACCCGGGATGAAGCCACCTGGGCAAGCACCGCAAATGACATCGCGCAACGGTGATCATGAGCACTGTTAACCGTGGCGCCGTGAACCGGCCCGCCCGTGATATCGATTCCATCGGGGTATTCCGCCAGTCTCACGCCCAGTTTTTGAAGACCGGCCGCCATGGCAGAAATGCGGTCACTTTCCTTGACCCTGAGTTCCGCAGCGCCACGAATACGGCTTGTACCCGTTGCGGTTACGGCCAATGCCATCAGCAAAGGCAACTCATCGATCATATCCGGAACCAGGGATTCCGGAACATCAATGGCTTTCAGACCCTGCCGGTATCTCAACCGGATATCACCCACCGGTTCGGCACTGTGTTCGGACATATTGTCAATACTGACATCTGCACCCATCAACTCGAGACATTTCAAAAAACCGGTCCTGGTGGGGTTCAGACCGACACCGCGTACAACGACATCAGACCCCGGAACAATTGCAGCAGCCGCCAGCATGAATACCGCAGATGAAATATCACCCGGTACCGCGAAGCGGGCTGCCGTTAATCTTGATCCTCCCTTTACCGTGCGGTCTGCGGGAAGATCAACACCAAATATTGGCAACATACGCTCGGTATGGTCCCGGCTTAAACGGGGCTCGGTGACACTGGTGACACCCGATGCGAACAGACCGGCCAGCAAAACACAGGACTTTATCTGTGCACTGGCAACGGGCGATGAATACGCAATACCTTTAAGACCCTTGCTCGCGCCGATACGCAGCGGTGCAGTACCTTTTTCAGTCGCGCTGATGTCAGCGCCCATCAATTGCAGAGGCGTTACCACCCTTTTCATGGGACGGCTATTAAGAGAAGCATCACCACTCAGGACGCTTGCAAAACCCTGTCCGCTCAAAACCCCTGCCAACAGACGCATGGCCGTACCGGAATTCCCCATATCCAGGTGACCATCGGCTGGCGGATTAAAACTGCCGCCGGTTCCGGTGACAAAAACCTTACCATCATGCCGTTCAATGCCCGCCCCCAACTGCTGGCAGGCTTTCAGCGTTGCCAGGGTATCCCCGCTTTCCAGCAAACCACTTAATTCGGATACGCCGCTGGCGAGGCTGGCAAATATCAAGGCCCTGTGACTGATCGACTTGTCACCCGGTGCGCGTAATTCACCCCTTAAACCGGCGCTTGCCGGTTCTACCGTCAATATCACAGTAAGGCCCCGCTTCCGGTCAAAATCGGACTCATTTCAGTTCCCATCAAGCGTCTCGCTGCCTTTTTTACCGTTGACCGCGACAGGGTAAGAACCCAGCACCCGCGTCAGACTGCTCATTTGATGCATTTCAGCCAGCGCCGACTTCAAGGGTTCGATCTCAGCGTGACCCTCGACATCGATAAAAAACACATATGACCAGCGGCCCGTCCTGGAAGGTCGTGATTCAATGCGACTCATGTTGATCGAATGACGCGCCAAAGGGGTCAACAGCGAGTGCAATGCCCCCGGTCCCTCATCACCGGCCAGTAACAATGATGTCTTGTCATCACCGGAAGGAGACAGCAACTGCCGGCCTATGACCAGAAAACGTGTTGCATTGTCAGGACGGTCTTCGATATGGGCAAACAGAATCGGCACACCATAGATCTCAGCGGCGGATTTGCTCGATATCGCCGCGGCATCCGATGAATATCGCACCCGCCTTGCGGCTTCAGCGTTACTGCTGACAGCAATACATTCGGCCGACGGCAGATGCTGCCGGATCCACGCCCGGCATTGCGACAGCGATTGCTGGTGTGAATACACGCGTTCAATCTCATTCAGGCTCTTGGCCTGGCTCATCAGGTTGTGATGAATGGCCATCTCGATTTCACCACAGATCTTCAGGTCAGAATCGACAAACCTGTCGAGTGTATGGCTGACGATTCCCTGGTTTGAATTTTCCACCGGCACCACGCCAAAGTCGGCCTCAGCACTTTCCACCTGGCTGAATACGTCATCGATACCTGTCAGGCCCAATGCCTGCACCGAGTGCCCAAAATGCAGGTTCACGGCCTGCTGCGTAAAGGTCCCTTCGGGCCCCAGGTAGGCAATTTTCAAAGGTTCCTGCTGGGCCAGGCATACCGACATTATCTCTCGGAAAAGGCGCAACATCTCGGTATCGTCAATCGGTCCCTCGTTTCTCTCCTGTACTGCCCTGAGCACCTGTGCTTCGCGTTCTGGCCGGTAATAATCCACTGCGCTGTCCAGCTCACCCTTGGATTGACGAACCAGGGTTGCCAGGCGGGCCCGGTCACTGATCAGTGACTGGATCTGGGCATCAAGCGCATCAATTTTCTGCCGCACTTCACCCAGCTTGGGTTCTTGGGATGCTGCAATGTCGGGCTTTTTGTCGTTCATCAGCCTGTTTTGCTCTCAAAATCGGTCATGAAACTGATCAGCGCTTCGATTCCTTCGATTGGCATGGCATTGTAGATAGAGGCGCGCATTCCACCGACGGACCTGTGGCCTTTCAGGCTGCTTAAGCCGGCAGCTTCCGCTTCTGCAATGAACTGCGGGTGCAAAGATTCATCAACGATCTGGAAGGGAATATTCATATGCGAACGAAATTCTGAGGGTATTTCATTGCGGTAAAAATCACTTTGATCGAGAAACCCGTACAAACGCTCAGACTTTTGCCGGTTAAGTTCGGCCATGCGCTCTACTCCACCCCTGGCCTCTATCCACTCGAATACCAGCCCGGCAATATACCAGGCATAGGTCGGCGGCGTATTCAGTCTCGAGCCCTGTGCATGTTGCACCTTCCAGGATTGCAAATCGGGAATATTGGAGGGCAGATCCTTTAACAGGTCCTTACGGACGATGACCAGGGTGATACCGGCCTGACCGATATTTTTTTGTGCGCCGGCATAAATAACACCATAGCGGTTCACATCCACGGGCCGTGAAAGAATGTCGGATGACATATCAGAGACAAGCGTCAGTGGTGTTTCCGGTGGCTGTGGGAACTGCACACCCGAGATGGTTTCGTTACTGACATAATGCAGATAGGCTTCGTTACCAGACAGATCCCATTCTGTCTTCGCAGGTATTGACCGGAATCCGGATTCCTCGCTGCTTGCCGCCAGGTGCGCCAATCCCAACCTGTTGGCAATACTGTGGGCCTTTTTGCTCCAGCTACCGTCAACGATATAGGCGCCCGGCTGTTCGGGCGTTGCCAGGTTAATCGGAACCTGGGCAAATTGCGTAGTTGCACCACCGGCTAAAAACAGGATGGCATAATCATCCGAAATACCGAGCAGCCTGCGCAGACAAGCGTCGGTCTCGTCAACCAGCTCATCAAACGCGCCACTGCGGTGAGAAATCTCCATCACCGACATACCAAGACCCCGGTAGTCCAGCAGTTCATTTTGAGCTTTCTCAAGTACCGGTAAAGGCAGCATGGCCGGGCCGGCACAGAAATTATAAATACGGGTCATAGCTATTGTCCGTTTGTCTGTTGGGTGGTTGGGTTATTAGTCTGTGCATGATAAGGCCTGAAAAACCTGTCTGCCATAGCATATATTGGAAAATCAGCCTGCCTGCACCTCACCGTGTCCCTGGTTGTTCAGACTTTTAGCCAGGTCACTGCGCCTGCTCTGGAGGTCTTCGAGATATCCCGGTTCAACGCCCGTCACGTATTCACCGGAAAAGCAGGAGGTATCAAATTGGGTAATCCGTTCATTACCCTCCCTGCAGGCCTGGATCAAATCAGCCAGGTCCTGGTAAATCAGGCGGTCAGCACCCAGTTCAGCTTCAATTTCCTTTTCGTCGCGACCGCTGGCGATCAGTTCGGACGGCGCGGGCATATCGATGCCATAGATATTAGGGTAACGAACCGGCGGTGAAGCCGAGGCAAAATATACTTTGCGGGCGCCCGCTTCCCTTGCCATCTGAATAATCTGTCGTGAGGTTGTTCCCCTGACGATGGAATCATCCACCAACAAAACATTCTTGCCTCGAAATTCAAGATCAATGGCATTCAATTTTTGCCTGACCGAACGTTTGCGCTGCTCCTGTCCGGGCATGATGAAGGTCCGGCCAATATAGCGGTTCTTGATAAATCCTTCGCGATATTTGACTTCGAGGTCATAAGCCAGCGGCAAGGCAGCAGTGCGACTGGTATCGGGCACGGGTATTACCACATCGATGTCGTGATCCGGCCACTCCCTGAGAATTTTTCTCGCCAACGCCTGCCCCATACGTAAACGGGCCTTGTACACAGAAATATCATCGAGCATCGAATCCGGCCTGGCAAAATACACGTATTCGAAAATACACGGGCAAACGGGTTTTGCAAGCTTGCTCTCATGGGTGAATAACTGCCCATCCAGCTTTATAAATACAGCTTCGCCGGGTTTGAGGTCACGCATCAGTGTGAAATCCAGCACATCAAGCGCCACACTTTCAGATGCAATCGCGTATTCACGACCGTGCTCGGTGTCTTTATAGCCCAATACAACGGGTCGTATGCCATTGGGGTCTCTGAATCCCAGCACGCCCTTACCGCTGATCATGGCAATAACGGCGTATCCACCCTTACAGCGCTGATGTAATCGATCCACAGCTTCAAACACATCTTCGGGCTTCATACCCACAGGCCCGATGCTGTGCAACTCATGTGCCAGCACATTCAGAAGGACCTCAGAGTCTGACTCGGTGTTGAGGTGACGCCGATCGGTATCGAATAACTCTCTTTTCTGGCTGTGTGCGTTGATCAGGTTGCCATTGTGGCCCAGGACAATGCCATAGGGTGAATTGACATAAAATGGCTGGGCCTCATCAAGATTATCCGTTCCGGCAGTGGGGTAGCGGACGTGACCGATACCGGTGTTGCCCTTCAGCTTGGATAGTTCAGAAGTGGGGAAAACATCCCTGACCAGACCATTACCCTTGTATAGATGAATCTGGTGGCCTTCCAGGGTAGCGATGCCTGCAGCATCCTGGCCACGGTGTTGCAAAATGGTTAATGCATCATAAATGGCGGGCGTGACCGCCTGTTTTCCGACAATGCCAATAATTCCACACATTCAGAAGTTCCTTGCTAAATGACAGGCGATTTGAGCGCCGTATTCTATCACGCTAAATGTCTGCTGCGCCGTCTTCATCGGTATCTTTTTGTTCTTTTCCTTCGAGATCCAAATGCTCGAGGATGTAACCAGGCAAAAACTGCGAAGCCCACTCCGCCAACGGCAACAGCCTTTGTATCGTGTAGGACTGTTGCCACCAGGGATCACGGGGAATGGGCGTTAAACCAGCAATGAGGATCAGGGCAAGCACCAGCACAAGCCCCCTTACGCCGCCAAATACACCGCCAAGCAGGCGGTCAGTGCCGCTCAATCCGGTTTTTTCAACCAGTTTTCCCACCAGGAATGTCAGCAACCCACCCACCAGCAGCACCGACAGGAAAAGACCGGTAAAGGCCAGCGCCGTGCGCACCGACGGCAATTCAATATGACTTTCCAGTTGCAGCGCCAATATACCGGAATACTGGAATGCCACCAGGAAGGCCGCTGCCCACACCGCCAGGGAAAACGCCTCCTTGATGAATCCGCGTACCGCGCCTACCAGGATCGATATGGCAATGATTGCGAATATGATGTAATCGGAATATGCCATTGCTTCATTCCTGGGTTGTCACGAACCCTTCAAGCTGTTGCTCTGTTTTGAGTTTTTTAGCCAGGGCTACTGCCTTGTCCCGGTTAAGTTCAGGACCGACACGAACCTTGTATGCCGTGTCGCCGCCAGAGACGACCTTCTCTGAAAAAGCACTCAACCCGGCAAGACGCAGCCTGGCGACCAGTGCATCGGCAGGCTCCACCGTACCAAAACTTCCCACCTGTACAACCCAACGGACCAGCGGGTCCGAAGGTGTTGAAACCGGGGCGCTTTGCTCCGGTCGCAAGTCAAGAACGCGCGGTGTGAGGTCCTGCATTTTGGATTTCAGGCTGGCAACCACAGCATCCGCCTCGGAACGTTCCCCATAGGGCCCAACACGCACACGGTGCAGAACACCCGCGACGCGATCTACAACGTCCATCATCACCGGCAGGTTCTCCGCCCGCAGCTTGCTGGCCAGCGCATTGGCATTCTTCTCGCTACTGAAACTGGCTACCTGCACCAGGTAGCGCGGTGTATCCGCATTGCTCTGTTGCGACTCCTCGACATCAATACCCTTGTCCCGGCCGGATTTTAGGGTAATGGTTTTAACCACCGGTGGCGCAGGCGTTGTTGTTGTAACGTCGTTGGCATCCGCTGCGGGTTCCAGCGCGGAATTTTCAGGGCCGCTGGCAGAAACCTCCGGTTGATCAGGCAAAGATGTTACCGCTTCTGCAGTGCCTGAAGAAACATCAGGCGTGTTTCTGCCGGGGCTGTCTGACCCGGCCCGGGCTTCGCGGTCCTGCACGGAACTTGCAGGTTTGTTTGGCAAACCGACGGGGAAGCGTCTCGTTTCGATGGAAAGCTCGTCAGGTTTTGGCGGAACTTCGATCCGCCGGGATTCCTGCTTGAGCGTTTCGGACCTTCCGCTGAGCAGCATCGGTAATACGATGACCGCCAAAACAATCAGCACGCTTGCACCGACCAGTCTTTGTTTTAATGCTTTATCCATGGCGTTTTTCCGGAATAGCTATCGGATGGTTATCGGGTGAGTTTAGCAGCATCATGCAATTCATGCTTTATGTGATTCCTGAGCCATTGATATGCGGCTGAAACCGTCGTAAAAGAACCGAATACCAACAGGGTTTCATCGGCGGCTGAATCCATCAAAGCCGTCCGCAAGGACTCCTCCACCGAGTTGAAATGCCGGATGCTGGCGGTCGGCGCAGCGGATTGGATTCTTGATGCCAAATCCTCACCGCTCTGCCCGCGTTGACCCGGCGATGAACTGCAGTACCAATGTTTACATACCGGTTCCAATGCCATTGCAACCGTTTCAGCCGGTTTGTCCCTCAACATGGCGATGACGCACCTGACATTGGTGCAGCCGGCCTTTTGCAAATGTTCTGCAATCACCACTGCCGCCAGTTCGTTGTGACCCACGTCGAGCAGTATCGTTGGTGATACCGCCACCTTCTGCAAACGACCGGTAACGTTACAGGCCCTGATCGCTGCTGAAATCCGGTCGGCATGATCGGCACAGGCGGGGTTCAACACCAGCAGCGCGGTCAACGCCGCCGCCAGGTTATCCAACTGGTGACCGCCGGCCATGGCGGGCCTGGAGACCAGCAATGTCTGACCCCGGAATGAATATCTGAAAAGGCTTTCGTCGTCCGTCGAGGTTTGGTCAATCGAAAAATCACGGTCCCGGATGAACACGCGGGCCTGCTGCTGCCGTGCAATCTGTAAAAGTGCTTCCGGTGGTTCGCTTTGTGTGCAAATTACCGGGATACCCTGCCGGATGACACCGGCTTTCTCCCGCGCTATGGACTCGATATCAGGCCCCAGGTAATCCTGGTGATCGAGACCGATCGGCGTGATGACCACGCAGTCCGCATCCACCAGGTTGACCGTATCCAGGCGCCCCCCCAGGCCTACTTCAAGTACAGCGCAGTCGAGTTTTTGCTGTTGTAAAATCACAAAACCGGCAAGCGTCGTGAACTCAAAATAGGTCAACGATATATCGCCGCGGGCTGCCTCAACCTGTTCAAAAGCATCCACCAGCGTTTCATTCGAAACAGCTTCGCCCATGATGCTGATGCGTTCGTTAAATTCAAAAATATGCGGGGAAGTATAGGTGCCGTAAGACTGGCCAAGGGCGCCACTCATGGCAGCAAGGTAAGCGACTGTTGAACCCTTGCCATTGGTGCCGGCCACCGTGTACACCATTTTTGCCGGTCTTGGCGAGCCAAGGCGTTGATAAACCTCACCACAGCGCTGCAGACCAAGGTCAATGGATTGCGGGTGGCGTTTTTCAAGCAGAGCCAGCCACGTTTCAAGATTCATGCAACGCTCACACGTGATTCAGGCCGGGTTAATTCTGCAGCAATTCGCCACTGACAGGTCGTGATTGGCTACCGGACGTTAACAGCGCCAGCAGGGCGGCCATTTCGTCACGCATATTGCGACGATCGACAATCATATCCACCGCACCTTTTTGTAACAGGAATTCACTGCGCTGAAAACCTTCAGGCAATTTCTCTCTTACGGTCTGCTCAATGACCCTCGGACCGGCAAAACCAATCTGCGCCAGCGGTTCCGCCACGTTGATGTCACCCAGCATACCAAGGCTTGCCGAAACGCCGCCGGTGGTCGGATGGGTCAACACGGAAATAAACGGCAGGCCCTTTTCACTCATCCTGGCAAGCACCACGCTGGTTTTTGCCATTTGCATCAGTGAAAACAATCCTTCCTGCATTCGCGCGCCGCCCGAGGCCGAGAAACATACCAGCGGTGACTTCATCCGCAGGCATTCCTGACCGGCGCGGGCAAATTTTTCACCCACCACCGAACCCATTGAACCACCCATAAAACCAAATTCAAAGGCACAGGTGACGATGTTGGCGCCCTTGAGTTTACCTGCCAGAACCACCAGCGCATCAATTTCACCGGTTTTCTTTTGTGCGGCAGATAAGCGGTCCTTGTATTTCCTACTGTCCTTGAATCTCAGCACATCAACGGATTCAAGCTTGGCGGCAATTTCGCGACGCTCCCCGGGGTCGAGGAACTGCTCAAGACGATAACGCGCGCCGATGCGCATATGGTGCCCGCATTTGGGACAAACCTGGAGATTTCTCTCCAGTTCAGGACGATAAAGAACTGCCGTACAAACACTACATTTTGTCCACAGACCTTCCGGCACATTTCGTTTATTGCCACCTTCGGTACGAATCCGCGATGGTCTGAATTTTTGAAACCAGCTCATTTGACTATTTAATCCTGTTTCCGGAGTTTGGGTTTTACCGCCGTCAGGCCATATTGTCCAATGACTCACGTACGGGTGCAACAAATGCGGTGGCCAGCTTACAGGCCTGTTCGCTTGATTCCGCCACCGCAAGGGACTCAACCAGGGCGCTTCCAATCACCACGCCGTCGGCGTGTTCTGCAACACTGACCGCCATTTCCGCGTTCTTGATCCCGAACCCGACCGCAACGGGCAAATCGCTGAATTCCCTTATTTGCTGAATCGGTTCGGCCAGTTCCGGCGAAGCCAGTTGACCCGATCCGGTGATACCCTTCAGCGAGACATAGTAAATGAAACCACTCGCAACCGCGGCAATCCGTTTGACACGGTCCCGTGTGGTGGTGGGCGCTATCAGGCAAATACCATCCAGGCCAGTGCTGTCCATGGCATCACCAAGGTCCTCGCGCTCTTCCGGCGGGCAATCTACCAATAGCAGGCCGTCAACCCCTGCCTGCCGCGCTGCGGCGGGAAAAACGGCGCGACCGAAACGCTCGATCGGGTTCATATAACCCATCAGCACCACCGGCGTGGATGTATCGTTTTGCCGGAACGCCTTTACCATTTCCAGCACCTTGTCGAGGCTTACCTGTTTTTCAATTGCACGTTCACTGGCCAGTTGTATAACCGAACCATCGGCCATCGGGTCTGAAAACGGCACACCGAGTTCCAGCAGGTCTGCGCCGGCCTTTACCATCGCATGCATGATATCGACCGTCCAGCCAGGATCCGGGTCGCCGGCGGTGATGAAGGGTATCAGCACCTTGCGCCCGCTTGAACGGGCGGCGTCAAAACACGCCTTTATCCTGTGACTCATAAGCTTAAGCCCTCAATTTCCGCCACTGTCTGTACGTCCTTATCGCCTCGGCCCGACAGGTTAATCAATATGGTTTGATCAGCCCGCATACTGGCAGCCAGTTTGAATCCATAAGCCAGTGCATGGCTGCTTTCCAGGGCCGGCATAATGCCCTCGAGGCGGGTCAACTGGTGAAAAGCCTGCAAGGCCTCGTCATCGGTAATGCTGACGTACTCCGCCCTGCCCGTATCCTTCAGCCAGGCATGTTCGGGCCCGACTCCGGGATAATCCAGACCGGCGGATACGGAGTGTGTATGACGAATCTGACCACCCTGGTCATCCAGAAGGTAAGTACGGCAACCATGCAACACACCCGGTCGACCGGCACACAGGGAAGCTGCGTGTTCACCGGTTGCAAGCCCGCGTCCCGCAGCCTCAACGCCATACATCCTGACATCTTTATCATCAATAAAAGGATGGAACAGCCCGATGGCATTTGAGCCGCCGCCAACACAGGCCACCAATGCATCGGGCAGCCTGTCATAATCTTCCAGCATCTGCCGGCGGGCTTCCCGCCCGACGATTGCATTGAAATCCCTGACCATTTGTGGATAGGGATGCGGCCCGGCAACCGTACCGATGATATAGAAGGTATCGTCGACATTGGTTACCCAGTCACGCATTGCCTCGTTAAGTGCATCCTTGAGGGTCGCTGAACCGGAAGATACGCCGGTTACCTCTGCCCCCAGCAGGCGCATACGGAAAACGTTGATGGCCTGGCGCTGTATGTCAACATTACCCATATATACCCGGCAGGACTGGTTCAGCCTTGCCGCCACCGTGGCGGATGCCACGCCATGCTGGCCGGCGCCGGTTTCTGCGATGACACGCTTTTTACCCATGTAGTGGGCCAGCAGGCCCTGCCCCATGGTGTTGTTGATCTTGTGGGCGCCGGTATGATTCAGGTCTTCACGTTTCAGATAGATTTTTGCGCCACCCGCCGCCTCGGAATAACGTTGCGCATAATAGATGGGGGATGGCCGGCCAACATAATTTGCCAGGTCTCTATCCATACGTTCAATAAATTCGTCATCCTGGCGCCAGCGGCCATAGGCCTCGCGCAATTCATCGAGTGCGTGCATCAGGGTTTCGGAGACAAATTGTCCGCCAAACTGACCGAAATGCCCCCGCCCGTCGGGCAGAGCCTGCTGATCTTCTGTTTTCATTCAATACCTTTTCAAACGCTGTTTAAACTGCTTTGACCGCCCTGATAAATTCACTCATCAGGATCGGATCCTTGATACCGGGAGCGCTCTCCACGCCGCTGGACACGTCCACCGCGTAGGGTTTTACCATGCGTATGGCCTGGCCCACATTTTCAACGCTCAAACCGCCGGCCAACCAGACCGGTTTCGATAACGGCCTGGACAGTGACCAATCAAACACCTTGCCACTACCACCACGTTTCCCGCGCGAGTGGCTGTCAAGCAAAAGCCCCATGGCCTCCGGAAAGTCTATCTCGGCCTGCCTGGCTGACTGGTCATCTTCCATTGCCACCGCTTTTAACCAGGGTAAATTGTACAGGCTGCATTGCTGTTGTGTTTCGCTGCCGTGAAACTGCAAAACATCCAGTGAAACCGATTCCAGCACCCGGGATATTTCGGACCGGGCCTGATCAAGAAACAAACCTACACTTAAGACGTGACCGGGAACATGGGTTATCAGTCGCGCTGCTGTGTCGATGCTGACCTGTCTTGGACTCCTGGTAAAAACGAAACCTATTGCATCGGCGCCGGCAGCAACCGCTGACTTTACATCCTCAACACGAGTCAGACCACAAATTTTAACCTTTGTTCTACTCATACATGGTCTCCGGCAAACGGAAAAGATTCCGGCAGCAACGGTAGCTTGTACTTCGGATCATATCGCACATTCATAAAATAAAGGCCCTGGGCTTCGGCTGTGACGCCGGCCAGCTTCCGGTCACCCTTGTCCAGAACCTGTTTCACCCATCCGACCGCCTTGTCACCCTGGCCGACCTCGATCAGGCTTCCCATGATATTGCGCACCATGTGGTACAAAAAAGCATTCGCGGTGACGTCCATTATGACGATATCGTCCCTGCGTCTGACCTCAATACTCATCAGTTCACGAATCGCATGTTGCGATGAACACCCCGCTGACCTGAAAGCCGAGAAATCATGGGTGCCTAAAAGACATTGCGATGCATGGTGCATTCTT
This sequence comes from Lysobacterales bacterium, assembly GCA_041570235.1. Classification (GTDB taxonomy): domain Bacteria; phylum Pseudomonadota; class Gammaproteobacteria; order Xanthomonadales; family SZUA-36; genus SZUA-36. Next base: position 2,019 of record JBFFWN010000033.1, on the reverse strand, counting down.
TCCGCATCCAGTTGCTGGCGGCACCATGCAAAATGTGAAAATCCAATGGCCGGCCGAACCCAACGGTTCATGATGCGGTATTGGTAACTCCTTGAAAGTGCGGAAAACCTCGCGTGAAACGTTTCATCGACTTCGCGTATCCATAATACACGCACCGATTCAGGCAGGTTGGAATTGATTCCCAGTATCCATTGCCTTTTACTGCGCACGGCAGCACTGTCGAAATGCGCTACCTGGCAGCGCGCATGAACACCGGTATCCGTTCGCCCTGCGCAAATCACGGTTACCGGGTGATTTGCCACCTTGTCCAATGCCCGTTCAACACACGACTGCACGGATGGCGAATGATCCTGCCGTTGCCAACCGCAAAATCCAGAGCCATCGTATTCAATTCCAATTGCATAACGCATGGCTTCAAACCTGTGGTGAACAGGGATGACCTACAACCCTGTTGGAGGTCTCAAAACTCAGGTAAAGACAAGACAAACTCAGAATTCATCCAGCATTTGTTTGGCTTCGAGTTTTTGCGCATCGCTACCGTTCTTGAGCACCTCGTCCAACATGGCTTTCGATGCCTCCTTATCCCCCAGGGACAGGTAAGCCCGGGCGAGATCCAGCTTGACTTCAGGATCATCCTCGGAAGGCTGCACATCCAAATCGTCGTCAGAAAAGTCGATAGCGAAGCCGGAAGGCTTTTCAGGTGCCTTCTGAACCACCGTCTCGCCTTCATCATCGAGCGTTCCGGTGGGCAATACGTCCGCTGGTTCGGGCGCGATGTCCACAACCGGACCTGGTGCAGGTTCAGGCTCTTGCTCTTGCTCTGGCTCTGGCTCTGGCTCCGGCTCTGGCTCTGGTTCTGGCTCCGGATCAGAAACCGGTAACTTCTGAACAACGGTTTTGGCGTCGTCGTCTTTTTTATCGAGGTTGCGCCGGATTTCCTCTGCCTCCAAAGCAAGCGCCGCAACCGCGCCCGATTCAGCACCACTTGCCTGACCGGCACTCCTGCGGCGCAGGGCCCAGACAATCAGTGCAATGAATACGACGGCACCACCAATGATCAATGGTGTTATACCGGCATACCAGGGCTGTGCTTCACCACCCGGAGTGATCGCAAGCTCTGGTTCCGGCTGTCCGGATGCGCGATCCTCAGCAAGTTTACTCTCCATGGCCGCCAAGCCTGAGTCCTCAACACCCATCACCTGGCTTTGCTGTTCGGCAACCTGCGCTTCCAACTCCTGTATTCTCTGCTCGAGGTAGGCATTTTCCTGTTTGACGTTGACCAGTTCTTCTTCGGTACGTGACAACTCCTCGCGAATCACTTCTGTATCAGGACCCTGGGTAACGGGGTCGTCTGACGCTACAGCATCAGGCGCCTGTTCTTCAGCAGGCGGAACCAGTTCGAGATGCCCCGCTTCCTGTTCAACGATAACGGGTTCATCCTCTTTTGCCTCGGTTTCCTGGTAGTCACCAATATCTGCAACCGTCGGTGCACTGAAATCCTGCGCAACGGAGGAGATACCCGTCCTTTTTTCTTCCGCCTGCCGCATAACTTCGAGCATGGCCTCCCTGCTTGAAAGTTCACCGACCTCGCTCAGAGCAGGCAGCCTCAGAATAGCGCCACGCTTAAGAGAGTTGATATTGTTGTTGATGAAAGCATCGGGGTTTTTGCGCTGCAGGGCCAGCATCGTCTGGTTGATAGAGTAACCGGAGCCACGACTGAAATCCCGGGCAATACCCCACAATGTCTCACCGCTGGCAACCGGGCCGTAGACACCTTGTTCCGCTGTAGATTCCTGTGACTCTCGGGACGGTTGTTGATTTTCTTTTGCGCTGGCAGTGTCTTCGACATCATCATCGGCAATCGCCTGTTCGGGTGCCTCTTCAGTGGAGGAAGCAGACGGTTCAGGCTCGGGCTGTGCCTCAGGCTCGGGCTGTGTTTCAGGCTCGGGCTGTGTTTCAGGCTCGGACTGCGCCTCAGGCTCGGGCTGTGTTTCAGGCTCGGGCTGTGTTTCAGGCTGG
>JBFFWN010000032.1:0-20181 GCA_041570235.1 Lysobacterales bacterium | reverse complement strand
TCATAACCATTAACATTCTGAGCCTGCCTGAGGGTGTCAATTGCCGAATCGGGCTCTCCCAAGTTCATCAGTGCCGCACTGCGGTAAAGCAATAGTTGTATTTGCCCGGGTTGTTCTGCTAGTTGTTCATTGACCCGCGACAACAAACCGTCGAAGTCACCTGCAGCATACAAGGCCTGGTTCGCCGCGATCAGGGTCCATTGACCATCAATGCCGCGGTTTTGGGCCTGGTTCAACCAGTACCCGGCCAGCTTCGTATCATTCATCTCCAGCGCGGAGGTTACACTTCGCGCCGCCATGTAGATATCACCGGGCCGCAGTCGATGGGCGTTGCGATACATGGGTATGGCGTTTTGCGGCAGGCCTTTTTCACGGAATAGATCACCCCAGAGCTCATAGGGTTGCGCATCATCGGGGTTGGCGGCGATCTGAGCCTGTATTTCATTTTCCGCCTCATCGAATCGCAACATTGCAATGAGCTGATGCGCATAGTGCCGGCGTACCGGTGGGGATAGCGGGTCGAGGCTCAAGACGCGCTCTGTAACACGCATGGCGTCGTTTATTCTCAACATGGCGACCAGGGTATTACGGTACCAAAGCAATGCGTTGACATGGTTGGGATTGACTTCGAGTGCTTTTTGCAAGTGGCTTTCAGCCAACCGGTTATGACCAAGATCGTTCAACAGAAGACCAATGGCTGCATGCGCCTCCGGTGAATCCGGGTCGATGGAAAGGGCTTTTTCTGCAGCAGCTCTTGCCAGTTGATGCGACTCGCCCTGTGGCAGGTCGCCGAAATCGGACAGGAATATGTAGGCATCGGCGAGGCCGCCATAGGCAGGTGCAAAAGCCGGGTCAATCTCCAGCGCCTTCAGGTAATAGTCCCTGGCCCGTTCAACCCCCTGGGTGGAATAATCCCGTGAGTGGTGCCTGCCAAGCAGGTAAAGGTCATAGGCCTCGAAGTTATCCGTTGAGCGGGTGCTCAGCGGTTGTGCGTCGTGGCCCAGCAGCGGCAATTTCAGGGCATCCACGATGGCCCTGGCAATTTCGTCCTGCACCTCGAAGATATTATCGAGGTTGCGGTCATAGGTTTCCGACCACATGTGAAATCCGTCATCAACCTTGATCAGCTGTGCCGTGATCCGGGCCTGGTTGCCTGATTTTCGCACCGACCCTTCAAGCACCGTGGCAACGTTCAGTTGTTCGCCGATTTCCGCAATATCGGATTCCGAGTTGCGGAATTTGAAAGATGATGTCCTTGCCGCGACCTTCAGGCCGTCCACCTTGGCCAGCAGGTTCAATAACTCCTCTGACAGGCCATCGGAAAAATATTCATTGTCCTTGTCGGCGCTCATGTTGACAAAGGGCAGTACCGCGATGGATTTATCGATGGTCTGTTCACTGACAGAGGCGACCGGCTCAATTTTGGTTGGTGCGGTGAACCTTTCAAACATGAAATAAGCCAGCGCGAGCGTCAGTATCGCGATAATCGCGCGATCCAGTTTGCGGCCCGTGTTAGGTGCTATTGACTGGCTGCGGTCAACGTCTTTCTCTTTTTTCAGCCCTTCGGGTGTCAACTCAAAGGCCCATGCAAAAATCAAAACAACCGGAAAACTGATACCCAGGACCAGCAGAATCACCTGGAATACCCAGTCGGGTGCGCCGATGTTGTTGATCACAACATCCGAGACCTGCATCACCAGCCAGGCGACAATGATGTAGGCGGCACCAACGCGAAAGACATTGCGGCGTTTGAGTTCGGCAAACAGGCTCATGAAGCAGCTTCTTCGAGGTTCAGCGGTTTGATCAGTTCGTTGAAGCGTTCATCATCGCGGAAAAAATCCCATGCCGGGCTCAGGTACAGATTCCAGCGGTTCAGACCAGCCGGTGTGTTAAGCAGTCGCTCAATTTCCACCAGTGCTTCATCACGACGCCCGGCCATGGCCAGGGCAAGTGCGCGCATGTTGGACAGCGTGACACCCATCACGTTGTCACGTGATTCCGGCATCAGGTTTAGCGCCGTCTCGATCTCCTGCAAGGCCTGGTCCGCCTGGTCGATTTGCAAATAGGCCAGGGTCAGGTTGTACCGGTACCATGACATGGTGAAGTCAGTTTCCAGATCAAGATCGATCGTCGCAATGGTATCAATCGCTTGACGGACCAACTCAGCAGCCATGACCTGGTCACCTGAGAGCCGGTATGCCTCGCTCTTTTTAACCAGGCCAATAAACCTCTCCAAAGAATCAGGGTTTGATGCCGACCACATCGATCGATCAATTTCATTGATGACGGCGGAGTAATTTCGTTCCAGCAAAGGCAGGTTGGTGGCAATTGTCCAGTAACCGAATGAGCTGCTGGTTACTACAAGCTGATCATGCCAATTGCGCGCCGCCACGAGGTCACCGTGATGAAACATCAGGATGGCGGTTTTGTGGCCTTTCATATCCATCGCCTGCGGAAACTTCTCAGTCCACAAATCAACCAGCGGCTCGGCCCGGCCGTATTCACCTATCGAGATCAACGCATCAACGAGTCCGGTGCGTGCCTTAATATCTTCAGGGTTAAGCTCGATGGCAAGCTGGAAGTTGCTGATAGCCTCTTCCCACTTACCCGTCCTGCGCAGGGCAATTGCCAGGCTGTCAAATAGTTCAGCATCACCGGGCTTGGCCTTGATGGCGGATCGAAACGCAGTTTCGGCAGCGTGAAAGTCATTTTCGACCCGGTAAAGATATTCGCCCCTGGCTGCCAGGGTTTCCGCCAGGAAAGGCCCGTATTCCGTTGCCCTGGCCAGGGCACCCTGAACCAGTTGATGGCGTTGGGGACTGGTATCAGAGCGCAACCAGATGGCCTGCCCGTGAATGCTGACCAGCATGGCCCAGGCGAGCGCGAATTCAGGGTCGTTTTCCACCGCCTTGGTTGCCCATATTTCTGCCGCTTCAAACTTTTCCGGGTTGTAATCCGGTTGGTTCAGAATGGTCTTGGCGTGCAAATAAGCCTCGTAGGCCGCCAGGCTGTCCGTTGGCATCTTGGCCAGCGCCTCGGTTTCCTCGTCGCTCAATTCTCCCTTGACGGCCCTGACGATTTGCCGGGTAATTTCAGACTGGATTTCGAAGATATTTTCGATCGTCATCTCGCGGTCGAAGGTTTCTGCCCACAAATGCTCATCGGCCTCCACTTCAATCAGCTGGGCGTTGATACGGATGCGGTCACCAGCACGTTGGATGCCGCCCTCGAGGATGGTTGAAACCCCCAGCTCAGCGGCGATCTCCGGAATGGTTTTCTCGGTGTTCTTGTACTTCATCACCGAGGTCCTGGAGACAACTTTCAGGTCGGCAATTTTGGCCAGCTGGGTCAACAGGTCGTCGTGGATACCATCGGTGAAAAAGAGGTCGCCTTCCTCGTTGCTGCGATTGGCGAATGGCAGCACGGCGATGGACTGGCGTTTGGGGGTGGTGGCTTCGATTGGGGACAGAGCACTTTTCTCATTGGCGCCAATGGTTTGGCTGGAAGCTTGTTGAGAAAAGTGGTCTGTCCCCGGTTGTGCAGGGGCTGAGAATTTGTCGAACAGGAGATAGGCAATGGCCAGTGCCATCAGGACCAGGATGGTGTTGTTCAGTTTCTTGCCGGTTTGGGGTGCAATCGAGTGGTCGCGCTCGACAGCGGTTTCTCTTTTGACACCATCGGGCGTCAGTTCAAACGCCCAGGCAAAAAATATGGCGATGGGAAAACCGATCAGCAATGCCACCACGATGAACTTCATGGTCCAGTCGGGTGCGCCAAATGTATCCAGCAGCAATTCCGCAATCTGCGCCAATAACCACGAGGAGATCAGGTAGGCAATTCCCACCCGGAAAACATTGCGCCGTTTGAGTTCGGAAAAAAAGCTCATTGTAGCGGCCCCTTGTATTTCGCCGGCACTTGATGCCATGTGTCCAGCAGGCCCATTTTCTTCAACAGGGCTTCCCAGCGCGGGTCGCGATGCAGGTTTCTCAAGGTAGCATCTGCGGGCAAAGCACCCATGCCGGGGTCGTGCTGTTCATAGGCAATATCAAGCCACTTGAATGCTTCATCGGGTTCATTCCGCCAGCCATAGCTTTCTGCTATCTGGTAAGCGCCATAGGACCGGTATTTTTCTATAAGAGCGGCCAGTGCGGCATCAGCTTCAGCATGCCTTCCCAGTGAATACAGACACAACTGTGTTATCAGGTCCTTCCAGAATCCGTCATCATCTTTTTGCGTTTCCAAAAGCGCCTGTTCCGCATTTCCCTGGCGTAAGAGTATCCAGCCAAGCGTAGATTGAATGGCAAAATAATCAGGGTTGAGTGACAATAAATGACGTCCTATTTGTTCGGCTTCCTGCAACAGCCCGGCTGCTTCAAGGGCTCCGCTAAAGGAGTCAAGTAATCGTTGGTTTAAAGGGTCAACGGCAATTGCCTGGCGATAAAAGGATACAGCCCGCTCCAATTGACCCTGATCCTTTGAGATACGGCCAGCCGACCTCAATACATAACTGGCGTTTGGCTCCAGTTTCAGCGCCATTTGCATGGATTGGATAGCAGCTTCCCAGTTCCAGTCATAATAATACTGAATTTCGCTTAAACTGACCCAACCAAGGGCCAGGCCGGGATCAAGCGTCACCGATTTTTCAGCGGCCTCACGCGCTTTAGTGACGCCACTTTTGAGGTCTATCCAGCCTTGACCAGCCATAAAGATTGTCGAAATCGACAGCCCCGCCCATGCAGGCGCATATCCGGGGTCGATATCGATCGCCTGTTGGTAAACTTGCATCGATTTGGCGGCATTGTCCTCGCCCGACAGGTTGTACCAATAGCGGCCTTGCAGGTACAGGGCATAGGCTTCGGCATTGGCCTCTTTGGCAATGGGCGCGGGTGCCCCCAATAGCGTAACTTTCAGGGCATCAACAACCGCCGCCGCAATTTCATCCTGTACGACAAAAATATTTTCCAGCGTACGGTCGTAGGTTTCGGACCAAAGGTGATAACCGTTGTCGGCCTGGATTAACTGGGCGGTAATTCTTACCTGGTTGCCGGATTTGCGGACGCTGCCTTCCAGTACATTGGCCACTTTTAACTGTGAGGCAATCGTCTCGATATCACCTGTTTTACCCTTGAATTGAAACGATGAGGTACGGGCCGCGACTTTGAGTTCAGGTATCTTGGCCAACAGGTTCAGCAACTCCTCGGAAAGGCCGTCAGAGAAATACTCGTTGGCGCCGTCGTCGCTCATATTGACAAATGGAAGTACGGCGATGGACTCTCTGCCGGGCTTGCCTGCTTCAGAAACATCCTCGGCATCACTGGCATTTTGTTCTATTGCAACCTGGGTAGTCTGCACCAGTTCCGCATCCCGTTTTGGATCCAGGACAAACTTGTCGAACACGAAATAACCCAGGGCCAGCACCAGTATGATGGTGATGGTGTGATTCAGTTTTGCGCCGGTAGTAGATGCGATAGACCGGGAACGATCGACATCCTTTTCCTTCTTTAAGCCTTCCGGTGTCATTTCAAATGCCCAGGCAAAGATGACGGCGAAGGGCAGACCGAGAATGAGCAATGTAATGAACATTTTCATTACCCAGTCCGGTGCACCAAAAGAATCCGCAGCCAACTGTGCAACCTGTGCGACCAGCCACGAGGTAATGATGTAGGCGACAGCCACCTTGAAAACGTTGCGGCGTTTAAGTTCGGCGAAGAAACTCATTGTAAACACCTTTCAGAGCGGTTCATCATTCACCCTCCAGGCTTAATTGCTGAAGGTTTTCACGCTGGCTGGCGATCATCGATTGAAGTTGGCTTTGGGCAGCGATGAAACGGGGATCATATTGCAGCAATTCATAGGCGGGGTGTTTAAATGTTATCCACCAACCAGCAACCTTCCCGCTTTTGACTTTGTTTTCTATCAGCGTCAATACCCGTTCGGGCTGATTCAGCATCAGGAAGCAAACATTGAGGGCATAGCTCTCGGCGAAAACCGGTATATTCTCCTGGAAGTACTTGATAGTTTGCCTGACAAGGTCTGAACCCAGGGCCTCATCGCCGGTATGGGCCAGGGCCCAGGCAATATTACAACCCATCCATGGCCTGTCTTCCAACCCCGCTTGAAAAGTCTCGCTATCAAAATAAGCAGGCAGCAGCTCTTCAGCAAGCGCCCGGAATACCGTTTGGTCACTCATTAACGCGGAAGGTAACATCTGTGGCCACTTACCCCCGGGACGATAACCCGTTTTCTGGTCGAAAAGCCGGGCAGCTTCCATGGCCGCATCAAGCGTCCCCTTGTAGATATTGATCCAAATCTCCATGAAACTCAGGGTCGAGCTGTCGGGATCCATGACCTCCATGCGCGCCAACAACGCATCGAGTTCCGCAGTATTTCCGATGTCCATTTGCGGCCAGATCTCACGCATGACAAAATTAATATTGCCAGGATCAAGTGATTGCGCCTTGTGGAAAAAACGAATGGCCTGGTCGAACTGCCCTATCTCGCGTTTAATATCCGCCATTAGCTTATAGGACGCAGCGAAATCAGGGTCCTGTTCAATCAACCGGTAAAGGCGCTGCTCGGCTTCTTGGAAATCTCCGAGTTGAAACAGTACATCAATGACCTGGTTTTGAATCGAGGGGGACAAAGGGTCGAGTTCAGCGGCTTTTTTGGCCAGTTCAAGCGCTTCATCAAGACGTTTTGGAAAATTGCTGACGAAATCAGAGTATCTTTCCCAGGCCTGTGCATGACCAGGGCTAAGTTCTATGGCGAGTTTGAAGGCGGCCTCTCTCTCCTCATCATCACCCCTTTGTAACTGGATCAACATGGCCCGGGCCAGTTGCACTTCACCCAAACGGTCATTGATGGCCAGCGCTTTTTCAACAGCCTCCTGCGATAATTGAAGCGCTTCAGGGCGATTCATATCACTGACCCATAAGGAAAGTTGTGCCGCCTCCGCAATACCTGCCCATGCAAGCGCGAACTGCGGGTCCAGCTGGACCGCTCGTTGAAACTCAAGCAATGCCTGGTCGACGGTTTCAGCGGTGCGCCGGGTGATCAGTTGCCGGCCCCGCAGATAAGCACTGTAGGCGGCCAGGTTTTCGGTCGGGCGCGCGTCGACGCGCTGCTGCTCGTCCGGCGACAGCTTGGCCTTTAAAGCCGAAGCAATTTTCTTGGAGATTTCTGTCTGGATTGCAAACAGGTTTTCGGTGGTTAGTTCGCGGTCAAATATTTCCGCCCACAGGTGCTCGTCGGTCTGCGCATCGATTAACTGTACATTGATACGCACCGTGTTGCCGGCACGTTGCACGGCGCCCTCCATGATGGTGGCGACACCCAGCTCTTTGGCTATCTCGGGAATCGAGGACCCGGTGTCTTTATAACGGGCCACCGAAGTACGGGAAATGACTTTTAAAGATCCGATCTTGGCCAGGTTGGTGAGCAGGTCATCGTGCATGCCTTCAACAAAGAACTCGTCTTCTTCAAGGTTGCTGCGGTTATCGAAGGGCAGCACCGCGATGGATTGCCGGCTGATGGCGGACTTGGCTTCGTTGCTGCCTTGGGCTTCGACTGGGGACAGAGCACTTTTCTCATTGGCGCCAGAGGTTTGGCTGGAAGCTTGTTGAGAAAAGTGGTCTGTCCCACGTTGTGCAGGGGCTGAGAATTTGTCGAACAGGAGATAGGCAATGGCTAGCGCCATCAGGACCAGTATGGTGTTGTTCAGTTTCTTGCCTGTCCGGGGTGCTATCGACTGGCTGCGGTCGATATCTTTTTCTTTTTTGATGCCATCCGGCGTCATCTCGAAAGCCCAGGCGAAGACCAGCACCAGCGGCAAGCCAATGGCCAGCACCAGCATGATCACCTGGAACACCCAGCCGGGCGCCTCGATATTGTTCAGCACCACGTCGGCGAACTGCATGATCAGCCACGCAACCATCACGTAGGCGATGCCCACGCGAATCACATTTCGGCGTTTGAGTTCAGCAAAGAAGTTCATGGCGTTCCACACTCGATGTTTTCGCCGTCAACCCGGCAATAATCCGGGTTGCCGTGTTTGCGCCAATAGTCGGCAAGGCCAAAACTTTCAAAAAACGCTGGCAGGGCAGGGTTGGACAATTGTTCACGGTCATAGGCTGTCCAAAGGATATTGAGACCATTTGATACATGAAGACCAAGACCCTCCGCCCGCATTGTCTGGAAGCTCGAAAGGGTTTCCTCGCTAGCTCCGATTCGCCAGAGGTTTGCTGCCAGGTCTTCGTTCCATTGCAGTAATTCCCGGTTCGCGAGCAGTGTTGCAACCGCCGGTTCCCTGCGCTTTGGATCCCTAAGAACCGAGAAAACGGCGGCGACGACAACATCGGACCCATGGATTTGAGTGGCACTGGCGCGTGCAATCTTTTCGGCGGCATCGAGGTTGCCAGAGAACAATTCATAGTCACTTAAGTGCAGATCGTTAAAACCGGGGTCGAGTTGCTGGATTTTCTGATACCTGCTCAGCATGGATTCAGTATCGCCTTTCACCCTGTATGCAGTTAGCAGCCAATACTGTAAGTTGGTGAATACCGGATCCAGTTTTTCCGCCTGGTGAAGTATTGCCAGGGCCTGGTCGATGTAACCCAGGCTGAGCAGCGCAATGGCTTTCCACAACAGGGAATTGGATTCATTTGGATTCAGACGGATGGCCAGGTCATATTCCCTCATGGCATCTTCCCAGTCCAGGTTACCCATATGAACCAGGCCGAGTACCGCGTGCGCCAAGCCATTGTCGGGGTCGATGCCAATGGCATGGGTGGCGGCCTGCTGGCCATTTTTGAAATGGTTTTCAAAACCGACCTCCTGGTTATATCCATGAACCATGCTCGCAGCCGCCAGGTTTGCCCATGCTTCGGCAAAATCCGGATCCAATTCAACGGCCTGTTTAAGCAATTCAATTGACCGCGCCACTTGCGCTTCACCGCGGTTTTGGTAAAGGTGTCTGCCACGCAGGAATAGTTGATAGGCCTCGAGGTTTTCCGTTTGTCTACCGGCCATTTGTGTGGTGCCGAGGGTCACCTGTAGCTGGCCTGCGATGGCCTTTGAAATTTCTTCCTGGATTTCGAAAACGTTTTCCATTTTGCGGTTATAGGCATCCGACCACAGGTGTGAATCGCTTGACACCTCGATCAACTGCGCGGTGATACGGATACTATCACCGGCCTTACGCACGCTGCCTTCCAGCACATGGGTCACATCGAGTTGTGCAGCGATGGTGGGGATGTCCAGGTCCTTGCCTTTGAAGGCAAATGCCGATGTTCGCGAAATCACCCGTAAATCCTTGATCTGGGCCAGTACATTCAGCAGTTCTTCTGATAAGCCATCGGAGAAGAACTCCTGGTCAGGATCATTGCTCATATTGACAAAAGGCAGCACGACGATGGATTTTTTAGTTTCAGCAGTTTCGGGTTCTTTAACGATGACTGGAGAGTCAATCCGGCTTGCAACAGCAGTTGACTCATTGACGAAGGTGTTATCGGCGTTATCAGTGCCGGTCACGAAAAGTTTGTCATAGGCAATATATGACAGTGAAAGCAGTAACAGCGCAGCGATCGTGACATTGAGTTTCTGGCCGGTATTCGATGCAATAGACTGACTGCGATCCACGTCCTTTTCTTTTCTGACGCCTTCGGGTGTCAACTCAAAGGCCCAGGCAAATATCAGGGCAATCACAAAACCCGCAGCCAATATCACGAACATGGCCTGCATGACCCAGGGCGGGGCACCGATGGATTCAAACAGAATATCGGTGACCTGGATCAGCAGCCATGAGGTGACAGCATAGGCAATGCCCACGCGAAAAACGTTACGGCGCTTGAGTTCATTAAAAAAGCTCACGTTTCTGCTTCCGCCTCCATTTTTTCAAGGTTGGCTCTTTGCCTGGCGGCAGATTCCCTGATGTTCTGCATCATGGCCTGGAATCGCTCGGTGTCGCGTAGCGGGTCGAACAGGTCCATTTGGGTCCACATTCCCCATCCATCGTGGTGACCATGTGCAAATGACAGTTCAAGTCGGTCCATGGCTTTTTCCAGTTCGCCCGTCATCAGGTAACAGGTTGCATAGCCGAAACGGTCGGCGTGTTCTATGTAATTCGGCAATTCATTTTCAAGGTAGGAAAGCGTCATTCGCGTCAGGTCAGCGCCCATTGCCTCATCGCCGGTGCGGAACAAAACGTAGGCAATTGAACAACCACCTCCGGGATTCTGTTCGATGGCGGTACGCCAGGAAGCACGGTCAAAATACTCCGGCGAAGCAATGGAAAAGGACCGTCGGGCATTTTGATGATCGTTGTTGAGCAAATACACAAAACCAAAGACATTTTGAAAACCGGGAACATCTCCAATCTGCTCGCCAACCCATTTCGCTGATTCCAAGGCGGCGGCATGTTCCTTTTTATGGATTGATTCGATCGTCTCTATCCAGCCCAGCGCCCAGTGCTGATCATCGATATCGGCGACCTGCTGCTTAATCCGGCTCAGCGAACTTTCGTCAGCCATATCCAGTAATGAAAATGCCTGTCCGATGTACAAACCAAGGTTATCGGGATCAAGCTCGCTGGCTTTCCGTAACCACATGAACTGTTCATCGAAACGCCCGTTTGTACCCATCAGGTCGGCCATTTCCCGGTACGCAGGTGCAAAATCCGGATCCATCTGCAAGACGCGATTTAACTGGTTTTCCGCGGCTTCAAACTGGCCCAGCAAGGTGAGCTGATCTGCCATTTCGGTCTGGATAATCGAGGAGAGCGGGTCCAGCGCCTCTGCCTTGCGCAGCATCTGCAGGGCTTCTTTTCGACGGTGTGGAAAATTATCCAGAAAATCGGAATACCACTGGTACGCGGTCGCGTACCCGGGACTCAGTTCGATGGCCTTGCGGAAATTGGCTTCGGCTTCGGCTTCGCGTTCGTTTCGATAGTCTACTTCTGCCAGCGAAAGATAGGCTTCGCCGAGTTGGTCATTTATCTCAAGCGCTTTGCGTGCTGCACTTTCTATGACTTCCATCGTTTCCGTGAACTTCAAGCGGTTGTTGCCGACCAGCAGGTTAGCGGTTTCAGCTATGCCAACCCATGCCAATGCAAATTGTGGGTCGAGTTCGGTTGCCCGCGTGAACTCTTCCTGTGCACGCTTCAGGTCATCCACTCCACGGCGCGCCATCAGTTGCCTTCCCAGCAGGTAGGCATTGTAGGCCGCCAGGTTTTCGGTGGGACGTTCGTTGATGGCTTGCTGCTCTCGTGGCGACAGGGTGGTCTCCAGCGCAGCGGCAATTCTTTCAGAAATCTCACTCTGAATGGCAAACAGGTTTTCGGCAGTCAACTCACGATCGAAGATTTCAGCCCACAGGTGTTCGTCGGTATTGGCGTCTATCAGCTGCACGTTGATACGAACTGTGTTTCCGGAGCGTTGCACCGCGCCCTCCATCACCGTGGCCACACCCAGTTCCCTGGCGATTTCCGGTATGGGCAGTTCTGTATCCTTGTAGCGCAATACCGAAGTGCGGGAGATGACCTTGAGTGAACCGATACGCGCCAGGTTGGTCAGAAGATCATCGTGCACACCCTGGACGAAGAACTCGTCTTCCTCGAGCCGACTGCGGTTGCTGAAAGGCAAAACTGCGATTGATTGTGATGAGCTTTCCGGCTCGCTGGCTTTATCTGTTTCCGGTTTGATTTCCTGTTGCGCACTGACCGGGGGAGCGGAGTCCGAAACCTGATCATCAATGCCGTAAAATTTGTCAAACAGGAGGTAAGCGACCGCGCATACCAGCATCACCATGATTGCATGATTCAGTTTCCTTCCGGTTTGTGGCGTGACTGACTGGCTGTGGTCCACTTCCTGTTCGCGCTTCAGCCCCTCGGGCGTCATTTCGAACGCCCAGGCAACAAACAGGACAATGGGGAAGCCGATAGCGACGATGGTGACCACAATCGGACCAAAGGTCTTGGGCAAATTCAGTAATTCTGAAAGTACATCGGTAAGCTGCAGCAGCAACCATGCCCCCACCGCGTAGGCAATACCTACACGGAATACGTTTCGGCGTTTGAGTTCATTGTATAGGCTCATTTTGTGATCCCCATCAAGGCGTAGGCTTCTTCGCGCTGGCGTTCCATGTCTGTCTCGAAACGGGTTATCAATGCCTGGTAGCCCGGCTCACCTGCAAGTTGGCTGAGGACTGCATCGTTAATCAGTACTGCACGCCAACCGTATCGCCAATTCTTGTCCCATGCCTTGTTCAGCCAGTCGATAGCTTCATCATGATGACCCCGTATTGTTGCAACCGCGGCCCTCGAAATTGATGGTTGCCACAGCCCCCAGTTCGGTTTCTGATCATCAATGTGTGTTTCTGCAAGACTCAATAGTTCTTCAGGACGCTCAGACATTGGTTCGGCGAGTTTGAGCAATCCTGCAACTTGAATGATGTCGCTGATCTGGTTTGGCGCATTTTCCGGTATTTCAAGCACTGATTCGAACGCCCAGGGTAAAGCCTCCCGGTAAGGTATGAGCCCTGCCTCGTAGTCACCAGCCAGGGCGGACTCAAAGGCTAAAGTGTGCCGGAACATCGAGTTTCTGCCATGCCGGTCTTCCGGCTTTCCATCCAGCACCTGTTTTACAAAATTGAGCGCCAGGTCGTGTTGCTCCCGGTACTGCAGGAGTGACAGTCGTGACCACATCGGGAAGGGTTGTCCTGAACCGATTGCTTCAGCACGTCGTTGCCACTGGTCAGCCTGTTCAGCGTCTCCCAGTCCTACCCAGAAAACCGTCATGGCCGAAACCATTTCGTAGTCTCCCGGATCCCTTACAATCGCGTCGGAAAACCCCTTGGTTGCCCGGGCAATATCACCGATATTCATGTAGGCCGTCGCTTCGCCATACCAACCAAGCGGGCTATCAGGAGCTATTTTCTTGATCTGGTTGCAGGAGTTTTGTGCCGTCGCAAAGTTTTGCAGGTATGCGTTGGCCCGGCAATGCTCCCACAGGACAGGAAGCGCATATGGCTCAATTTCCAGGGCGGCGTCTATCAATGCTATTCCCCTGTCAACCTGACCGTTTTCGAAAAGAAACCTGCCAAAATCCCTTAATCCCAGTGGGTTTCGGGGATCTGACTCCAGCGCGGAAGTGAACGCCGCCTCGGCCGCTTTATTATCATTTTGAACGGCGCGAAACCTGCCCAGTTGTATGCGCGCATTGCTGTTTTCGGGCTGTTCCGCCAGTATGGACTCCAGCAATGGCACTCCACGGTCTATGGCTTCCTTGCGGGTAATTGAGCCGGTTTGCGCCATGTCCAGCCAGCTTCCGGTCAGGCCGAGTTTTGCCGGGGTGAAGCTCGGGTCGAGTACCAGGACCTGCTGAAACTGGCTGACTGCCTCACCCAGTGATTCGAAACTGTTTTCATGCAGGTTCTGCAAGGCCTTCAGGTAAATGTCATAGACGTTGATTTCAGTGCTCGCGATGTTTTCCAGGCGGGTTTCATCTTCACCCAGCAAGGTAATACGCATGGCCTGTGCAACTTTTCGTGCTATTTCGTCCTGGATTGCGAAGATGTCATCAAGCTCACGGTCATAGGTTTCGGACCACAGGTGAAATCCGTCGTTGACATCAATCAGCTGGGCGGTGATGCGCACCCGGTTGCGCTTGTCATCCCGGCGCACACTGCCCTCGAGGATGGTGGCGACATTGAGTTTTTCGCCGATGAGGCGCAAATCATCATGCTGACCTTTGAAAGCGAAAGACGACGTGCGGCCGGCGACCCGCAATTCCTTGATCTTGGCCAGGATATTCAGCAGTTCCTCGGTCAGTCCGTCGGAAAAGTATTCATTGCTGCTGTCTTCACTCATGTTCACAAACGGCAAAACAGCAATGGTGCGAAGATCTTTTTCCGGTGCCGCAACTGTCGTTTCGCTGGCCGTTGCAGGGCTTTCAGCTATTTGCGGGCGTGCCAGGAACTTGTCATAGACAAAATAACCCAGCGTCAGCACCAGCAGTGCGATGATCGTATGGTTCAGTTTTTGCCCGGTAACATTGGCGATGGACTGGCTGCGGTCAACGTCTTTTTCCTTTTTGATTCCTTCTGGTGTTAATTCAAAAGCCCAGGAGAAAAACATGGCCAGTGGAAAACCCAGGATCAGGAAAAAGGCCAGTGCCGAGTTGATCCATTCGGGCAGATGAAGTGCCGGCGCCAGGGTGTCACCCGCCTGCATGATCAGCCAGCCGACAATGATGTAGGCGGCAGCGACCTTGAATACATTGCGGCGCTTGAGTTCGTCAAAGAAACTCATTTTACCGGGCCTCCGTGTTCAGGCGGCATTTCGAGCCAGAATTCCAGCAAACTCAGTTTGTTAAGAAATGCCTGCCAGCGAGGATCGCTTTGAAGTGTCAGAAATGCCGGGTCACCGAGTATCGACGCAAGCCCGCTGTCCCTGTTTTTCAACGCGACATCCAGCCACTCAAATGCCAGGTCTGTTTCGCTACGGATGGCATAAACCTCTGCGACCTGGAAAGCCGCGCCATCAGCGTAGCCTGCTATTAGTTCTTCAAGTGCCTGTTGTGATTGCTCATGGTTACCCAGTGAATGATGCGCCATTGCCAGCCCGGTAAGGCGATAGATATTACTGCTCTCCGATTTGACGTGCGCCAATGCCTCGTCAGGTTTCCCCATACCGAGCAGAACCCGGCCCAGGCGATAATGGCCGCCCGCATAGCTGGGACTGAGGGAAATGGTTTTATTAAGATTGGCTCTGGCATCGGGTAAATGTCCCGCACAATATTGAGCCCATCCCAGAAAAGACAGAATCTCCGGCATGACCGGATCAAGCACCAGGGCTGACTGGTACTGTCTGATTGATTCATCAAATCGTCCGATTACCCGGGCCGCAGTGCCAGTAGCGGCAATCAGAAAAGAGTTACCTGGGTCAAGTTGCAAAGCACGTTGATAATCTTCCGCCCCTCCTTTGAAGTCGAATTTATTGAAAATCTTCGAAACGCCCCGAACAAAGTAAGCAAAGCCATATTCCGGGTCGAGCTTGATGGCCTTTTCAATTTCCTGGTCAGCCAACTGGTTGGCGTCGGAGATTGTTATCTGATTGCCAGTGCCCGCCATCCATATACGGCTGTATGCCAATTCGGCCCATGCAGGGGGATAGCCGGGATCGATTTTGAGTGCTTGTTCAAAAAGATCAACCGACCTGAGAAGTGATTCATCCGTGACCTGACGTCTCAGAAACTGACCCTGCAGAAACAGTTGGTAAGCCCTGGGGTCTGTTTCCCTGACTCTAGGAGCCTCGCCAAGCAACGTGATCTTCAATGCGTCTACAACTGCAGCAGCGATCTCATCCTGTATTTCGAAGACGTTGTCCAGTTCACGGTCATAGGTCTCAGACCAGAGATGGAAGCCATTATCGGCCTGGATCAATTGCGCCGTAATCCGGATCTGGTTACCTGATTTGCGCACGCTGCCTTCCAGTACGTGCGCAACTTTCAAGCGCGAGGCGATTTCCGGTATTTCCAGGTTTTTTTCTTTGAATGAAAAAGATGACGTGCGTGCCGCTACCCGCAGTTCCGGTATTTTGGCCAGCAGGTTAAGCAGTTCCTCGGAAAGTCCATCGGAAAAATATTCCTGTTCCCTGTCGGAGCTCATGTTGACAAAAGGCAACACCGCAATTGATCGATCGATTTCCCCGGCTTCAGTGGATGAAGGCGATTGATCCTGAGCATTTTGAACGGCCGTCGCTATTTCCTCAGCATCACGGCCGGGGTCGAGCAGGAATTTGTCAATGGCAAAATAAGCCAGGGCCAGAATCAGTATCCCTATTATGGCGTTGTTCAGTTTTTGACCGGTCACATTGGTGGTGGACTGCGACCGGTCGACATCTTTTTCCTTTTTTAAACCTTCAGGCGTCATCTCAAACGCCCAGGCAAAAATCATCGCGATCGGAAAACCGATGATCAGCAAAAAGGCAACACCGGAGTTAAACCATTCGGGCAGGTGCAGGGCAGGGACCAGGGTGTCGGAGACCTGTAATAATAGCCAGCCGACAATGACGTAGGCGGCAGCGACCTTGAATACATTGCGGCGTTTGAGTTCATTAAAGAAACTCATCTGTGCCGCTCCAGCATCGCCATGAAACCGGGATTGTCCCGCATGCCATTGAACGCGGGATCGAGTTCCAGCCAGGGTACTGAAATGGTCGCCGGACCTGACAGCAGCGAATCCAGTATTGCAATACTTTCATCGGGCATGCCAGCTCTCGCGTAACTCTGCGCAAACCAGTGCTGCAGCCTGATTTCCTCAACGGCATCGTTGGGTTGGGTAGAAATTACCTTCGCGATCGCCTCGCTTAATTTTTGCTTGTTGCCAAGGATGCTGTAGACAACCGATTCCTGTTCAGAAATCCTGTAATCATCCAGGCCTTCGATTTTCATCTTTTCAAGTCGGGCGAGGCCTTCCAATGCTTTTGCTTTCGCATCGTTCACCCTGCCCATGGCCAGCAATGTTTCGGCAGTTATATTTTCGCGTAATTCAATGAACTGCAGATTGATTTCCACCTTCTGGGGCCAGCGTTGTGCCAATTCCAGGGCCTTGTCAAAATCACCCGCCAGCATGTTCGTTTGCCAGTATGCAAACAGGATGCTGGAATCCACGATGTGCTGCGCGCCAACCAAAAGGGTTTTGGCCCGTTGGGTATCACCCTCAACCAGCATTACCATTTGCGCAAGGTAGGACTTTGCCCAAAAACTGTCAGGATCGATCTGGTAGGCTTTCTCTATCAATGCCATGGCCTCATCGTACTGGCCCAGATAGCCGAGGGTCTGCCCGGTCTCGATCAGGTTGATTACGACGCGTGGGTTGAGCCTGATGGCCATTTGCATGGATTCGAGTGCCTGTTCCCATAGCCCGGCGCGCCTGGATGCCCAGCCTTTCCACATATGAGCTTCAGCGTTGCCCGGCATCAATGCGATGGCTTTATCCAGGTTTGACAGGGCCGTGTCGTAATCCAGCAGTCCCCAGTAGTGGTAGAAGCCTTCCGCCATGTAAAGCTCACCAAAATCAGGGTCGATGGCTTTCGCCATATCAATGGCTTTGCGAGCGTTTTCCCGGTCGGCGATGTTGCCCCCATAGCTCCAGAAGTTGTTGATGTAGGCCCGCGCAAGGCCGATCCAGGCAAGTTTGAAATCCGGATCCAGATTAAGTGCTTCGCGATAGAGTTCGATGGCCGTGTCAAAGCCGATATCGGTTTCACCCAGTGCAAATCGCTTGCCCTGCAGGTACAACTCGTAAGCGGAGACATTGCCAGTAGGCACATCCGATACCTGGGCAATTTCATTGTCTGTCAACGTGGCCTTCAGGGCTGTCGCAATCGCCCGGGCGATCTCAGACTGGATGTCGAACAGGTTCTCGGTGGTCAATTCACGGTCATAGGCTTCTGCCCAGAGGTGCTCATCTGAACCGGCATCGATCAATTGCACGTTTATCCTGACCCGGCTGCCCGAGCGCTGCACTGCTCCCTCCATGATGTTGCCGACACCCAGTTCTTCGCCAATTTGCTTCAAATTCTTGGTCGTATCCCGATACTCCAATACAGAGGTCCGCGAGATAACGCTGAATGCATCGATTTTGGCCAACTGGGTTAGCAGGTCATCATGAACACCATCGGTGAAATAGGCGTCATTGGCTTCGGGACTGCGGTTTGTCAAGGGTAATACCGCGCTGGATTTGGCCCTGACCTTGTTGATGCTCGAATCTTCAGGCTCTGAAGAGATGTCTAGTAAAACCGGTGCTGCCTGTTCAATTGCCGTTGGAGTTCCAGGAGGGCTCTCACCCGTAAACTTGTCATAAAGCAGGTAGGCGATCGCCAACGCCATCAATACCAGGATGGCGCTATTCAGTTTTTTGCCGGTTTGCGGTGTAATGGACTGGCCGCGATCGACTTCCTTCTCCAGTTTCACCCCGTCAGGTGTCATTTCAAAGGCCCAGGCGAAGAACAGGGCAACCGGCAAACCAATTGCGACCACCATTACGATGGCGCGGCCAACGACATCCGGCAGGTTCAGTAGTTCTGACAGAACATCGGTGAGTTGCAATAACAGCCAGCCACCAACGATATAGGCAATACCTACCCGGAAGACGTTACGACGTTTGAGTTCATGAATAAAACTCATAACATAGCTCCGTCTTTTCGACAGGGTTCGGTTTTTGCAGATGACATAAAATTTGCCGACTGGGCTTTTGGCGCGTCGGCAAAATTGAGTGCATAGTCAAAACGTAAAACGTTCAGACGTTTTGGGTCGCCAATGGTTGACAAGTCGTCTCTACCCCCGCAGTGAACGACAGGCCGATCGCTTGGTTTGATGATTCGTTCCAGACAATCTGCTTGTTATTATTCTAGTTTAGTTCGTCAATTACACCTTTGCTGAAAAAATTATCTTTTACACACATATAAGTGCAAGGCTTTCTAAAGATACTTCTTTATAATGACACAAAATAAGCCAGCTTGTTGATTATTTGGGTAAATCCGTTTTTCTGACAAGTGGCCCGAAGTACAGGGCATTTACCCACAGTTTTTCGGTTCCACGCCAGAAGCCTCTGAAAATCGGATTATTGGCAAAACGTACAACCAGTCCCTTGCCCTGGCGCTCGGCGATGATGGCCGGTTGACCGCTCATTTCAGTCAGGCGTTGCTCGCCGATATAGCCGCTTAATAATGGACTTTCCGCGTAGCGAACGGGTGTGGTGAAGGCGTTATCGCTGGCCTTCAACAAGGCGCTGCCACGCCGGAACAAGGGCATTTCACCTTCATATCCCCAGGCAATGGGGTGGCTTGGATCGACGAGGGCCTTTACGATTGCGCCACCGATGGTTCGCTGTGCGCGCTGGTCATCGTAATCCCCATAGGCCATGGCCTTGGCGGCTTGTGAATCCTTCTCTTCGGATTCCTCTGTGTCACAGCCGTTAGCTGTAAAACACAGTGACTCTGCCCAGTCGGCGGCGCCCTGGACGGCAACCAGCACACCGCCATCGTTGATCCAGGATATGATCTGTTGTTGTTGTTTTTTGCTGATGTCAGCGTATGAACCATCAACCATCAACAGATGGCTGTAGCCATCGAGGCTCGCTGACTTCAAGCGGGACAGGGTGGTCATGACCGGCGCAACCCCAAGATTTTGATCGAGTTGGAACCACGCCTCGCCGGCGTCATAGCTGCGTGCGCCCTTACCGACAATCAGCAGAGGTTTAAACTCAGGCACAAGTTTGAAATGGCTGGTGCCAAGGCCCGGGCCGCTGATGCTGAGTTGGGTATCGTATGAATAAGTATTTATGCCTTCAGCGGCCGCCTGTTGCAGCAGATTGAAAACGGGGTCGATGTTTTCCGGTTCCTGGATGCCTGCTATCAACACCAGGCTGCCTTCAGTAAAGCTTTCAGATTTTGAACCGTTTCCCATGCTGAATGGACGGGTTGCCACGCGAACCCTGGCCTTGGCATTGAGCAGTTTTTGCAACAGGGCCGGTGCATTCAGCTGTTGCCAGGGGATAACCCAGGCCACCGCACCGGTTTGTGGCGCAACTCCAGCTTTTGGAGAAACGCGGTCGGAGGTGTCCGGCATGCGGGAAACTTTCGCCAGTGGCAGGTTGTAGGCCATGGCCAGGTTCCAGGCCGATACATCATAAAAAGTGTTGTCTTCAAATTTCGTACGGGTCTCCAGCATCGCCTGCGCCAGGCCAAACTGGCGTTGCTTGACGGGGATTACCCATGCGTGGCCCGGCTTGAATATCCTGCCATCAACTTTGACTTCACTTGAGAGTTCACGGTATTCAACCTGGTGGCGGTCGAATACGTCCATCAGCTGCAGCGCGCGGCTGCGGTCATTACCATCACCGACAATCCATGCTTCAAAACCGGCCTTATCGGCCCGCGCCCGCATTTGCCGGAAAAAACCGGCCTGGTATTGCTTGAACTGGTCGCTCATTTCATAAGCGCCTTTGAGCGTGGATAGCGACATGCGCACATGGTTATGGATGGCTTCGGTGAACTCCAGCGGTCCGGATTTCCGGTTCATTACGGCCCCGTTCACGCGTGGCTGTTCATACAAAATACCGATGCTGCCATTGATGTCGGGGTAGGTTGAGCCCTTGCCGTAAAAGAAATCATCGTAGGTGTCT
>JBFFWN010000031.1:0-20189 GCA_041570235.1 Lysobacterales bacterium | reverse complement strand
GAGTTCAGGAAGGCATCAAAGCCATCGCCGTCAGGCGATTTCCAGCAACTGGTGTTGCCGTATCTCGGGAATTCATATTCCACCGCTACATTGAAAGGGATATAGACCTCTTCTGTCTCACCAAAGGGGTCGTTGGTGACATCGTAGAATTTTGGTACAGGTATGAATTCGTCCAGCACACCTGTCACCTGGAAATCCATACCATTCATCCGGACGCTACGGCCCACTGAATTTTCTCCGCCAAATACCCGTTCGTTGATCTCTTTACTGAGCACGACCACCCTTTCCAGGTTCCTGTCTGCCGAATCATCCCAGCCGCTGCCATAGATGAATTTGAGATCGAACATCGGGAAGAAGTCCGCCCAGGTATTGCGCGTATTAACAGAAAATGGCCTTTCTTCATCGCTTTCGGGTTCAAGAACCAGGCCTGAACGGTTGCTGGCGACCTGGCGATAGGCCCTGTCCGCCTTCATCAGCGCCATGGCATCCAGGTAGGTCATCTGGTCGGGGGCTTCAAAGCCCTCGCCATCGCGTTCAACCGGGTCCCAGCTATCGACCTGTACATAAAACAACTGATCGGATTTCTGCGGGATGGGGTTGCTCGACATGACGTAATTAACGGTGATGATGGTCATGCACGCGCCGATGCCAATGGCGATGGCGGCGACCATCAGTGTGCTGAGCAGTGGGTTGCGCCGGATACTGAGCCAGCCGAGTTTGAGGTAGTACGTAAACATACAAATCTCCTTAGACGGCCGCCAACTTGCCGACCGGGTGTTCCAGCCCATTGTCACTGACACGACCATCAAGGATATGCACGTTGCGACTGGCCATTTCGGCCAGCACCGGGTCGTGGGTAACCATGATAATGGTGGTGCCATTGCCGTTGATGTCCGCAAGTAGTTCCATCACGCTCATGGCCATGTGTGAATCCAGGTTACCGGTTGGTTCATCGGCCAGCAGAAAACGTGGTTCGCCCGCCAGCGCCCTGGCAATCGCCACACGTTGTTGCTGGCCACCGGATAATTGCGAGGGCAAATGTTTCATGCGTGAAGCCAGGCCCACGGTTTCCAGCACTTTCTCGATGCGGCGCTTGCGTTCAGCAGATTTGAAACCGCGGTAACGTAACGGAACGTCGACATTATCAAACAGGTTCAGATCCGGAATCAGGTTAAAGCTCTGAAAGATAAAACCGATCTTTTCATTGCGAACCGCCGACAGTTCGGCATCTGAGAGTGCGAAGACATCCCTGTTATCGAGTTCGTAACGGCCGGAGGTGAAGCTCTCCAGCAGCCCGGCAATATTCAGGAAGGTGGTTTTACCAGAACCGGATGGCCCTGTGACGGATACGAATTCACCCTCGGCAACATCGAGGGAAAATTCCCTGAGGGCATGGGTTTCGACCTGACCGGCTCGATATACTTTTGAAATGTTTTGCATGCTGAGCATGTGCTTACTCCTGTTTTGATTATTAATCTGTTACCAGAACGGTGTCGGCGCCGCGAAACTGATCGATACTGGAAATCACGACGGTTTCGCCCTCCCGAAGCCCGCTGGCGATTTCGACGGCCGAAAGGCTCCTGGCGTCCACCTCTATCGAACGGCGATGGGCGACATAGTTGTCATCCAGCACGTAGGCGATCCTGCTTCCGCCGCTGTCTAAAAATTGACCTCGTGGCAGTGTTAAAACGTTTTTCTTTTCTTCCATCAGTATCCGGGTGGTCAAGCGCTGGTTTTGCCTCAAGCCAGGTGGCATATCACCCTTGAAGCGAATTCTCGTGGTGACCTGGTTCTGGATGATTTCAGGGGAGACAGAAACCAGTGCGCCCGGGTACTTATTGTTTCCAACCAATACCTCTGCATCCATGCCAATACCCAGGTCATCGGCATAGCTCTCGGGAACCTGCGCTTCGATCTCAAATGCCGACAGGTCAACCACCGACATCACCACCTGGTTTTTTGCGACCGCTGCTTTTTGATCGACCATCAGGTTTCCGACAATGCCGTTCACCGGCGAGCGCATGTCCAGTTCATCGACCTGGCGCAGCAGGTCATTGACCAGCATGGATTGGCGTGAAACCTGGAGTTCCCGGGTTTTTAACTCAAAAACCAGGCGTTCATCATCCAGCTTGGCATCGCTGACAGCGTGGTTGTAGGCAAGTTTTGCGGTTTCCAGGTCGTCCTTGGTCTTCTCGTAATCGATTTGCGAAATCGCCTCGATCTTGTAGCCGGATTCGGCTCGCCGGCGCTCGCGTTCGGCTGCTGTTAATGTCACCTTGGTTAAATCGATATTCTTTTGGTTATCCAGGGCTTTCTGCTTGGTTTCGATACCCTGCCTTTCAAACTCCACGCTGAGCCGGTCAAGTATGGCCCGCTCCTGCTCCAGGCGGTTCTTCAGTTCGGGGCTGTCCACGGTTGCCAGTGACTGACCCTCGGTCACCACCGCGCCGGCATCCACCAGCAGGGTGATCGTGCCCGAATCGGGGGCAAATAATGACGGACTGACGGCTGCGACCACCCGGCCCTGTACGGATACGTCCCTGACCAGGTCGGCGCGTTCAACCATCGCCAGGCGCAGACGGTCTTTAGGAACGGAAATACTGGAACCTGCCCAGCGTTGTAGCGCAGGTGTCACCCATATAAGTGCGATGACCAGTGCCATGATCACAACCGCGATCAGGACCCGTTTGCGGGTTTTCGGCCCTTGCTTCAGCACGACGTCCTGTGCAGATGTATCCGCTATCTTCAACTCTTTCTCCCCTGTTGGTTCCTAAATTTAGACGCGAAAAAGCTGCACTTGGTTACAACGGGTTTTTGTGACGAGGGTTTGTGGTTGGTTTTCGTGTGTTTTGGCCGAACTTGACAGGGTGTGCCAGGTGGGGCATGGCAAGGCTGCGCCAGGTGGGGTGCGGTAGCGGTCTGCGGGACACAAGAGCCCGCATGTTTCACCAATACCCCAGCCCTGGCTTGTCCAGCCACGGCTGCACTTGAACTTCCTTCAACCAATAGCTTGGGCTATTGATCTCAGTCCAGTCCTGCGTCCAGCCGCGCCTGTCCGGCGCCAACTTCCGGGGTATTGGTAAAACATGCGGGCTACAGCCATCCCCGGGAGCTCGTCATTTGTTCCCGACAAATGACGGTCCCGCAGACCGCTACCGCGCCCCACTCGAAGAACATTGTGCGAAACCACCAGAAAAAGTTCTTTTGCCAATACTGGCACGATATGCTGTTCAAGCAGCATATGTGCGTGGCATAAAATGGTGCTTGTTCCTATAATCTTTTGACCTTTTTGCGGAGACAGAATTGTGATTTCCATACATTCAACTGGCTATTTGCGTCTTTGGCCAACGCTTATACTCATGATTCTGTTGTTTCTTCCGGTATCGGGGTTACTGTCAGCGGAAGCTTCCACGGTTGATGCCCACGCTGAACAGCGGTCCTACCAGGAACTGGTAGATTTGCTGGATGACTTTCTGCAATTTCGTGATCCCCAGGGGCAGAATCCACGGCAGATAGTCCGGGAGGGTGCGGGCCAGAGCATCGACCCGGTTGCTGACTACAGCAGAGAAAGCATTGACTGGCAACGCAGGCAGATGCGGCAGTTCCAGGAACGCATCGAAAAACTGGACGTTGAGTCCTGGACACGGGCAGAACAAATTGACTACCTGGCCGTACGTTCCAGGCTTGATCAACATGATTTTATATTGAAGCGTAGCCGGCCATGGGCCCGGGACCCCGGGTTTTACGTGGACATGATGCTGCGGGTCACCTTTACAGAATTCCCCTTGAAAGACGAAGCGCTTGATGTGTTTCTGAAAGATATCAGGGCCATACCGGTGCTGGCTGGCGAAGCGTACAAGCACCTTGATGATGTGGCGGCCGACTATGCCGACCTTGCCATTCACAACCTCAACCAGTCCGACGGGGTGGGTCATGGCTACCCGTATCGCGCCACACCCCCGGCGGGCGTGTTGGGCTGGTATGACGACCTGCTCGAGCGCGCCTCAGCCCAGCCCGAAGTTTTGGGTGATATTCGCGCCGCCCGTGCTGCTGTGCAGGCATTTGAAAGCTGGTTGCAGGAAAAACGACCCGGCTGGACTGCAGAGGCCGGGGTTGGTGAGGCGGCTTTTGACTGGTATCTGAAGCACGTCAAACTGATGCCCTGGACATCCGCGGAACTGGTAATACTGGGGCAGCGTGAACTGGACCGGCTATGGGCAGAATATGCGCTGGAAAGGCATCGCAATCGTGATGTACCGGAGCTTGAACCCGCTGTCAGTGCACAGGATTACCAGCAACGAATCGATGCAACAGATATGCGTATCCGGGCATTTCTGAAGCAACAGTCGATTATTACCATTCCCGGCTATATTGCTGAGCTGGACACCAATGCGCCCTGGATTGTGCGTCCTTCGGGACGTAATTTCTGGGAGGAAATCCAGTTCCGGGATCCGTCACCGGATCATTTGCATGCGGTCATCCCCGGCCATCGTTTTGATGGCCTGGTGGCTGAAAAAAATGACCATCCGGTGCGTGGGAAAATTTACAGCGCCGCCCGGGTAGAGGGGTGGGCGACGTATCTTGAAGAAGCCATGATGAATGCAGGTTTGTTCGAAGAGCTTCCCAGGGTTCGTGAATTGATCCAGATTTTCGGTATATTTCGCGCCGCCCGGGTTCCTGCCGATGTCTGGTTGCAAACACGCCAGATGAACGTGGAGCAAGTGATCGGTTACTGGCTGCCTCGTGTTCCTTACCTCGATCGCAACGTTGCCCGCGTCGATGCGGAAATCTACCTGCGCCGCCCGCCCGGTTATGGCATTGGTTACACCATCGGCAGCCTGCAAATGCAGCGCTTACTGGCAGATAGCAAGCGTCAATTGGGTGATGACTTCGACCTTAAGACATTTCACGACACCCTGATGTCGAAGGGCCGGCTGCCCCTTTCGCTGTTGCGTTGGGAGATGACGGGTCTGGATGACGAGGTGAAGCGATTCTGGAAGCGGGAGCCCTTGCCGGATTAACTATCAAAGACAATTGGTCAGTTCAGCCCCATCAGGACGCGCAGATGTCCTTCCACGCAGCGCGCCAGGCTGTTGAGCTCGTAACCGCCTTCCAGCGCAGACACGATTCTTCCCGCAGCGCTGGCCTCGGCCTGTTTCATGATCTGCTCTGAAACCCACAGAAAGTCCGAATCGGTCAGGCTGACATAAGACATATCGTCATCCCGGTGTGCATCGAAACCGGCGGAGACGAATATCATCTCCGGTTCAAAGCTTTGCAGTGCCGGCAGCCAGTGATCGCTGACGGCAGCCCTGAATTCCTCGCTCTTGGCCATCGCGTCCAGCGGGACTGAGATCACCCGGTCACTGTTTTCCGGCAGTGTCGTGTAGGGAAAGAAAGGGTGTTGAAAGGTGGAACAGTACAAAATGCGGTCATCGCCGATCAATATGTCCTCCGTTCCGTTTCCCTGGTGGACATCAAAATCGACCACCGCGATCCTTTTGAGATTATAGTTATCAAGCGCATGCA
The DNA here is from genome assembly GCA_041570235.1 of Lysobacterales bacterium. Taxonomy (GTDB): domain Bacteria; phylum Pseudomonadota; class Gammaproteobacteria; order Xanthomonadales; family SZUA-36; genus SZUA-36. The sequence continues at coordinate 14,660 of JBFFWN010000031.1, read as the reverse complement.
GGGCGCCGATGGCGATGTTGTTGAAAATACAAAACCCCAGGGCGCGATCTCGTTCAGCATGATGGCCGGGTGGCCGGACACTGCAAAAAGCGTTCCTGACCTGTCCGTCCATAACCTGGTCAACGGCGGAAACCACCGCCCCTGCAGCACGCTTTGCCGCTTTCAGGGAATCGGGACAAATGACTGTGTCCGGGTCCAGGCGTGCATAGCCCTGTTCCGGCATCATCGCTTTCATGGTGGCGAGGTGCGAAGGTGAATGGGCACGTAAAATCTGTTGTTCGGTAACCTCGGGGGCATCGCTGCCTTTCAGGAAGTCAAACAGCCCGGAAAGTAACAATTTGTCTTCAATTGCCGATAACCTGGATGCGCTTTCAGGGTGGTCTTGACCTGTATCATGTGCATGGCAAATCGGGTGGCTAATAAACGCTGTGCTCAAGGGTAAATCCTCACTGCGGGATTGAAGTCCAGTATAATCGCCCTATTCGAAATTGAAAAACACAGGTTATTTTACAGCAATGGATTCACATTATTTAACAGACTTATTTACCCCTGAAAAAATCGCGCTTTTTGGGGCAAGTGACAGGGAAAACTCCGTCGGCGGCGTGGTATTCAAGAACCTGCTTTCATCCGGCTTTGAAGGTCGTATATTCGCAATCAACCCAAAACATGACACCGTACAGGGTCAACCGGCTTATGCATCGCTGGAAGCGGTGGGCGAGTCAATCGACCTGGCTGTTGTGGCCACCCCGGCCGCTACCATCCCCGCCATTGTTGAGGCCTGCGGTGAACATGGCATCAAGATGATGCTGATCCTGTCCGCCGGTTTCCGCGAGATCGGTGAGGAAGGCAAACGGCTGGAAAAACAAATCACCGAAAAGTGCGAGCGTCATGGTATTCGCATGATGGGTCCCAACTGCCTGGGGCTTATCCGGCCGGACAAGAAACTCAATATTACCTTTGGTCATAACATTGCCAAGTCCGGCAATATTGCCCTGGTATCCCAGTCCGGCGCTATCTGCACGGCCATTCTCGACTGGGCAGAGATGAATGACATTGGTTTTTCTGCCGTGGTTTCAACGGGCATCGGCGCAGACCTCGATTTTGGCGACTATCTCGATTACCTGGTTTCCGATCCGCTGACAAAGAGCATCCTTTTATACATTGAAGGTATCTCGGATGCCCGCCGGTTTATGAGCAGCCTGCGTGCAGCAGCGCGTATCAAGCCGGTTATCGCGTTAAAAGTAGGGCGTCATGCAGCCGGCGCTGAGGCTTCGATGTCGCATACCGGCGCTTTGGTGGGCAGTGATGAAACATTTTCTGCGGCCCTGTCACGTTCCGGTGTCCTGCGGGTGGAAAGCGTCTCCCAGCTGTTTGCCGCGGCCAAGGTGCTGTCTTCGGAGAGCAGCCGCGTGGCCTCCGACCGCCTGGTGATCATTACCAATGGTGGCGGCCCCGGAGTAATGGCTGCGGACCGGGCAACCGATCAGGGCATCGAACTGAGCACGCTCAGCGATGAGACCATAGAAAAACTTAACCAGGTATTGCCCGGAGTCTGGTCGCATGGCAACCCGGTCGACATCATTGGTGATGCGCCGCCGGATCGCTACAGTGCAGCCGTTGACATCTGTCTTGAAGACCCCGGTGTTGATGGCGCTATCGTCATCCTGACACCGCAGGCGATGACTGCCCCGACGCTGGTGGCTGAAGAATTGATCAAGTCCGCCAAAGACAGTAAAAAACCGGTATTGACCAGTTGGATGGGTGGCACACAGGTCGAAGAGGCCAGGCGGGTGCTGAAAGAGGCCCATATTGCTGATTTTAATATGCTTGAAGATGCCGTGGATGCGTTTTCATTTATTGGCACCTACAACCGCAACCAGCGTTTGTTGTTGCAGACACCCGCCAGGTTGACCGGCGACCAGGGAACGGCCGACAGGGATGGGGCGCGCCTGATCATCGAGGGTGTTTTAAATGAGCGCCGCAAGGTTTTAACCGAACCCGAATCCATGGCGATATTGAATGCATTCAAGATTCCTGCGGCTGAAAATGGCGTTGCAAGCACGGCAAACCAGGCGCTGGTGATTGCTGAAACCATCGGCTATCCAGTGGTGATGAAGGTTTTATCCAACGATATTTCACATAAGTCAGACGCCGGTGGCGTACGCCTGAATGTGGCCTCGGCCCAGGAAGTCAGGGGCGCATACCGGGACATGATCGAGCAGGTCAAGAAGAACCGCCCGAACGCAACCATCGATGGTATAACGATTGCAAAAATGTATCGTAGCCCGAATGCCCGGGAACTGATGATCGGTATTATCCGTGATCCGGTGTTCGGGCCGGTGATCAGCTTTGGCAGTGGCGGCACCATGGTCGAGGTCATGGGTGATTCGGCCATTTCCCTGCCGCCGTTGAACAGGCGTCTTGCAAAAGACCTGATTTATCGCACCAAGGCCGCCAAAATGCTGGGTAATTTCCGCAATATGCCGGCCGTCGACATTGAGAAGTTGATCGATGTGCTGGTAGCGGTTTCCAACCTGGCCTGCGAATTGCCATGGATCCGGGAAATGGATATCAACCCCTTGCTGGTGGATGAAAACGGCGTGGTGGCAGTGGACGCCCGCATCCGTGTAGCTTATCCAAAACCGTCCACCGACCCCTACAATCACCTTGCCATCCATCCTTACCCAATCCACCTGATCACCGAAGAGCAGTTGAATGATGGTACGGATATCATCATCCGCCCGATCAGGCCGGAGGATGCGGAAATGGAACAGGAGTTTATCCGTGGGTTGTCTGCCGAGTCGAAATATTTCCGCTTTATGAATTCGATTCATGAACTCAGCCTGGAAATGCTGGTCAGGTTTACCCAGATCGATTACCACAACGAGATGGCGCTGGTGGCGATTAATCCTGGCCCGAAGGGTGAGGAAGAAATCGGTGTAGCACGCTATATGACCAACCCGGACAAGAAAACCTGTGAATTTGCCATCGTTGTTTCCGACAAGTGGCAGGGCAAAGGCATTGCCCGTTTGCTGATGCAGAAACTTCTGGATATCGCGCGCAACCGTAACCTTGAAGTTATGGAAGGGCAGGTGCTGGCCAATAACTACCGGATGCTTGAATTAATGGCTTCCATGGGGTTCCAGATCCAGAATGACGCGGAAGACCCGGGCATCAAAGTGGTAACGCAACGCCTGAGTTGACAAATACTGCTGCTAATTCCGGCGCAGTCAAGTATCCTTACCCGGCGTTTATCCATTAGCCGATATTAATAACAAAGGGTGAGGACTTGAGTATATTTAAGAATAAACACATGATGGTGGCCACGCTGATGGCCCCACTCCTTGGGCTCGGCACTTATCTGGCTGTCGATATGTTTGTCTCTGAGAAACCAAAGGTCGCCGAACCCGGACAAAACTACCTGCTGGTCGAAAAACCCAATTGCCGCCGCAGCACCGGTCGTTGCGGTTTAAAAAATGCTGAATTCGAATTGGAACTGAGTTTTGATCGCCTCGCCGGCAACAGTCTTTTATTGAAACTCCGTTCCGCGCATCCTTTAGATGGTGTTTTGCTGGGCCAAATGGTCAACGAAGACGATGAAACCCCGCCAATACCTATGCGCCCCGCCAGCCCGGATGGCTTGTATTGGGATATCGAATTCCCAAATCCTGATCCTGCAAATCAACGCCTTCGCCTGGTTGCATCAGCCAACGAGTCACTTTACATGGGTGACGTAGCGCTGAAATTCACAATGGGCGAGACTGATAAATGAAAAATATACAAACAGTGTTTATTTTAACGCTGTTGGGCTTAGGGCTGGTGGCCTGTGATCAAACGCAACCGACTGCTGCAACCGAGACCGCCGTCGTAAAATCCGGGCCTGCGAGCGTGGCAGTGGCGGTTCCCAAATACAGTGCCCAGGCGTTTTTTGAGACCACCAGTTATGGGTTGACACGGTCTGCGGGTTTCGCATTTTCTGCGGATGGCAAGTCCATTTTGATGTCTTCAGATCAAAGCGGTGTATTCAATGTTTATGCATTGCCTGTTAATGGCGGAGATGCAGAGCAGTTGACGTATTCGACAGACAATGCGGTTTTTGCCGTCAGCTGGTTTCCTCGTGATGATCGCATTCTTTACACCTATGACATCGGTGGGAACGAGTTGAATCATGTGTTCGTGCGTAACCTGGATGGAAGCACACGCGATCTGACACCGGGCGACACCCTGAAAGCCGGATTTTTGGCCTGGGAGAAAGGCGGTCAGAGTTTTTATTTGATCTCCACGGAGCGTGATCAGAAGAACTTTGATGTTTATCGTTATTTAAGCTCGGATTTCAGCCGTGAACTGGTGTTTGAGAATGACGGTTTTGAAATCAGCGCAATCAGCGACGACGGGCGTTGGCTTGCATTGGACAAGTCGCGCACCAGCGCCGATTCGGATATTTTTGTTGTCGATCTTAAAAGCGATAAGCCGGAGCCGATGCTGGTTACCGGGCATATGGGGAATATACAGCACGGCGCTTTCGAGTTTACCCGCGATGGCCGTAACCTTGTCTACAGGACCAATGAACATGGTGAGTTTTACCAGGCGTGGAAATATGATCTCGAAACCGGCGAGTCCTCGGTGTTGGTGGAGGCGCCCTGGGATGTCAGTTACCTGACCTATTCTCCGTCCGGACGTTACCAGGTACATGGTGTCAATGCAGACGCCAGAACCGAAGTGACCCTGCTGGATACCACGTCCGGAACTGAGCTTGAATTGCCTGAACTGCCACCGGGCGATTTGCGCAGCGTCAGTTTTTCAGCGGACGAGTCCCGGATTGCACTGATCGTTAATGCCGACAACTCACCGTCGAACATCTATCTTATCGACCTGGAAAAAAGCCAGGCACAACAGCTGACCGAAGCCCTGAACCCTGCCATCAAGCAGGATCACCTGGTCACCAGCGAAGTCGTCCGTTACAAGAGTTTCGATGGCCTGGAAATACCCTCAATACTGTATAGGCCCCATGGCGCTAACGCAGACAACCCGGCACCGGCGTTGGTGCTGGTGCATGGTGGGCCCGGTGGCCAGACGCGTACAGGATACAGAGCCATGGTGCAGCACCTCGTCAATCATGGTTATGCGGTCCTTGGGGCCAACAACCGGGGTTCCTCGGGATACGGAAAAACGTTTAACCACCTCGATGACAGGCGTCATGGAGAAGAGGATCTTCAGGATATCGTCTATGGCCGGAAATACCTGGAAACACTCGATTGGGTTGATGGTAACCGCGTCGGCATCATCGGTGGCTCCTATGGAGGCTACATGGTTGCAGCTGCATTGGCCTTTGAGCCGGAAGCCTTTGATGTGGGAATCAATATTTTTGGTGTCACCAACTGGGTAAGGACGCTGGAGAGCATTCCGCCGTGGTGGGAATCTTTCAAGCAAGCCCTCTACGATGAGATGGGTGATCCGGCTACAGATGGCGAACGTCATCGCCGCATTTCGCCACTCTTCCATGCGAATAATATCGTCAAGCCGCTGCTGGTGGTGCAGGGCGCCAATGATCCGCGAGTTCTGCAGGTGGAAAGTGATGAGCTGGTGGCTGCGGTGCAGGCTAACGAGGTACCGGTGGAGTACCTGTTATTTCCGGATGAAGGGCATGGTTTCAGGAAACGGGAGAACCGCATTAACGCATCAGATGCTTATGTGAAATTCCTGGATATGTACCTGAAAGGGGCAGGCAAGGAGTAAAATCGGCCACGGCCAGAAAAAATAGCTTTCTCGAATACCTCCAATTCCGCGGGAAATGTATCTTTATAAGTAGATACACGCTAAAAGAGGAGAACAGTTTGGAAAGTGTAGGGCTGGGTGCCGGGTTGGCATCGATCGCCTTTTGGGGTTTTCTGTCGGTGGTGGTGGTTGCCGGGATATGGGACAGTATCCGCAAACCGAAGGCCCCTTACTGGACGTAGCCGCATTGCTTGGCTGTGTTGGCATGGGGTTCTGGCTGGCCTCAAAGCTGGTCGCCCACTGGTACACTGAAGATGACTCACCATCGGAATCCTGTATTGCAATCGCTGTTTGCAGCAAGCCAGGTTGAGTTGAGTGACCAGGATGGCAAGTTGTTCACTGCACGGGTGATGGCCAAAACGCGCTAAGACCACATCCGGGTCAGGTTATGGCGGACAAGATCGAGCCGGTTACGGTTTTCGGCCTTCATGTTTAACCCCTCCAACGCAGATACCTCTCCAAGCATGTAGATCATGTGGCGTTGCCGTTCATCGATAATCTGGCTTTGAATAAAGGTGATAGCCACAAGACGTTGTCCGCTGGTGATCTCCGCCACCTCGTGCAGGGTGGTGGACGGGTAGGCCACCAGGCCCCCGGCGGCCAGTTTGATCGGTACCTTCCGGTCCTCGAGGTGAAGCACCAGTTCACCGCCATCATAGCTATCGGGGTCATTCAAAAATATGGTGGCTGAAATATCCGAACGCAGCACCGGTGGCTGTTGCAGGCGAAGTAAAGCAACATCGCTGTGAGCGCCGTAAGCCATGCCCTTTTCATATTTACATAACAGCGGTGGCGCCAGGCGATTTGGCATTGCAAAATTATTGAATTTTTCGTTGCGGACAAAGGCATTCGTCATCAACTGGCTGGACTGTTGGAAGCCGGGCGCTGCCCGATCAATCTGTTCATTGTTCTTGGTAGTATTATGCGGGTTGGTGATACGGCCATTGACAAAGGTGGACTGTGCCGCAATTTGCTGCAGTTGTGTTACTTCCGATGTACTGAGAAAGTCGGGGATTTCAAGAATCATAAATGGTATTTTTCCGGTATCGTGAGTAGATTGAGATAACAAAATAGTTTGTGATTAAGTTAAGGTCAATGAAGAAAACAGTCAAAAACGGGCAAAGGCCCGATATAAGAGTCGCAATACACCATGAATGACAATACTTCTGCGCAATGGACCGACCGTTTGGCCGAGCGCCCGGAAATATTTCCGCATCAACTCAACCTGGTCAATGACCGCCTGCTGCTTGCCGAGATAAGTACTGCAGAGGTCGCTGCTGCGAGTTTCCTGGACCAACGCGTTTTGAAGCAGTCCACCCGGGGTAGCTGGGTGCCGTGGCCTGAAATTACGGAAAGTGTTAAGGGGCGTATCACTTCAAAACAACCTTCGCTGATATTTCATGTCGGTCATTGTGGATCCACCCTGTTGTCGCGCCTGCTGGCTTTTGCCGAAGAAACACAGTCCCTGCGTGAACCGCTACCGTTAAGAACTTTGGCGCAGGACCTTGCCGATGAAGACGATGGCCGTTCTTTCCTCAATCGGCAGCAACGCCTGGAGCGTTTACAAATCTTGTTGGGGCTTTGGGGGCGGGGCGCCCGTCATACGATCATTAAAGCCACCAGCGTTTGTTCTGACCTGTTACCCGAAATCAACTTGCTTGAACCGGAAGCCCGGTCGGTTTTTGTCTATAACCGCCCGGAAACACATATTGCCACGCTGCTGGCAGGTCAGAATGCATTTGTAGACCTGAGAGGCTTTGCACAACTTCGTTTACAGCGCTTACAACAGGCAACAGGCCTGGATATCCATTTGAGTCAATTGTCACTGGGCCAATTGGCGGTTGTCAGTTGGTTGAGTGAGGCTGCCAGTATCACGGCGTCGCTGGAAGAGCTTGCCGACAGGGTTAAGCTGCTGGAGTTTGAAGCGCTGCTGCAGAACCCGGCTGAAACCCTGGCGAACCTTTTTACCCATCTCGGCATTCCGGCAGATAGCGCGGTGGTTGAAAAAGCCGTGCAAAGCCCGGTGTTGCAAACCTACTCAAAGGCGCCCGAACACCGTTATAACGCAGAAACACGCGCCGCCATTCTGGCCGATGCCCGCTCACGGTTTCGGCCACAGATTGACGCATCGCTGAAATGGCTCGATTCTCTGGCGGGTCAATCTGACCTTGTGGCAAAAACCCTGCAGAAATTTGCCTGGTAATTGCTTCATGCACCGCGACCCACGTGTTGATAAATCACTCGTTTCCGAACAGCGCCATGGCCGAAATAACGGTCGCCTCGATACCCGACTTGATGCTGGGCTCCGGCTCTACCTTGAAAAACGGTGAATGGTGCGACGGGGCGTTTTCCAGCTCATCTTCAGGGGTTCCGCCAACGGCAAAATAAACCCCTTTAACCCCCAGTCCGGGCTCCACAAAATAGGCAAAGTCCTCTGCGCCCATGCCTTCACGGGGTTCTGAATACAGGAATTCCTGGCCCATTTCTTTTTCAACCGCCGCCAAAACGATCGCGGCGGTTTCAGTATCGTTAATGGTTGGCGGCGTGGTCTCAACCGGTGAACGGATAACCTCCGGCAGCAGGTTGTCAGGGATGCCCATGGAGATAGCGACGCCCTTTGCAACCCGGTCGATGCCGTCGAGCAACTGCAGGCGGACCGCGGGGTCGTCGGAGCGGACCGTCAACTGCATATCCACCCGGTCGCCGATGATATTGTGCTTGGTTCCGCCATGGATCGCGCCGACCGTAATGACTCCGGCAGACAGGGGTGCAATGGTTCGGCTGACGATGGACTGCAGGCTGACAACGATCTGAGAAGCGACCAGTACCGGGTCAACACCACGGTGGGGCGCAGCCCCGTGGGCGCCAACGCCGTGCACGATAATATCAACCGAATCTGAACTGGAAGCGACCACCTCCTGAGGGATGGTGACTTTGCCGGAGGGACCATCTGCGCTGACATGAAAGGCCAGTGCATAATCGGGCTTTGGGAAACGTTCGTACAGGCCGTCCTGCATCATCTTGCGGGCGCCTGAAATACGCTCTTCGGCGGGTTGGCCAATCAATACCAGGGTGCCGGACCAGTCATCGCTGCGTTCGGCCATCTGCCGTGCAGTACCCACCAGTGCGGTGATATGTACATCGTGACCGCAGGCGTGCATGACAGGCTGCTCGATACCGGCTTCATCCACCTGAGTTGCGACCGATGCATAATCGAGACCCGAATCCTCTTTCACCGGCAGGCCGTCCATATCTGCACGGATCATGATGGTGGGCCCCGGTCCGTTTTTCATCACGGCGACGATACCGGTTCCACCGACACCCTCGGTAACCTCGTATCCGAAAGCCCTGATTTCACTGGCCAGGCGCTTGCTTGTTTCAAACTCCAGGTTCGACAACTCCGGGTTCTGATGAAAATGCAAATACAATTCCGCCAGGTTTTCATCGTAGTCCCTGGCGATCGATTCACGCAGGAACTCAGCGGCATTGGCGGCCGGCAAACAGATGAAGGACATTGTTATCAGGATGATGGAAAAAAATCGCACGTGTATCTCCTTGGGTGGATGATTGGAATAGCGGTCGAGTATAAACTCTGATTAGGGAAACACATCAAGGAAAATATATGTTTTCGTCTGGTTGTTGTGAGTATGGCCAGTTTGCTACCGGTAAGGGAATGACCGCCACGTGGGCGACATTGGTACTGAGCGCGTTAATGATCGCGGGTTGCTCCAGCTCGCATGAAGAGGTGAAAGCCCTTTCCAGGCAAACCATCGCCGAAAGCGAGCCGGTACCTTCGCAACTGGTAAACCCTGCGATGGACTACCTTTCATATACCCCGAAACCGGGCGACCTGGTGTTATCCCGGCGGGATTACGTCAACAGGCTTTACGGGTTTTGGCTTGGCCAGTGCATTGCCAACTGGACCGGCCTGGTGACCGAAATGGATAAAATTGGCGGTGAAGGCCCTCATGGCGAGTTTTATACCCGCGACGATTGGGGCCAACCCGACCAACCCAACATCTGGAACGAGGAACCGAGTGAGCTGTCGGCCACCATCGACTGGGTATTGGAAGATGAGGGCGGCACCTGGGGCGCTGATGACGATACCGATATCGAGTACATCTACCAGCACCTGCTGTTAAAACACCAAACCAGCATGTTGACCGGCGAACAGATTAGAGATGGCTGGCTGGAGCATATTTATTCTGATGAGAACACGCCCTTTACCAATCCGGATGGCAGCAAGGAGAACTACCTGTGGGTATCCAATCAACGCGCCCACGACCTGATGCGAACACAGGGCATGGTGCCGCCGGCCACCAGTGATCCTCTCAATAACCCTGATTATGAAATGATCGATGCGCAACTGACCACTGAGATATTCGGTTTGTTTGCACCGTCCAGGCCCGATATCGCACTGAGGATGGCGAACCTGCCGGTCAGGACCACGTCATTTGAACATGCCAGTTGGGCGTCCGGGTTTTATATTGTCATGTACTCTCTCGCATCAAGCGTGGATAAAACCCTGCCAATCAAAGACCAGGTATTCTGGATGGCGGGCGAGGCCAGGAAACAGTTACCGGAGCACTCTTATACCGCGAAGATGTTTGATTTTGTGCGGGGTCGTTACGAAGCGGGCATTCCCTGGGAGCAGGCCCGTGATGAGGTATATGAACGTTACCAGGTGCAGCAGGCCGATGGTTATGACATCACTTCCAGGAACATGGATTGCAACGGTTGTTTTGCCTCGGGAATCAATTTTGCGGCCAGTATTGTCAGCCTGCTCTATGGTGAGGGCGATTTCAAAGAGACGGTAAAAATAGCGGTGCTGGCCGGCTGGGACGCAGATAACCCGGCTGCCACATGGGGAGGATTACTGGGTTTTATGCATGGTAAAGACGGTATTGAAGAGGCATTTGGCAGAAAGTTTGCAGAACATTTCAATATTCACCGAACCAGGGGCGGCTTTGCCAACAACGGCATTGATTCACTGCAGAAGATGGCTGAAAAGGGCATTTTTGTCGTCGATCGCGTGGTGCAGGAGGAGATGGGTGGCGGCGTCGACCTCAAGAATGACCGGTGGCTGATCCCCCGTTAACGCAGGGCCCATCCGGAAGGCACTGATTGACCGGGCCTCGACTGATAAGACCGCTTGCCCGTTCATCGTTTAAATCAGCATCGTTTAAATCAGCATCGTTAAAATCAGATTACTGATTAATATGCGTCGCTTTGATCGTATATTGGTTCTATTCGAAGCCGTCAGCGAATATCTCTTCAGGCTTCTTAATGCTGTACTCGCCTTCCCAGATGACAACGGAAATATCCTGGCCGCAATATCTGTCACTAGTGGCGTTGAAGCAACCGATACCCGCCGCAAGGTCTTGAAAGATGAAACCTTGTAAAGCGCTTCCAGAAACTTGTATCAATGAGTCGGACATACCGGCAACGAATAGATTGTTGTTATCGGTAAGCCCTAGGGTGAAAATATCCATGGCGTTATTATTCAATTCGTCAACGTAAAAAACGTATAAGGGATTGGCTTCGGCGTCTTCGGGAGGAGGGTCGCTGGGAGTGATGGGAAGGTCGGGATTGGTTACCGTGTATGAGAAGGGCCCTACATGACTTGAATCAAAAACCGACAGGGGGCTTGTCGCAATGTCTACCGTTCCCTCCACCAGGCTCCCTACCTTGAGCGCGACGGACTTTGATTCTTTGCCTATCAAATGCAAATGTCGAAACGGTATTTTGACGATAGATCATGTATGGTGCAGGTACTGTGGGTCAGTGGCAGCAATAATGGAAGGAAATTACATGTCTCGCGTTCAAATAATTGGTTCAATCCTGTTGATTTTCGCCTTCGGCTCAGCTCAGGCTCAAATCGTTCATCCTGCCACCGGCATTTCCAACGTAGTGGTTTCAGGCGGTGAGGCATTTCTTGATTTCGGCGAAGAAGAAAATTATGGAGACAATGAAGACGGTATAACCAGCTTCTGTCCCTCCGCAGAAGGTCAAGTGACCCTCTCGATCAACGAGTTCGGTGTTGAAGAGCAAGAAGGTTACGGCGGTTGTTATGATACTGTTATCTTCTATGACGGCAGCACCACGGCAACCCCGGTCATCTTTGCAGGTTGTGGCGATCCGGATTATCTGTGCGAAAACAACCTGGCTGCATGCATAGCATCGGGCGACAGCTTTACATCGACCAGCGATGATGGCTGCTTAACGGTACGTTTTAGCTCGGATGCTTTGGTTTCATATTCAGGCTGGGATATGACCGTATCCATTTCCAGGGCTGTGCCCAGTAGCACTTCGATACCGGCAATGAGCCCATTAGGCCTACTGGTATTGGCCATGACACTCATGCTGGCAGGCGGTATTGCTTTCGGCCGCAGCCGCCAATAAGGCTAATCCACACAACCTTATGCTGTCGACGAAAGAACCCTCATTCAGAAATCTCCGGTGACGGTATTGTCCCTTCCCGTGGCCGAGTCCTCTCCGGCTGCATCAGGGCCCAAACCGGAGCGTGCTTCGACCATCAAGAAGACTTCGTCATCTCCGAACACATCGGTGTTCCTTTTGTTGTCAGGGCCTAACAATAGGCGCGAGATTCGAATTTAACCGCTGGCTAGAAGTGTTTGCGATATCCACATTTTTTACTTCAATAGCGATGGTTGCTTTGGCAGGTGACGTAATCCAGACCACGCCAGGGCTCCGATATGGCTTGCTACTGTTTCCACGGAAGGGGGCTGCCGGCTTTCTGTCCACCACTGTCCAACAAAGGCGACCATTCCAACCAGGGCGTGGGCGTAAATGGGGGCAAATTTTGAATCGTAACCAGCTTCACCAAATTGCTCTGTAAAAACATCACCGATGCGGTCCGCCAGGTCGTACATCAAGGCAGGCATCTCACTGCTTTGTTTTGGTGCGTCTCGCAGCAGCACTGCAAAACCTTCAGGGTGCTCCTGCACATAGGTCAGGTAAGCCAATGCAGCTTGTTCGAGCCGTGCGCGTGGAGGCCCCGAACTGACAGCCTCTGTGATTTTGCCCAGGATGCGTTCGATCTCGCGATCGACCACGACTGCATACAGACCTTCCTTACCACCAAAATGACTATATAAGATCGGTTTTGAGACCTTCGCCCGGGCAGCGATCTCCTCGACCGAAGTAGCCTCGTAACCGCTTTCTGCAAACACTGCGCGACCAACTTCAATCAACTGGGCGCGTCGGGCTGTAGCCGTTAGCCGCCCTGAACTTTCTTTCTTCTTTTTCATCTTGACAAGTTTACTACGGTGGCGTAACTTACGCAACAGTAGGTTACGGTTACGTAGGTGTAATATATGGGTTGGGGTTTTAATCAAATCGGCCCGGAGAACACTCGCCGTGACCAATTCAGTTGAAAACGCAGAGCAAAATGCAATGACCACATATACAGCCCCGGTTGAAGACATCAAATTCGTCATAGAAGATGTATTGGATTTTTATAATCACTATCAAAAATTTCCTGACTACCAGGAAGCAACACCTGATCTGGTTGACATGGTTATTACTGAATGCGCCAAATTCTCCGAAACAGAGCTGGCGCCCTTGAATCAAAGTGGCGACAAGGAGGGCTGCCACTGGCAGGACGGAAAGGTAACCACGCCAAAGGGTTTTAAAGAGGCGTACAGAAAATTCACCGATGGCGGCTGGCAAGGCATTTCTCATCCCGTTGAATACGATGGCCAGGGCCTGCCGCCTTCTATTGGTTTGATTCGCACGGAGATGATTGGTACAGCTAACTGGTCGTGGTCGATGTATCCGGGGCTTAGCCTGGGGGCTATGAATACGCTGATAAAACACGGCGATGAATATCAAAAGAAAACCTACCTGACCAAGCTCACCCAGGGCCAATGGACCGGCACGATGTGTTTGACAGAAGCCCAGTGTGGTTCTGATTTGGGCTTGATTCGTACAAAGGCGGAACTCAACGATGACGGAAGTTATGGTATTACCGGTAGCAAGATATTCATATCAGCCGGCGACCATGATTTAACTGAAAATATTATTCATATCGTATTGGCGAGATTACCTGGCGCGCCGAAAGGCTCTCGAGGTATTTCACTATTTTTGGTACCCAAAGTCCTTGTCAATGAAGACTCCTCCCTGGGTGAAGCCAACTCGGTGAGTTGTGGCTCCATTGAAGAAAAAATGGGTATCAAGGGTTCATCCACCGCGGTTCTGAATTTTGATAATGCCAAGGGTTACCTGATTGGTGAAAAGAACAAAGGGCTGGAATACATGTTCACATACATGAATACCGCCAGGATTGGAATTGCCATTCAGGGCGTCTGTAATTCTGAATTGGCCTACCAGGCTTCATTACCCTACGCCAAAGAGCGATTGTCCATGCGTTCCCTATCAGGAAAAAAATTCCCTGACCAAGCTGCTGACCCCATCATTGTTCATCCCGACGTGAGAAAAATGCTGTTAACGCAAAAAGCAATTTCTGAAGGTGGCCGGGCAATGATTTATTTTGCCGGGAAAATGATCGATGAACTGGAGCAATGTAAAGACGAGGAGACCAGGAAGCAAATTGATGACAAACTGGGTTTCCTTACACCTATTTTAAAAGGCTTTCTTACCGAGGTGGGTTTTGAATCCGCCAATAATGGCCTGCAGGTTTTTGGCGGCCATGGTTACATCAAGGAGTGGGGGCTTGAACAAATTGTTCGGGATGCGCGCATCGCTACCCTGTACGAGGGCACCACGGGTATTCAAGGGCTGGATCTGCTTGGACGCAAGATACTATTGCAGCGTGGTAAGGCACTGAAAGCCTTTGCCAAAGAGATTCTGGGTTTCTGTAAGGAACACGGACGGAGTTCCGGCAATGTTCACAAACGAAGGAT
>JBFFWN010000030.1:0-20400 GCA_041570235.1 Lysobacterales bacterium | reverse complement strand
TTGGCCCTTATGGCCCAAATCATGCAACTGCTGGAACCTTTGCTTTTAAAAGAAAATTATTGAAGTTTACGTCTTACGCAGATGATGCAACTGTTTCTGAGGAACGGTTTTTTCTAAAAAATTATACGATCCCCATGGTTCAGTTGGAACCTAAAAGCACCATTTTGGTCTTTGCACACTCTCAAAACACCTTTGATAAAAGACGATTACTGGCTAACCCTAATAAAATGCGTGTTAGAGAAACCAAATTTTCTCCATCTGTGTTCATTAAAGACAAAGAATTATGCGAGTTTTACACCAGGCAATAGCATGAAAGAGGTGAATGTATTTACTAACGGAGATTCCAGGCAATCAAGTACATGTTCAAATCCCTATTTTTTTACGGAAACATTGCTATCAAAACTCCTTAAAGTGAATTGAGTTAACTCGAGTCCCTCATGTGCATGACTGTTGGCATTCTCCCCAGCGCCTCATGTGAACGTAGTGCCACTGGTTAACGGCGTATCCGTCCCTGGAATATTGTCCACAAAATTCCGATTTGTCACGGTCTCAGTAGGGATTACCCATAGCGCTGCCCCCGTTGCCGTGTTCTTCAACGAATTTGTCTTGAAGCAACTTTCAAAAAACACCATTGCGATACAATATATTGGGTCGGTTTCCTCACCACGACGCAATATGTTGGAGTCGGGATATTGACACTGCCCTAAGACCGCCATGCCCGTGTCGCTCTATTACCCCTCTTACTTGTTCTAATACCTTTGATCCTCTTGACTTTGTTGCTTTCAAGCACTATCGTGCATAAATGTGGGAAAATGTGGTAAACAAGTATAACTAGGTGGGGAAAAAGTGTTTTTTGGTGAGACGGCTATCAATCTGGATGCGAAAGGGCGGCTAGCGATACCGATACGGTATCGGGAAACCCTGTCAGTGCAATGCCAAAACCGGCTTGTATTGACCTATAGCGCATTCGATTCAGGTTCATTGTGGCTGCAACCGGAAAAGACATGGCAAGACGTTCGTGACGATGTCATGGCGTTGCCCAGTTTCAAGGCAAGCCACAGAGCATTGCAGCGCCGCCTGGTCGGTAGCGCCACGGCGATAGAGCCGGATGGCAATGGCAGAATTTTGATACCGCCAAGTTTGCGTCAGTCGGCGGGGATGGATAAACGCGTGATCATGCTGGGCATGGGCAAGCGTTTTGAAATCTGGGATGAAGATACGTTAGTCGCCAAGCGAGAAGAGGAAGATTCGAGTTTCGATGAACCTTCGGCAGAAATGTCCCGCCTGGTGCTGTAAAGAGTTGCTCAATTATGGGCTGAAACGAATTTAGACCAGAGGATACGAGCTGAGAGGATGAACACATACCAGCATCAACCTGTTTTGCTGGATGAAGCTGTTTCATCACTCAAGATTCGGGGAAATGGATATTACCTCGATGGGACCTTTGGCAGAGGAGGACACAGCCGGGCCATTTTGGCCAGGCTGACCGAGCAAGGACGCTTATTTACCCTGGATAAGGACCCGCGAGCAGTGGAAGCGGGCCTGGAAGAATGGGGCGAAGATCCCAGATTTTCAATTGTTCAGGGTAGTTTTGCGGAGATGGACCGCTTGGTCCAGGAGTGGCATATAGACAGAGGCCTGGATGGCATATTGCTTGATCTGGGGGTTTCCTCACCACAACTGGACGATCCGGAGCGTGGTTTTTCATTTATGAAAGGCGGCCCTCTGGATATGCGGATGGACCCAACAAAGGGTGTGTCAGCAGCCGAATGGATTGCAGAGGCACCGGAGCGGGAATTATCCCGTGTGTTTTGGGAGTTTGGAGAGGAGCGCCATGCGCGCAGGATTGCCCGGAGTATTGTGAAGGCACGCCAACAGCAGAGTTTGGTAACAACAACGCAGCTGGCGCAGCTTATCGAGACGACGATAGGTAATAGAGAAAAGAAGCATCCGGCAACACGATGCTTCCAGGCAATCCGAATTTTTGTCAATAATGAGTTGGGTGATCTGGCCACAGGGCTGGAAGCAGCAATCAGGCATTTACGCCCGGGAGGAAGACTGGTGGTTATCAGCTTTCACTCCCTTGAGGACCGCCTGGTCAAGCGGACGTTTCGAGAAGCCGTACGACCAGGACAGGTTCGCCGTAATATTCCAGAGCACCCTGACTGGTCACCCCTTCTAAAGGCCATTGGCAAAGCCATAAAACCCTCCGAGCAAGAAATCTCCGCAAATCCCCGTGCACGTAGTGCAGTAATGAGGGTTGCGGAGAAATTAAGCTGAATTTACAGATTTTAATTTTGGTCCTGGTTCTGATCGCCGATATCAGTACGGCGCTTGGCGTCGTCTATACCCGTCATCACAGTCGCGTGCTCGCGGTTGAGTTGGTTGAGCTCGAGGCGCGGCAGGATGAAGGTCTGGCCGAATGGAGCCGTTTACAGATAGAGCAGGGTTGGATGGCGGATGCCGCCCAGATTGAAACAAAGGCTCGCGAGTTGCTGAAGATGCAGGAACCCGGCGAGACACACATATTGGTTGTCAGTCCTTGAGTAAAAGTAACAAACATGGCAGGACCAACAGCAGGCTATATGCCATGCTGCTGATTTTTATGCTGTGCTCGGTTGCATTGATCGCGCGTGCGGTCAATTTACAGGTCATGGAGACGGACTTCCTGCAAGGGCAAGGAAGAGCCCTGTATTTGCGGGAAGTCACTATCGCATCGACCCGTGGGGTGATCACCGACCGTAACGGCGAGCCGCTGGCGGTCAGTACACCGGTTGATTCGGTTTGGGTAAAGCCGCGTGAAGTGCTCGAATACCCCGATAACATCAAGCCACTGGCAGAATTGCTGGAAGCCAACCCGGAAGATACCGAAAGAAAATTAACCCAACGCTCCGGCAGGGAATTTGTCTGGTTAAAAAGACGGGTCAACCCCAATTTGGCCGATCAGATTCGCGATCTGAATATCCCCGGCGTTTACCTGCAAAAGGAATACCGTCGCTTCTACCCGGCCGGGGAAGTCACCTCGCATGTCATCGGCTTTACCAATATCGATGATATTGGCCAGGAAGGGCTAGAGTTGGCTTACAACAGTTGGTTGGCCGGCAGTCCGGGTAAAAAGCGCGTGATCAAGAACCGCAAGGGTGAAACGGTCGAAGAGGTTGAGCTGATCCAGGAATCCTCTCCGGGGCTCGACCTGCACCTTTCCATTGATAAGAGGCTTCAATACCTGGCTTACCGGGAGCTCAAGACCACGGTACTCAAGCACGGTGCGCAGTCGGGCAGTGTTGTGGTGCTGGATGTGGATACCGGCGAGGTGCTGGCCATGGTTAACCAGCCGTCTTACAACCCCAATAATTCCAATCATGATCCAGCCAGCATGCGCAACAGGGCCGTCACGGACATGATCGAACCGGGTTCTGTGATGAAGCCCATTGCGGTGACTTCCGTGTTGGAAAATGGAATTGCAGCGCCCGCCACGCCGGTTGATACCAATCCCGGTTACGTGGTTGTCTCCGGTCACACCATTCGCGATCACAATAACTATGGAATGCTGGATCTGACCGGTGTTTTGACCAAGTCCAGCAATGTGGGTGTCACCAACCTGTCATTGCAGCTGGATGCCGAGCAGATGTGGGATACCTACCGCCGCTATGGCTTTGGTGAGGCCACCGGAACCGGTTTCCCGGGTGAGTCGGCCGGCGTATTGAGAAATTACCAGCGCTGGCGTCGCCTCGAGCAGGCCACCATTTCCTATGGTTATGGTGTCATGGCAACACCGCTGCAGTTGGCGCAGGCCTATGCCGCCATCGCCAATGGCGGGAAGTTGCGTCAACCGGCATTTCTTGTCGGTTCAAACAACCCACCGATTTCCGCTATCGATCCGAAAATTGCCACTGCTGTCGCCAGGATGCTGGAAACCGTGCCGACCAAAGAGGGCACGGGCTCAAGGGCGCGTGTGGCCAACTACCGTATTGCCGGTAAAACCGGAACCTCGCACAAGGCCAATGCCTCTGGCTATGCCGAATCAAGCTATGTTTCGAGTTTCGCGGGTTTTGGTCCGGCGAGCAATCCAAGGCTTGTTTGCGTGGTGGTTATCAATGACCCCACCGGAAAAGAATATTACGGCGGCCTGGTGGCGGCGCCGTTGTTTTCAGAGGTCATGACCGGCGCAATGCGAATTTTGAATATTCCCCCTGACGATTACCCGGCCATCCTGGTGGATGCCGGCACCGTGGCAGGAGGGCAATGATGTTTACGAGGACATTGGCCGATTTACTTGAGGGCTGGGTTCAGGATGTACCCGCCTTAACAATGACAGGGATCTCTTCAAATATCCGGACCATCAAAGCTGGTGAAGCTTTTGTTGCTGTTCAAGGTCAACTGAACCATGGTCTGGATTTCGCCGAATCTGCGGTGGATGCCGGGGCGGTGGCAGTGATTCATGATGGCTTGAAATCACTGCCAAGCCTGGACGTTCCCTTTATCAAGGTAAACCGCCTTGATCAAAAATTGGCGGAACTGGCCTCCCGGTTTTACTCGGCGCCATCTGAACTAATGAGTATTGCGGCGGTGACCGGCACCAATGGCAAGGCCCCGGTTGCGCATTTCCTTGCGCAGTCATGGCACCGTGCTTACGGCAATGCCGGTTTGCTTGGCTCATACGCCTATGGCGCGGTCAGTGATTTGCAAAACAATGAGCGGGCCTCAAAAGATGCGTTTCATGTGCAAAAGGTGTTGTCGGATTGCCTCGATCAGGATGTCGAGCACCTTGCCATGGAAGTTTCCTCCCGTGAGCTCGAAGAAAAGGTCATCGAAACCGTGCAGATTGATGCCGCCGTATTCACAGACCTTGGAAATGATACAAGCGGCCGTTATGAGAGCCGTGCAGATTACGCGGCGGCCAAGCGCAGTTTGTTCAGCGAATATGCGCCGGCATTTGCCATCATCAATTGTGATGACAGCTATGGGCGGCAGTGGTTCGGGGAGCTTAACGGCGGCATGGAAATACTCAGCTTTGGCCTTGGTAAAGACGCAGAATTGAGTGCCGAGATACGCTCTGCAGACCGCAATGGCATGGTCCTTCGCATTATTGGCCCATGGGGTGCAGAAGACGTGCGCACGGGCCTGTTGGGCGAATCGAATGCCTCCAGCCTGCTGGCAACGGCAGGAACACTGGTTCTGCTGGGTATGCCCTGGCACAGGGTTTTGAACCAGATCGAGTTGATGAAGCCGGTGCCGGGAAGAATCATGCGCTCCCGGGGCCAGGCAGTTCATACCAAAGACACCACCGGCAAAACGCGTGTGGCCGATAAGCTGGAGGATGCAGCATGATTTGCATGCGCTTCAACCAGGCAGCCAGCCTTCTGAGCTGCAAACCGGCAGAGCCTGATTTTGTTTTTCGCGGTATTACCACTGACAGCCGTGAAGTCATCCCCGGCTGTATATTCGCGGCGTTGGAGGGTGAGACCTTTGACGGTCATGATTATGTAGAGCAGGCAAAAGCACTGGGCGCCTCGGCGTTGCTGGTCAGCCGTGATGTGGAAACGGACTTGCCGGTTCTGCAGGTTGAAAATGTGCTGAAAGCACTTGGGATGCTGGCGGGTTCATGGCGCTTACAATGCCCGGCCCGCGTGGTGGGAATTACCGGCAGCAATGGCAAAACCACCGTCAAGGAAATGGTTGCCAGCATTCTCAGGCTCAGTGGCACCGTTTTGGCCACCTCCGGTAACTACAACAATGAATTGGGTCTGCCGCTGACATTATTCCAGCTCGACCATGCGCATGATTTTGCAGTGCTCGAAATGGGCGCCAGCAAGGCGGGTGATATCGCCTACCTTGGCGCCATCGCCAAACCCGATGTGGGTGTCATTACCAACATTGGCCCAGCCCACCTCGAAGGCTTTGGCTCGCTTGAGGGTGTCGCCCTGGCCAAGGGTGAAATGTACAGCGCATTGCCATCCGACGGCACCGCGGTCATGAACCTTGCGGAACCGTGGGTCGAAACCTGGCAGTCGCTGAACAACGCCGCAAACGTTTTGTATTTCAATGGTGATAGTGCCGACAGTATCCGGGCGCAGCGCTCAGGGGATCAATGGATGGTGCATACCCCCAAGGGCGAATTTGAATTGCACATGTACCTGCCGGGACAGCACAACATCAGTAATGCCCTGGCGGCAACGGCCGTGTGCATGGCGCTTGATGTTCCACTGGATGATATCAGCAGGGGCCTGCAGGCCGTCGCCCCCGTGCCCGGTCGTCTGAACCTGGTGAAAGCCAGGTCCGGCTGGACGGTGATCGATGATACCTACAACGCCAACCCTGCATCCTTGTATGCGGCGCTGGAGGTGCTTATTTCACAGGCCGGCGAGCACTGGCTGGTGTTGGGCGATATGAAGGAACTGGGCGCAGATAGTTTGAAAATGCATGCCGAGATGGGTGATGCCGCGCGCAGGCTGGGTGTTGCGCGCCTGTTTGCGCTGGGTGAAGCCAGCATTGCAACGGCGGATGCCTTTGGCGATGCCGCCCGGCATTTTGAAAACAGGGACGAGCTGATCGCGGCACTATTGGCGCAGCTCAAACCCGGTGTGACCTGCCTGGTCAAGGGGTCGCGCTCGATGGGTATGGAACAGGTGGTGCATGCAATATCCAATGGAGAAATATTCAATGGACATGATTACCTCGAGGCGAATGGCTGATGTTGCTTGAGCTCTTCATGTGGCTGTCTGAAATCAACCCCGATTTCAATGTCTTTGTCTACATCACATTACGAGGCATTCTCGGCGCACTGACCGCGTTGGCCATTTCCCTGGTATTGGGTCCGACTTTTATTCGACGCCTGGTTAAAAAGCAGGTCAAGCAACCGATCAGGAAGCTGGGTCCGGAATCCCACTTCTCAAAGGCCGGCACGCCGACCATGGGTGGCGCCCTGATACTGTTTTCAATCGTCGTATCCACCGTGCTGTGGGCCGATTTGAGTAACCGCTATGTCTGGACCGTGCTGCTGGTGACGCTGGCCTTTGGCGTGATCGGCTGGATTGATGATTACCGCAAACTGGTGTTGCAGGATTCAGCCGGCCTATCAGCGCGCTGGAAATACCTGTTTCAATCGATCGTGGGCCTGAGCGCGGCCATTTACCTTTATAACACCGCCCAGTCTCCGGCCGAGACCGAGTTGATCGTGCCGTTTTTCAAAGGTGTGATCATTCCGCTGGGCGTCGGATATATCTTTGTTGCCTACTTTTTTATTGTCGGCTATTCCAATGCCGTCAATTTGACCGATGGCCTTGACGGCCTGGCGATCATGCCGGCGGTATTTTTGGCCGTGGCCCTCGGGATTTTTGCCTATGTCAGCGGTCACTCGGTGTTTTCTGACTACCTGGCCATCCCCTATATTGCCGGTGCGGGCGAACTCACTGTTTTCTGTGGCGCCCTGGCTGGCGCCGGGCTCGGATTTTTATGGTTCAACACCTATCCCGCCCAGGTGTTCATGGGAGACATTGGCGCGTTGGCGATGGGTGCCGCCCTTGGCCTGATTGCGGTCATTGTGCGCCAGGAGCTGGTATTTACCCTGATGGCCGGTGTGTTTGTCATGGAAACGGTATCGGTGATATTGCAGGTCGCCTCATTCAAATTAACCGGCCGGCGGATATTCCGCATGGCGCCGATTCACCACCACTTTGAACTGAAGGGCTGGCCGGAACCGCGCGTGATTGTGCGTTTCTGGATTATCTCGGTGATCCTGGTCCTGGCAGGACTGGCGACCTTGAAAATACGATGAAAAAGTTCAACGGCAAATCACAGGCACAGCGGGGTTCCCGCTTGCATAAGGGTGTGCAGGTAGACACCTGGTTGCTGGTGCCGGTGTTGCTGTTGGTGGCTGTAGGTTTGGTGATGGTGGGTTCCTCGTCCGTTGCCATTGCAGAAAGCCATGGTGTGAGCAGCTACCATTACCTGATACGTCACATGATCTACATCGTGCTGGGCCTGGTTCTGGCCTCGATGTTTCGTGGTATCCCCGTCAGTTTCCTCGAGCGTATCAGCAGGCCATTGATGTGGGTGTCCGCATTTGTGTTGTTGCTGGTGTTCATACCCGGCATCGGTCGCAGTGTAAATGGCAGTGCGCGCTGGATCACGTTGGGATTTGCCAACTTCCAGGTGGTGGAGGCGGTCAAGGTAATGGTCATTATCTACATGGCGGGTTACCTGGTGCGCAAGGCCGATATGGTCAAAATACGCTTTTTTGATACCTTGAAGCCATTGATGCTAGCAGCGATGCTGACGGCTATTTTACTGGCGCAACCGGATATGGGCAGTGCCGCAGTGATTACCGCCATCGTCGGTGGCATGGTATGGCTGGCGGGTGCGGCCTGGCGGCATATTTTTGTTCTCGGCGCGTTGGCGATACCGGTGTTTGGTATGGCGGCCATGGAACCCTACCGCCTGAGACGTATTGTCAGCTTTATGGATCCCTGGGAAGACCGTTTTAACAGCGGGTTCCAGCTCACCCAGGCCCTGATCGCCATCGGCCGCGGTGAGGTCTTTGGTGTAGGCCTTGGCGCCAGCATTCAAAAACTGTTTTACCTGCCCGAAGCCCATACCGACTTTATTTTTGCCGTGCTGGCCGAGGAATTTGGCCTGCTGGGCGTGATTTTCGTTATTTCGCTGTTCATGTTGCTGGTGTCCCGCATCATGATCATCGGCCTGATGGCGCACCGCGCGGACAAACCGTTTGCCGGCAATATCGCCTACGGCATCGGTTTATGGATCGGCTTGCAGGCCCTGGTCAGCATGGGCGTCAACCTGGGTGTTCTGCCCACCAAGGGCTTGACACTGCCGCTGATCAGTTCCGGTGGCAGCAGTGTATTGATGACCTTCCTGGCGCTCGGTATCGTCTTCAGAATACGTTACGAAATTGACCGCGATGCGCCTTTCAAGGCTGCCCATGTGCCCAACACGGCAAGGGGGCGTCGATGAGCAAAACAGGCCAGGGCGTTCTGATCATGGCCGGCGGCACCGGCGGGCATATTTTCCCGGGCCTGGCCGTGGCTGAAGCACTGCGTCAGAAAAGCATCCCCGTCCGTTGGCTGGGTGCAGAGGGCGGTATGGAAACACGTACCGTGCCGGAAGCCGGTATTGAGCTCGACCTGGTGGCCATCACCGGCCTGCGGGGCAAGGGTGTGATGCGCTGGGTTCGTATGCCGCTGATGTTGATCAAGGCGGTATGGCAGGCCAGGCGCCTGCTGGAGGCAAACCGGCCGGGGTGTGCGGTCAGTTTTGGTGGATATGCCGCCGCACCGGGTGGCATCGCCGCCTGGACCAAGGGCATACCGGTGCTGGTGCACGAGCAAAACCGCATACCGGGGATGACCAACCGCCTGTTGACAAAGTTTGCCCGCAGGGTATTCCAGGGTTTCCCGGGCACGTTTCCGCCGGCGATGGGCGCCATTGACAGCGGCAACCCGGTTCGCAGTGACGTTGCCGCGATTGAAGACCCGCAAACCCGTTTGCGTGACCGGCAGGGTCCGGTCCGGATTTTGATCACCGGCGGCAGCCAGGGTGCGCAGGTGTTGAACCTGACCGTACCGGCTGCGCTGAAATTGTTGCCTGCCTCGATTGAATATGAAGTGCGTCACCAGGCAGGCGCCAGGCAGCTCGACGAGGCCGTACAGGCCTATGGGGCTGCTGGTGTTAACGCCGATATACAGCCGTTTATCAGGGATATGGCGGAAGCCTACGCCTGGGCCGACCTGGTGATCTGCCGGTCAGGCGCGTTGACCGTGGCCGAGCTGGCCGCCGCCGGCGTTGCCTCGGTGCTGGTGCCATTCGCCTACGCAGTGGATGATCACCAGACCCGCAACGCCGAATACCTGTCCGAGGCAGGGGCCGCGATCATCGTGCCGCAGGCAGGCCTTGCCGCCGAATCGCTGGCAAAGGTGCTTGAACCATTGCTTACCGACCGTGGCCGCTTGCTTTCCATGGCCATATCCGCGCGCCAGAAGGCATTGCCAAACGCGGCACAAACCGTGGCTGATAACTGCAGCGAGTGGGTGGGGTCATGAACAAAATGCCGGCCATGAAAATTACCGACGCCAGGGAATTCGGCAGGGTTGCGCTGCTGGTGGGCGGGGAAAGCGCCGAACGTGAGGTGTCGCTCAATGGTGGAAAGGCGGTATTGGCGGCATTGCTGAAGCAACAGGTGGATACGGAACTGTTTGATGGAAGCGCGCCCCTTTTCAAGGCCATTGAAGAAAAACGTATCGACCGTGTTTTCAACCTGGTGCACGGCCCCGGTGGAGAGGACGGCACTATCCAGGGTGCACTTCAATTGATGAAGATACCGGTGACGGGCGCCGGATTACTGGGCTCGGCGCTGAGCATGGATAAGGTAAGGTCAAAGTGGATATGGGAACGCCAGGGTATCAATACTCCGCCTTTCACCTTGCTGGAGAAAGGTGACCATATATCTGAAGCGTTTGTTGCCAAATGGGGCTTGCCGTTGTTTGTCAAACCGGCAGGTTTGGGCTCGAGCATCGGCATTACAAAAGTCAAGGCGCATGATCAACTGGACAGCGCAATTGCCCTGGCGCGGCAATACAGCAGCAGCGTCATTGTTGAGCCTGAAATAAAGGGCAATGAATACTTTGCCGGCATTCTATCTGACTGCGCTTTACCGCTGATCCACATCGAAACACCGCGCGAATTTTACGATTACACCGCCAAGTATGAATCTGATGACACCCGTTATTTTTGCCCCTGCGGCTTGCCCGAAGACGTTGAAAAAGAAATGCAGGCGCTCGCGACCCAGGCTTTTCATGCATTGGATTGCTCCGGGTGGGGCAGGGTGGACTTTATCCTGGATGAATCAGGCAAGCCCTGGTTTCTGGAGGTCAACACAACGCCGGGTATGACCAGTCACAGCCTGGTGCCGCAGGCAGCAGCAAATATCGGCATCAGCTTTGAAGAACTGGTGTGGCGGATACTGGAGACCAGCCTGTGACCCTGCGGCGTAAACAGGCCTTGCGGCACGGCATCCGTGGTTTCAGCGCCGGCGTGATCGTAACCCTGGTGCTGTTTATGCTGGCTTCCGGCGGTGTGGCCTGGGTTTACACCGGCATGATCGCCCAGGAGCGCTGGCCGATACGCTGGTTGGAGGTAAACGGACCGTTTGAACGAGTCAGTGCCGAGCAGCTTCGCGCCAGCCTGACGCCCCTGGTGGGTGGCAGCTTTTTTACCGTTAATACAGGCCAGTTAAAAGCAAAGGCCAGGGAACTGCCGTGGATATCAGGCGTTACCGTGCACAAGGTTTGGCCCGACACGGTTGAGGTAGTGGTGCAGGAGTTCACGCCGGTGGCGCACTGGAAGGACGATTATCTGCTGGATGCCGGGGGGCAGATCTTCACCGTGCCGGCTGCCAATGATATCCAGGGGTTGCCATGGCTTGAAGGCCCCGGCACACAAATGGAGCTGGTATTCGCGAACTGGAAGAAATTCGATGACCGCTTGGTTCTGATCGGTCAGCAGGTCGAGCGCCTGTCACTGGACGCCAGGGGTTCGTGGTCGGCGCGCCTGAGCGGCGGCACAGAGGTCAAGTTTGGCAAGGGCGAGATTTTTGACAATCTTGATGTGCTGATCTCAACCTGGGCCGGATTGATGCATGGACAGGATCTGCCGCCGGTGAGCATCGACCTGCGTTACACCAACGGCTTTGCCGTTTTATGGCCACAAAATACAGACGCTATTGCGAGGAATTATGGCGAAGAAAGCTGAAAAATCACTGGTCGTAGGACTGGATATAGGTACGTCCAAGATCGTTGCCATCGTTGGCGAAATGCAGACCGATGGTTCGGTGGAAGTGATCGGGTTGGGTTCGCACCCCTCGCGGGGTTTACGGCGCGGTGTGGTGGTGGACATGACTTTCACTGAGCAGGCCATCCAGCGTGCAGTGGAAGAGGCCGAGTTGATGGCCGGCTGTGAAATTCACTCGGTGTTCGCGGGGATTTCCGGTAACCATATCCGCAGCATGAATTCGGACGGTACGGTGGCCATCAAGGACCGTGAAGTCTCGGAGGGTGACGTCGAGCGTGTGCTGGAAGCCGCGCGCGCGGTGCCGGTGGCGGCGGATCAGAAAATTTTGCATGTGCTGCCACAGGAATACGTGCTGGATAACCAGGATGGCATCCGCCAACCCATCGGCATGGCCGGTGTCAGGTTGGAAGCACATGTGCACGTGGTGACGGCGGCATTGAGCGCAACGCAAAACCTGGGTAAGTGTGTCGCCCGCTGCGGCCTGACCGTAGACGAGTTGATCATGCAACCCCTGGCCGCCAGTTACGCGGCATTGAGCGAGGATGAAAAGGCGCTGGGTGTCTGCCTGGTGGATATCGGCGCGGGCACCACCGATATCGCGGTGTTCTCGGATGGCGCGATACGTCATACGGCCTGTATTCCGATTGCAGGTGACCAGGTGACCAACGATATTGCCGTTGCGCTAAGGACACCCACCCAGCACGCCGAAGATATCAAGATCAAATATGCCTGCGCGCTGGAACAGTTGGCGGGCAGTGACGAAAGCATACGCGTACCCAGCGTGGGTGACAGGACATCGCGGCAGTTGGCAAGGCAGACGCTGGCGCAGGTGGTCGAGGCCCGCTACCGGGAGTTGTACTCCCTGATTTTGAACGAACTGCGCCGCAGTGGTTTTGAAAACATGGTGGCGTCCGGCATGGTGCTCACAGGTGGCGCCGCCAAGATGGAAGGTGCGGTTGACCTGGCGGAGGAGATATTTCATATGCCGGTGAGGCTGGCGACACCACAGTATGTCACCGGTTTATCGGATGTGGTTTCAAACCCGGTGCACGCCACCGGTGTGGGCTTATTGCTATACGGAGCCCAGGCGGACAGCAACCGCAACCTGACGGTGGCGGGTGGCGGCGAGTCGCTGGTTTCAAGAATACAGAGTTGGTTTAGAGGTGAGTTTTGAGGCTGGTTCGGGCTTTGGCCGGACCGGAAAGAGTTTAATGAAAGAAAATTTAATCAGAGACGAGTTAATAAAAAACAGGCACCCGCAAATACTCGAAAACAGAAACCGCCAGCAGGCGGACAAACGGGGACATGCAGGTAACTTAAACGGCGAGCGAGAGGAAAATTACAATGTTTGAATTGGTGGAAAACTATACACCGAGTGCGGTTATTAAAGTCATCGGTGTCGGAGGGGGCGGTGGCAATGCTGTTTCCCAAATGATCGATGCGAGCATCGATGGTGTGGAATTTATTGCGGCAAATACGGATGCGCAGGCCCTGAGACAGTTCAAGGGCCGCACGCTGTTACAGATCGGCTCGAGCGTGACCAAGGGCCTGGGTGCGGGCGCAAACCCCGAGGTGGGCCGCCAGGCCGCACTGGAGGACCGTGATCGCATTATCGAGATGATCGAAGGCGCCGACATGGTATTCATCACCGCAGGTATGGGTGGCGGCACCGGAACCGGTGCGGCGCCGGTGATTGCACAGGCTGCAAAAGAACTGGGCATTCTGACCGTTGCGGTGGTGACCAAGCCATTTCATTTTGAGGCCAAGCGCCGCATGATGATTGCCGAGCAGGGCATCCTGGAATTGTCAAAATATGTTGATTCATTGATAACCATTCCCAACTCCAAGCTGCCCGAGGTGATGGGTGAGGACGCCCTGTTGTTGAATGCCTTCAAGGCTGCCAACGACGTACTTCAGGGCGCGGTGCAGGGTATTGCGGAACTGATTACCCGCCAGGGCCTGATCAACGTCGACTTTGCCGATGTGCGCACGGTGATGTCCGAGATGGGTATGGCGGTTATGGGCGCCGGAAGAGCCAAGGGCGAAGACCGCGCCATCATGGCGGTGCAGGCAGCTATCGGCAGTCCGTTGCTGGAAGATGTCAATCTGCAGGGCGCCTGTGGCGTGCTGGTGAATATCACCGCCGGTATGAACCTGACGATGCGCGAGTTCGAAGAAATTGGTGCGGCGGTTTCCGACCTGGCCTCTGATGATGCCACGGTGGTTATCGGTACGGTGATCGATCCCGAGATCGGTGACGAGTTGCGGGTAACGGTGGTTGCAACGGGTTTGGGCAACAGTGCGACAAAGCGTAAACCGAGAGAATCTGCGCGCAAGGAAATCCAGCTGGTTCGCAATGGAACAACCGGACAGCCGGAACCCGGCTTTGGCGAGGGCGATAGCCCATACGGCCACGCTTCGGCTGCTGAAGAAAAGCAGTCGGTGGCTGAGACGACGGATATGTTTGCGCCGGATGCCAACATCGATTACCTGGATATACCGGCGTTCCTCAGGAACCAGGCGGATTAGGGGATAAAGCAGGTCCGGCAGTTCCCGGAGGAATTCGCTCGCCGTGATAGCGCCGGGTTATTACCCGGCAACTTTCGGGGCTGTCGGCTGCTTGTTTGTTAAATTGTTGTTAATTTGCAACAGCATGTGGTCAAAACACCTAAAAAATGTTTGTTGATGACATCGCTTATGATAAAATTTCGCGCAATAAGCAGGCCGATAGGCTCACAATAATGATTAGACAAAGAACCCTCAAAAATGTGATCCGTGCCACAGGCGTGGGTTTGCATACCGGCAACAAGGTGTATATGACCTTGCGGCCTGCTGCGGTCAACACGGGTATTATCTTCCGCAGGGTCGACCTTGACCCGGTGCCCGAGATCGAGGGCTTTGCCACCAACGTGGGCGACACCAGCATGTCCTCCACGCTGATCCAGGATGACATCCGTGTTGCCACCGTTGAGCATTTGCTGTCCGCGCTGGCAGGCATGGGCATCGATAATGCCTATGTCGACCTCAGTGCTGCCGAAGTGCCGATCATGGATGGCAGCGCCGGCCCCTTTGTGTTCCTGATCCAGTCGGCCGGTATTGAAGAGCAGACTGCCGCCAAGCGTTTTATCCGTATTTTAGAGCCGATCGAATACCGCGATGGCGACAAGTGGGCAAAGCTGGAACCGCACGAGGGTTTCAAGGTGTCGTTCAAGATCGACTTCAATCACCCGGTGTTTAAATCACATACGAGCTTTGCCTGCGTGGACTTCTCGACCACCTCGTTTCTGAAAGAGGTCGCCCGCGCCCGTACCTTCGGTTTTATGCGCGACCTTGAGATGCTACGCGACCGCAACCTGGTGCTGGGCGGCAGCATGGACAACGCCATTGTGCTCGATGACTACCGTGTGTTGAACGAGGACGGCCTTCGCTACGAGGACGAATTCGTCAAGCACAAGGTGCTGGATGCCATCGGCGACCTGTATCTGCTGGGTCACAGCCTGATCGGCGCCTATTCGGGTTACAAGTCCGGCCACGAGTTGAATAACCAGTTGTTGCGGCAGTTATTAAGACAGCCGCAGTCCTGGGAAGAGGTCAGCTTTGGTGAACAGGAAGGCGCGCCGATCTGCTATTCACATCCGGTGGCAGCGGTTTAACCCCCCATAACCGTTGCGTTTTAGCCCGTTGTTCTGCTGAACAGCAAAGACACATCGAAGACAAAATTCATTCGAATTAGGTACAAAAACCCAAAAAATGCTATTATCGCCCGTTCCGGCGGGTTTTTATCCGGTCGAATATGGCCTGGATATCTTCGTCGCCGCTGTCTTTAGCGAATCTGCCGAGTGCTTGCAGAGCCGCTTCAGACAGGTTCCGTTGCTTGGGAGCATCGGGTTGAGGACGGTTAACCGGCGCGATCCGCAATTGGATTTGCTCTACACCGGTAATGCCTTCTTCGGAGAATGATTCGAGCAGTTGTGGCGAGATCATTCGAATACGGGTGGCGAAAGCCGCGTTGGAACATACCAGGATAAGACAGTGGTCACGAAACTCTGCAACCTGGCAATGTGGTGACAAACCCGGGTCGAGCAGGGATGCGAGAATTTGGTCAAGACGATTAAGCAAACGGGCATGCGAGAGGACCTGCCCAAAGCCGTGGTTGTGATTTTTCATCAACGACTGGACGCTTTTGAACTTGTTGCCGGGTTTTCCTGAAGAGTCAGACATTATGAATACAAAGCTATCGTCAATAACAGATATGGGCAAGTACTATCTGGCATTTACGCAAACCGGGCAAGGCAGGCGGGTGTCTTCTGTGCTGCTGGTCATGCTGGCAGTGTCGATGTTTTTAATCGGTCGCGTGAGCGCGCCCACACCGGTTGCGATACAGCAGGCCGTGGTGGAGATGAAGCTTGAACTGCTTGAGCAGCAGGCCATGATCAAGCGCCTGTCTGTAGAAAATGAGAACAATATCAATGCGCTGGCTGTCAGGCTGGCGGAGTTGCAAGCCACCTCGACACGCCTCAATGCGCTTGGCGAACGCCTTGTGCAACTGGGCAAACTGGACCCGGAAGAATTTGATTTTGACCAGCCACCACCGATCGGTGGACCGGAAATGGTGGTCAACGGCGGCCAGTCGAGCGCCGTGGATATCAGCAGGTCCATCAGTCTTCTTACCGAGGTGTTAAACAGCCAGTTTGCGCGTTTGGATGCCTTGCAGTTGCTGCTGATGGACAGAAACCTCGAAGCCGAGCGCACGCCTGCGGGCTGGCCGGTCAGTTCCGGCTGGATATCATCCGGCTTTGGCGAGCGAAATGATCCGTTTACCGGTAAAAGGGCCCGTCATGAAGGTGTCGATTTTGCCGGTACAAAGGGCAGCGATGTACTGGGTGTGGCCAGTGGCGTTGTGACCTGGTCGGGCGCAAGACAGGGCTATGGCAATCTGCTGGAAATTGATCATGGCAATGGATACATCACCCGTTACGCCCATAATGATGAATTACTGGTAAAGGCAGGCGACGGCATCACCGCCGGTCAGACCATCGCAAAAATGGGAAAAACCGGCAGGGCATCTGCGCCGCATGTGCATTTTGAGGTGCTTTACAAAGGCCAGGCGGTAAACCCCTACAAATTTGTTAAACAAATGCGCTGAGCTGTTATAAGTAATCTATCTGACGTTCCTTGCCTTAATCACAGCGCTTTCTTATCATTTTTAGGTTAAAATCACTTGTTTCGTATAGCAAATGACCCCATTTGTTGGCGTAGAACGACATCTTTAAAACAAGCCGGAAAGCAAATACCACATGTTGAACCTTCTGTTTACCAAATTATTTGGCAGCCGTAATGAACGCATCATAAAAAAGATGGGCAAGGTCGTTGACCAGATCAACGCACTCGAGGACACCATCAAGGCGCTTTCAGACGAAGACCTCAAGGCACAGACTGAAAAACTTCAGCAACGCTTCAATGACGGGGAAACCCTGGACGAATTGTTGCCGGAGGCATTTGCCACCGTCAGGGAGGCCAGTGTCAGGACGCTTGGACTGCGCCACTACGATGTGCAAATGATCGGCGGCATCGTGCTTCATGACGGCATGATTTCCGAAATGAAAACCGGTGAAGGTAAAACGCTGATGGCAACATTGGCCTGTTACCTGAATGCCCTGAGCGGTAACAGCGTGCACGTGGTAACCGTCAACGACTACCTGGCCGGCCGCGATGCCGACTGGATGCGGCCCATTTATCGTGCCCTGGGCATGGAAGTGGGTGTGGTTGTGCCGGGCATGACCCACGACGCCAAGCGCGCGGCTTATGCCTGCGAAGTGGTTTACGCCACCAACAACGAGCTGGGCTTCGACTACCTGCGCGACAACATGGCGTTTACGCCGGATCAGAAAGTGCAGCGCGACCATTCATTTGCGATTGTCGATGAGGTGGATTCCATCCTGATCGACGAGGCGCGTACGCCGCTGATCATTTCCGGCCCGGCGGAAGAAACTCCCCAGTTATATACCCGCATCAACCAGTTGGTACCCAAGCTGGAGCGGGCCGAGGCACAGGAAGAGGGCTCGGACATCGTCCCTGAAGGCGACTTCACGGTTGATGAGAAGCAGAAGCAGGTTTACCTGACCGAAGATGGCATGGCCAAGGTAGAACAACTGATGGTGGGCGCCGGTCTGCTGCAGCCCGATGACAGCCTGTACAACGCTCAGAACCTGAACCTTGTGCACCACCTGAATGCCGGTTTGCGTGCGCAACACCTGTTCCACAAAGACGTGGATTACATCGTCAAGGATGGCGAGGTGATTATTGTTGATGAATTCACCGGGCGTACCCTGGCCGGGCGGCGCTGGTCGGATGGCCTGCACCAGGCGGTTGAAGCCAAAGAGGGCGTGCCGATTCAGCGTGAAAACCAGACGCTGGCGTCGATCACCTTCCAGAATTATTTCCGTCTTTACAAAAAACTGTCGGGTATGACCGGTACCGCCGATACCGAAGCCTACGAGTTCCAGTCCATCTATGGCCTGGAAGTGGTGGTTATCCCCACCGCCAAGCCGATGATCAGGGTTGATAACGATGACCTCGTGTTCCTGAACGCGGAAGCCAAGTTTGAGGCGATCGTTGAGGACATCAAGGATTGCGTAAAGCGTGGTCAGCCGGTACTGGTGGGTACGACTTCGATTGAAACTTCAGAGCTGATTTCGAAGCGCCTGAAGAAGCACAAGATCAAGCACGAAGTGCTGAACGCCAAGCAGCACGAACGCGAGGCGATCATCGTGGCGCAGGCTGGACGCACCTCGGCGGTGACCATTGCCACCAACATGGCCGGTCGTGGTACCGATATCGTGCTGGGTGGCAGCCTGGCCCATGAACTTGCCGAGCTGGGTGAGGATGCCACCGAAGAACAGAAAGCCGCCCTGCGTGAAGATTGGCAGGAAAGGCACAACGCGGTTCTGAAAGCAGGCGGCCTGCACATTATTGGTACCGAGCGGCACGAATCGCGTCGTATCGATAACCAGTTGCGTGGCCGTTCGGGCCGCCAGGGTGACCCGGGTTCTTCGCGCTTTTACCTGTCGCTTGAAGACAACCTGATGCGTATCTTTGCATCGGACCGCATGTCATCGATGATGCAGCGCTTCGGTATGAAAGATGACGAGGCCATCGAGGCCGGCATGCTCAACCGCGCCATCGAAAACGCCCAGCGCAAGGTTGAAGCGCACAACTTTGATATTCGTAAACACCTGCTCGAATACGATGACGTTGCCAATGACCAGCGTAAGGTTGTGTATGGTCAACGTAACGACCTGATGGCGGATGAGGATGTAGAAGACGCCATTCTGGATTTCCGCCACAACGTTTTCACCAACCTGGTTGGCAAGTACATGCCGCCGGGCAGCATCGACGAGCAGTGGGATATTCCGGGGCTTGAAAAGGCGCTGGACGGCGAGTTTGGTATCAAGGTGCCGATTCACGACTGGCTGGAAGAAAACGAGAATCTGACCGAAGCGGATGTGAATGAGCGGATATCAGAGGCGGTTAACGCACACTTTGAGGCCAAGGAAGCCGAGACGGGCGCCGAGGTGATGCGTCATTTTGAAAAGGCGCTGATGTTGAACGTGCTGGATCAGAAATGGAAGGATCACCTGGGCAACATGGACTACCTGCGCCAGGGTATCCACCTGCGCGGCTATGCACAGAAGCAGCCGATGCAGGAATACAAACGCGAATCCTTCGAGATGTTTACCGCACTACTGGACGACATCCAGCACGAGGTTGTGCGGATTCTGGCCCGTGTACAGGTTAAGGCCGAGGAAGATGTGGAAGCTGTTGAGCGGCAGAAGCCCAAGGAGTCCGCCATGGAATATCGCCATGACCCGGCTTCAGCGGTTTCCGGTGCCGAGGGACAGCCGCCGCAGGGGGCGCCGATGGAAGAGCCGTTTGTGCGGGAAGGGCGCAAGGTTGGGCGTAACGAGGCTTGCCCTTGTGGCTCCGGGAAGAAGTATAAGCAGTGTCACGGGAAGTTGACTTAGGGTTTATGATCTGAGGGCCAGCGACCCTGTGACAATATGGGTCGCAGCTTAAGCAGCCGCGGCCATTCGCAAATATTTTAAATGTAATTCAGCTACTTTCCGGCGCGCCTGTTCGGGCGTGCCGGAGTTATCCAGTACATCATCAGCAATTTTCAGACGCTCAGCCCGGCTTGCCTGGGACGCGAGAGCCTGTTGTGCCTGCTCGCGGCTGCTGTGGTCCCTTTTCATCAACCGGCTGATCTGGACTTCCGTTGACACATCTACAACCAGTATGCGATCCACACCAGGGTAGTTGCCTTTTTCGGTGAGCAGTGGAATGACGAGGATGCAATAAGCATAAGTGACCTGTGAAACCGCCCTGCTTGCCTCCTCTCGAATGATTGGATGCAAAATGGATTCCAGGGCATTTCGCGCCTTCGAATCTGAAAATATCAGGGAGCGGAGATATGGCCGGTTTAGCCGGCCATCCTTGTCGATGACTTGATCTCCAAACTGGTTTTTGATTTCCAGTAAAGCCGGTTGGCCGGGTTCGACCACTTGATGTGCGATGACATCTGTATCGATGACCGGT
>JBFFWN010000029.1:0-20819 GCA_041570235.1 Lysobacterales bacterium | reverse complement strand
GGGAACAGATCAACCTGTCAAGCCGGTAAGTGTTCTGAGTTCACCCCTCAACTCCGACAAGGAATTGGTGCAACCGGATGTGCGGCGTTTCCTGCAGAAACAGGCTGAGGCCGAGCAAAAAGAGAAAGAAAAACCAACGCCTGATCCAGTGCCGGAAAAAGATTAACTGGCATACTTCACCAGTATCCCGCTTGATGGCTGCGGGGAGATGGTGCTTAAGACGGTAATGCTCAGCCGGTTTGCAGGCAACGCCGTCTGAGCATGCCGCCGAAGGCCATATCGTCAAACAGGCGGTTTATGCGGGCTTCATCGAGTTCGCTGCGGCTCAGGTCGGGGTTTTCCAATGCAGATGTCACCTGCGTTTCAATAATCGTCAGGCGGCGCGCCAGTTCGGCAGCCTGCCTGTGCTCGACCAGCTTTTTATGTAGTGATTTGGCGCCCCGCAGGCTCAGGTGCTGAACTTCATCGACACGTGAAAAAATGGCATCCAGGTCGTCAAAATGACTGAGCAGGGCAGCTGCCGATTTTGGCCCGACACCCGGCACACCGGGAATGTTGTCGACGCTGTCGCCTGTAAGCGCAAGGTAATCGGCAATCTGTTCCGGAAAAACACCAAATTTTTCCTTTATATTTGCATGACTCAATTTCTGGTTGCGTGAGAAGTCCCACCAGGTGTCCCTTTTTGTAACCAACTGTGCCAGGTCCTTGTCACTGGTGATAATACATACCGGGTGACCACGGTCGCGCCAGAATTCGGCCAATGTGCCGATCAGGTCATCTGCCTCATAGCGCTGGTCGGCAAAACAGCTCAACCCCATCGATTCGGCCATCTCCCTGGCCCAGGCAAACTGGCGTTTCAATTCAATTGGAGCAGGATCGCGGTTGGCCTTGTACTGGGGATAAATCTCGTTGCGGTAACTGGTGGTCAGAGATTCATCAAAAGCAACGCCAATATGTTCTGCCCGGGTCTGCTCGAGCAGACTACACAAAAACCCGGTGAATCCATAAACCGCATTGGTGGGTTCACCCGCGGCGTTCGAAAACTCATCGGAGATCGAAAACCAGGAACGGAATATGTAGATACTGGCATCGACGAGGTAAACAGGTTGCAGGCTCATAAGGAATTCTGATTGAAGTGATTGGACGGTCTATCTTACACCAGCAACGATTCGCCTTGTTCAACGCGTTTTCGCAATACGCTGTTGCGTGGAAAATGGGCCAGTAAAAACTCCATCTGGTCGTTCAGGATTTGCCTGCCCTGCAGGTAGATGTACTCGGCGTGGGTCGGACAAAACGGGATGGCGAGCAGTTCCATGCCTGCCTGCTCAGGCGTTCTGCCCGCCTTGTGATTATTACAGCGCTTGCACGCGGTGACGACATTGACCCACATATCCTGGCCGCCCTGGGTCAGCGGGTGAACATGGTCTCTTGAAAGCAAAAAGTTTGGAAACTGCAAGCCGCAGTAGAGACACATGTTCTGGTCACGCCGGAACAGTGACTGATTATTCAACGGTGGAACATAACTGCGGCTGAAAAGGTGCTTGTGGGGGTGCTGGCCCTGTGTGGCGATGATGGCATCGACACTGACGACGCTTTGACAACCGCTGATGGCGTTGATTCCGCCATGAATTTGGTAAAGCGTTTTTCCCAGGGAGTAGGAGACCTGGTCAAGCGTAATCAGCCTGACCGCTTCCTGGTATCCGACCCACTCCAGTGGCATTCCAGATATATCGGTACGCAAAACCCGTTGCTGTAAGTCCATAACCTCCCTACGGTTTATGAAAACACGCATGCACAAGATGTTGTGTCGATTTTTTCATCTCATACGTATATGTCGTTTTATATTGTTTTTGTGCTAACCGCAAGCAATTATTGCACCGGGCATTTTCATCGCCGCGGTTTTTGTTTCCTGTCATTGCGAACCCCTGTGGGGTTAAAGTTGTCACAAGTCGCATCAAACAATTGTAGAGTGGAGTTGAAAATGGTCTTGCAAAGATTGATTTTTCTGCTGATCCTGGTGTTTTTCACAACATTGACGCAGGCTGCCCTGCCCGTGGCCGTCGGTGGAGAGCCACTACCGTCACTGGCCCCGGTACTGAAGCGCGTTACCCCGGCGGTGGTTAATATCAACACGCAAACCCGGGTCCGGGTACGCAGTCCGTTGATGGATGATCCGTTCTTCAGGCGTTTTTTCAATTTTCCTGACATGCCGCAGGAGCGGGTTTCACAAAGCCTGGGTTCGGGGGTGATTGTCGACTCAGAAAATGGCTATGTATTGACCAATTA
The DNA here is from genome assembly GCA_041570235.1 of Lysobacterales bacterium. Taxonomy (GTDB): domain Bacteria; phylum Pseudomonadota; class Gammaproteobacteria; order Xanthomonadales; family SZUA-36; genus SZUA-36. Next base: position 18,533 of record JBFFWN010000029.1, on the reverse strand, counting down.
TCACGTGATTGCAGGCGCTGATGAGATCTCCGTTGGCCTGAAGGATGGTCGCAGTATCGATGGAAAGCTGATCGGCTCCGACCCGGATACCGACCTGGCGGTTGTGCAGGTGTCTGCCGAAAACCTCAGCGCATTGGCATTGGCAGATTCCGACGAGTTGCAGGTGGGGGATTTCGTGGTCGCGGTGGGTAATCCTTTTGGCCTGGGCCAGACCGTGACATCCGGTATCGTCAGCGCACTGGGTCGCACCGGATTGCGTGGTCTGGAATATCAGAACTTCATACAAACCGACGCATCCATCAACCCGGGGAATTCAGGGGGTGCGCTGATCAATCTGCGTGGTGAGTTGGTGGGTATCAACAGTGCCATATTTACCCCCAGCGGCGGCAATGTCGGTATCGGGTTCGCAATTCCGGCCAGCATGGCCCGTTACGTTATGGATCAGCTGATCAGGTTTGGCGAGGTCCGCCGCGGAACACTGGGCCTGTTTGTTCAGGACCTTACCCCACAACTTGCCGGCGCCTTTGATATTGACGCCGGTGAGGGGGTGTTGGTGGCAGAAGTGGTAACAGGATCGGCGGCTGAAAAAGCCGGGCTCCGCCCCGGAGATGTGATTACCCAACTGGATAATAAGCGTATTAGCAGCGCCCAGGATTTCCATAATACCGAAGGACGCGTGGCCCTGGGGGACTCAATGCGGGTTGAGTACATGCGAAATGGCAAGACACGTGACACCGACCTGGTCATCCAGTCGTTGCCGGTATTAATTGGAGGGGAACTCGATCGCCGTCTGGAAGGCGCGCGTTTCAGTGAACTTCCGCTAAAACAAAAACAGCAGAACATGTCCGGTGTGGTGCTGGATAAGTTGGAGCCCCGCAGCAGGCTGGCGCTTGAAGGCTTGAGCGAGGGCGATATCATCGTGGGTGTCAACCGTCAACGGGTGCGCAACCTGAATGATTTCAGCGAGGCCCTCGGCTATGGCCGAGGCAGTATTCTGCTGCAGATCAATCGTGGTGGCAGGTCATACGTGGCACGTATAGACTAGAGCCCTGATTTGATTACTGCCGGTTTTACGAAAAGGAATTTTTTGATGAGTTTTTCAAACGATAAAGATGGATATCCGCTTTACCCGGTCAGCACTTCCGGTTTTGAACAATGGTATTCCAATCTTGCCGGGCTACAGCAAAAATGGCTGAAGGCTGCAGGTTTCAAAGGACAGGCTGGCGAAGTATGCAGCCTGCCGGACAGTAATGGCGAACTTCACGGTTATGCCTTTGGCATGGCCGAGCAAGGCTGGTTAGGCCAACTTGCGCCGTTGCCGGCAAAATTGCCCGAAGGCAATTACCACCTGGTGGCGGACTGGTCCAAAGAGCAGCGCTTGCAGGCCGGTCTCGGATGGGGACTTGCCTGTTACCAGTTCGACTTTTATCGCAAGGCTCCGAGGCAGATGCCTACACTGGCGCTTGATGAGGATATCGCCGAACAGGCCGGGCGGCTGCTGGAGGCCCAGAACCTCGTGCGTGACCTGGTCAATACCACTACCGAAGACATGGGTCCGGAGCAACTGGCCGGTGCCTTGAAGTTGCAGGCCGACGAGTTCGGTGCCGATATGAGCGTGATCAGGGGTGTCGACCTGTTGAGTAAAAACTTTCCCGCCATTCATGCTGTCGGCCGGGCTTCCGACCGCGATCCAAGGTTGCTGAAAATGGAATGGGGTGCTGAAGATAAACCATTGCTGGCCTTATGCGGCAAGGGCGTCTGTTTTGATACCGGTGGTCTTAATCTCAAGCAAGGAACCGGCATGGCGCTGATGAAAAAGGACATGGGTGGCGCAGCACACGTGCTGGGGCTGGCGAGGCTGATCATGCAGGCAAAACTGCCGGTGCGATTACTGGTTTTGATTCCTGCCGTTGAAAACTCCGTCTCAGGTAACGCCTATCGACCGGGTGATGTCATTTCGACCAGAAAAGGCCTGAAGGTTGAAATCGGTAACACCGATGCCGAGGGTCGTGTGGTGCTCGCCGATGCCCTGACCCTTGCCTGTGAATCCGAGCCGGATCTGTTAATTGATTTCGCCACGTTGACGGGGGCCGCAAGGGTCGCACTGGGAACGGATCTGCCTCCGGTTTTCAGCAATGAAGAGAGCATTGCCCATCAGATCGTGGAATCCGGTGAGCAGGTGGAAGATCCCTTGTGGGTGATGCCGTTGTATCAACCCTACAAGGAACTCCTGAAGAGCCCGATCGCCGACCTGAACAACATGGCCAGCACATCTCATGGCGGCTGTATCACCGCGGCATTGTTCATGGAGCACTTTGTCACTGCCGAAACCGACTGGGTGCATATCGACACCTGGGCCTGGAACCAGAACAATCGCCCGGGCAGGCCCGTTGGTGGTGAGGCGATTGGTTTACGCGCGGTCTTTCATTACCTGGCAAATCGTTATCAATAGGTTTTAATGGCGCCATTCGGGAACCCGGGAGGTACTATCTCCGTCCGAACCCGTTTTTTTGGACAGCAGCGCACGGTGCTGCTGCCGGTTTCGATCAATCTGTCATCGGAGGTTTGCGTTTGTAGCCGCCCTGTTCAAATGCGTATGCCATCCTGATCAGGCTGGCATCGCTGAAGGCGGCGCCGATGAATGAAATACCGATGGGCAGACCAACCACCTCGCCCGCCGGTACCGTGATACTCGCATATCCCGACACGGCGGCCAGCGATGAACTGGATATGCCTGAAGACTGATCCCCGTTGATGTGATCGGTCATCCAGGCAGGTCCCCGTGTCGGTGCGATCAGGGCATCAAGAGAATGTGTTTCAAGGGCATTGTCGATGGCGGTTTGGGCAATGCGCTTGCTGGTCTCTAGCGCCTCCAGGTAGGCCTTCTCAGTCAGCGGGCCTTTCTCTTGCGACTTGATCATGGTTTCCTGGCCAAAGTGCGGCATCACCGTGTCGCTGTGTGCTTCATTGAACGCAATGATGTCGGCCAGGCTTGTCATCGCTGCGCCCGATTGTTGCAGGTAGCTATTCAGATCCGCTTTGAACTCATAATGCAGGACCGTCCCTTCGGCACTACCCATGCCCTTCAGGTCGACCTCGATCGGGTCAACCACTTCGGCGCCGAGTGTTTTTAGCGTGGCTGCGGTGTCTTCCAGAATCTGTTCCACCCGCGGGTCATTGCCGGCGCCGTAGTAGTTACGTAATACGCCGATGCGCTTGCCCTCAAGGGCGTCTTTTGTAAGACCCGCGGTGAAGTCGGCCAGGCTTTGCGGAAAAATATCCGCCAGTGGGTCTTTCGGGTCTGCGGCGACCATCGCCGACAGCAAAATGGCTGCATCCTTGACCGTGCGCGCCATTGGTCCGGCGGTATCCTGGCTGTGGGCGATGGGAATAATGCCGCTTCTGCTGACCAGTCCAAGAGTGGGCTTGATGCCCACGATGCCATTGATGCTGGATGGACAGACCACCGAACCGTCGGTTTCGGTACCCACGGCGACACTGGTCAGGCTTGCAGCCACGGCCACGGCCGAACCGCTGGAAGAACCGCAGGGGTTACGGGCGGTATCATAGGGGTTTTTGGTCTGGCCACCGATACTGCTCCAACCACTGGATGAATGGTTGGAGCGGAAATTCGCCCATTCGCTGAGGTTGGCCTTGCCCAGGATGATGGCTCCGGCGGAACGCAGTCTTTGTACAATAAAAGCATCTTCCGGGGCTATATGTCCCTTCATCGCCAATGAACCTGCCGTGGTTTCCATCCTGTCAGCCGTATCGATATTGGCTTTCAAAACAACCGGGATGCCATGAAGGGGACCGCGTGGGCCGCTTGCTTTGCGTTCCGCATCAAGTGCTGCCGCTATTTCCAGGGCCTCGGGGTTGATCTCAATGATCGAATTCAGTTGTGGTCCATTGCGATCGATAGCATTGATTCTGTCGAGATAAAACTGCACCAGTTCGACGGCGCTGAGCTTTTCTTCGGTCATCAATGACTGCAGCGTATCGATATTTTTTTCCTGGTAGCCCGTTTCATCGGCTTGCACAGGGAAGCTGTGAACAACAAGAAACAGGATAAAGAGCATATGGATGGTAAAATAATCGATTCTTATACGGGTTTTCATAATTTTTCAGCCTGGTTTTAGAGCCTGAAGAGCCGGGGTCAAAGGTGGCGAAGCTGCTTGACCCATGTCAGCACCGGACAACGGAAACTGGTGTATTTATGCATCTGTAGTTTGTCACAGGCAATTGGTCCGGGCCATCAGAATATAAGAAGCTTCTTTAAATTGAAATCTGTCCTTCATTAGTGGGTTTTCCATGAAAATACATCGCTCTTTGATATCTTTCGGCGCCCTGGTGCTTTTTCTGACTGCTGCCTGCACTTCACCGCTGGCGCACAAATCGGAAAAGCCTGTAACCGGCGCCCCGGGTATCACGGCAGGCAACCACAGGGCGAGAAATGTCATCCTGTTTGTCGGCGATGGTATGGGTGTGAGCACGGTAACGGCGATAAGGATTCTCGATGGACAGCGCAAGGGGATGCAGGGCGAGGAGAACGTTTTGCCATTTGAGCGTTTTCCGCACGTGGCCCTGTCCAAGACCTACGAGGTGAACCAACAGGTCGGAGAATCTGCGGGTACGGCGACCGCACTGATGTCCGGGCAAATGACCAGGGCCGGTTTAATTGGAATCGGCGCCGGCGCGGTGCGTGCAAATTGCGCCTCATCATCGGGCCATCATTTGCCAACGATTCTTGAGCTTGCGGAGTCTGCTGGAAAGTCCACGGGTATCGTCACCACCACCAGGCTGTCGCATGCCACACCCGCTGCGGGCTATGCGCATGTGCCGGAAAGGGACTGGGAAAATGATGCCGACCTGCCAGAAGAGGCACGTCAAAATGGCTGTAAGGATATTGCCTCCCAGTTGATTGATTTTCCTCATGGCAATGGTATCGAGGTTGCGCTCGGTGGTGGTCGCCTGAAGTTTTTGCCATTTGATGTTGAAGATCCTGAAGGTGCGGATAACAGTGAGGGGCGCCTGGATGACCGGCACCTTGCCGAAGAGTGGTTAAAAAAATATCCAAATTCCGCCTATGTATGGAGCCAGCCTCAATTTGACCTGGTAGATGCTGCATCCACCGACCATTTATTGGGGCTTTTCAATAGCGATCACATGCAATATGAGGCGGACCGGGCCGATGATCCTGCGGGTGAGCCTTCGCTGGCGCAGATGACCCGCAAGGCCATTGAAATCCTGGGCCGGAACAAGGATGGCTATGTGCTGCTGGTGGAAGGTGGGCGTATCGACCATGGCCATCACGATAGTAATGCCTACCGGGCACTGACGGACGGAATTGCATTTGCTGATGCGGTGGCTGTGGCTGACCGAATGACCGATGCTTCCGACACACTCATCATTGTCACTGCGGATCACTCTCATACATTCACCATTGGTGGGTACTCTACGCGTGGAAATCCCATCCTGGGAAAGGTGATCACCAACGACTCGCGTGGAGAGGTGAATGATTTCTATGCAACGATGGACGATAACAAACCCTTCACTACCCTGGGGTATCAAAGCGGCCCGGGTGGCGCATGGGTGGGAGGGCCACGGCCTGACCTGACGGATGTGGAACCCCAAAACGACAAAAACTATGTGCAGCAGTCAGGCTTACCGGCAGAGGATGAGAGCCATGGTGGTGAGGATGTCCCCGTTTATGCCCGCGGGCCGGGGGCCAACGGAATACATGGTGTCATGCATCAGAGTGAAATTTTTCACGTTATAAAAGCCGCCAGCGGTTTGCCTGATGATTTGCAGCCTGTCGGCGGTGACGGTCAATAACGGCCTTTCAGCGCCCTTTCATAACAAAACGAAGCTGGCAATGGCCACACCGGATGTCACTAGCGTCAGCAAGGTCAGATAGCTGATTCCGATTGCGGCAAACTTCCCGAGTGTCAGAAACCAACCCTGTTGGTACACAACACGAAGGGAAATCAGCAGGTAAACCGGTATCCAGGCGCCAATTGCAACTGCCATCCACTCAGCGCCGGTTGCGACTCCCTCATAACCCTGTGCGCGCATTAAACCTGCAGCAACATTTGCGAGCATGATCAAGATCAGGCTGACAAACAAAAATGAATGGTTATGTAAGGAAAAAATCAGGTGCTCAATATAGAAGCGCTTGGCGAACATGAACCAGAATTTAAATATCAGGGCCACTGCGGGCAACAATATGAACATCGTTGCCGGCAGGATATCGAAAACCTTGTCGATAATCAGGTTTGGATTCCTGTTGATCTGTTCGGCTTTTTTGGGCGATTCTTCGATTTCATCGTTGATCCTGTCGTTGATCCAGCCGGGTAACCAGCGGATATCGACCGGGTTGGTTTCGCGGTCCCAGGGCTTCTCGTTAAACTGAATGCTGCCGAGGCTGAATTCATTTGAATCACCGGTTTCATCCCCGGCCATTTTTTCTGCAGTATGGATCTGCCCGCGTATATTTCCGGGCAAATTTTCCAGTGCATCATCAATGGCCTGTTGTTCTTCCTCGGTGTCGGTGGTTATATGCACAAAACCATCGCTGTTTTTCGCCTGCCCGATTGTGATTGCATCACTCGAGAGAAAGGCGGCCAATAGAAAAAATATGATACTGGAGAAAATATATAAGCGCATGGGTGGCGCATAACGAAACCGGCGGCCTTCCATGTAGTCACGCGTCAGCTTACCGGGTTTGAATAACAACGGCTTGATGGTGCGCATAAACCGTGAATCGAGGTCCAGCAGGTCTTCCAGCATGTCACGGAGCAATACCGGGAAAAAACGCAGGAAATTACGGTCCGGCTGTCCGCAATAGTAACAAAATGGCCCTTTCAGCGCGGTTCCGCAATTCAGGCATTTGTCGGATCCGGCCAGTTTTTTAGCCGCAAGTGTCAGTGATTTGTCGACACTGGTGGTGCTTGATTCTTCCGTCTTGACCACGCCGTGGTCCGGGGATTCTTCTGAAATCATTATGCTGTATCTTTCAGCCGGGTAAATCGTTCATGTGGTTTTGGCACTGTTGTAATACAATGCCCGCTCACTCCAGGGTGTGAGATATACCATTTAACCGCACCGGTATCCACAATGCTGAAGAAAAACCATAGCGCAGAGATCTTACGCACGTTACAACTGGCAATGCCGGTTGTGATTGGTATGGTCGCCAGTTTCAGTATGAACTTTGTTGACACGGTGATGGCAGGGAGATTGCCGGACAAGGAAATCGCATTGGCTGGCATTGCGACCGGGGGCGCCATCTGGTCGGGCGCGTTGATGTTCCTGCTCGGTCTGCTGATGTCTCTGCAGCCGGTGGTGGCGCAACTTGATGGCGCTGGTGAACGGGTCAAAGGCGGTGCCGAGGTCCGGCAGGGACTGTGGATTGCGCTGGGTGTCGCCGTTCCCTTTGTGCTGATACTCCTGTCGGGTAGTACCACGCTGCAATGGATTGCGATTGACCCGCAAATTACACCGACATCGGTCAAATACCTGGGCGCGTTGTCCTGGGGCGCGCCTGCCATGTGCTTTTTGCTGGTATTACGATTCTTCAGCGAGGGCAGTGGACATACCAAGCCGACGATGTACATGGGCTTACTCGGAATCCTGTTGAATGTCCCGCTCAATTACATCCTGATGTTTGGCAAACTCGGCTTACCTGCCATGGGGGCTCGCGGTTGCGGTATTGCTACTTCCATAGTCATCTGGTCGCAACTGGTCATGATGCTATGTTATGTGCGCTTTCACAGGCACTTCAGGGAGTTCGAGTTGTTTCGCCAATGGGACTGGCCCAAATGGCCATCAATTGCAAATTTGCTCAGAATCGGCCTGCCTATCGGCGGCGCAATTTTTGTTGAGGGCGCCTTGTTCATCGGCGCCACGTTATTGATAGCCCGGTTGGGTGCATTGCCGGCCTCGGCGCACCTGATCGCGATGAATTTTGCCGCCCTCGTTTTCATGGTGCCACTGGGTATTGCCAGTGCGGTGACAACCCGCGTGGGTAATGCCCTTGGAAGAAAGGAGCCGGAAGCGGCCAGGTACGCCGGATTGATTGGCTTGTTTATAATCCTGTTCAGCCAGACCGTCAGCGCATCGGCCATACTGCTTTTTCCGGCATTTATCGTTCGTATTTATACGGGCGATGCAGCGATAACCGCGATTGCTGTAAACCTGTTGTTTTACGCGGCAATTTTTCAATATGCAGATGGCATACAGGTATGCGCGGCCGCTGCCCTGCGCGGCTTGAAGGACACGCTTTTTCCGATGTATATCAACATGATTTCTTTCTTCTTTGTGGGATTGGGCCTGGGGTATTACCTGACGTTTGCAAAACAGATGGGCCCGGCCGGTATGTGGGTTGGCATGATCGCCGGTCTGTCTTTTGCAGCGCTATTGTTGACCGGGCGGTTTTTGATCAAGAGCCGGCAGTTGATACGGGGTGCCGAATAAAGGAATCGTCATCCCGGGTTCGGCTATTTTCACACCCGGGATGACGCTGTCAGTTCTGCTGTTCGCAGGCCTGCGGTGACTTTGTTACTTTTCTTCCGCTGTTTGGGCTTCCGGCGCAGGTGCAGCCGGCGCCATGCGGTTCTTCAGCTTCTGAAGCTCCTCTTCGATTTCCGGGCTTACAGGCTCATCGGCACTCGCCCAGACATTGGTGCTGTCCCCGCCTACCTCGTATGAACGGACGCGGGCTTCGAGGCGTTCCACCTGGGATTGCAGACGTTCGAAACGTCCCATCGCGCGGCGCACCTTGCGTTCTGCCGGGGATATCTCCTGCTCCGGATAAGCGTTGCGGGTCTTTGCGCTGCCGCCCTTCCGTGAGGTGATGTCCTTGAGTTTGGTCTTGGCCTCTGCCAGCTTGGTTTTCAGCTGGGCCATGTCGAATTCGAGTTGATTGATGCGTGCATCCAGACTCTTTGATTCATCGGCAGCGGCAACCATGGCCTGCTCCAGCTCTGATTTGGCTTTCAGTGCAGCCCGCGCCAGGTCATCGCGATTGGTTTCGACCGCTTTTTCGGCCCTCGCGGTCCACTCGGTGATTTCTTTTGTATAGCGTTCCTGCAAGCGTTGCAGGTGGGTCTGTTCACCCAGCAGATCAGCGCTGGCGATACGGGCATCTTCGGATGCATCTTCCATATCACGGATGAGCGCCTTTAACAGCTTTTCCGGGTCCTCCGCTTTCTCAAGCAGTGCATTGACATTGGCGGCGATTACATAACGCAGTCGAGAAAAAGATCCCATGGTTCAGTCTCCTGTATGTTTTGACTACCCAGGTAGATGCAGTATTCGTGCCACAAAAATAATGCTATGAAAAATAATAACATACAAAACTTACCGGGCGCTGGCGTTCATGGATAATGGTTTAATTGGCAAACTGTTGGCCTTTTTGCCACCAGCCGGGCCTGGTTGTGACCTTCGGCGGATTGTGATTAGACGTGACAGTCCATACAATGTATTTCTAACCTCAATACGGGCAGCATTATGGCTAACCAACGTTCTTTCCCGGTCAGATTTTTATCCGGGATATGGCATTTCATAAATGGCAGCAGAAAGGTCTTTTTGAACCTACTTTTTCTGTTGTTTATATATATTGTTTACGTGGTGCTTCAACCGCCCGAAATTGCCCGGCTCAAGCCTGATTCAACCCTCGTGATACGCCCCTATGGCAATATCGTAGAGCAATACACATCCACGCCTTTGGATCGTGCGATCCGGGAGGCAACTGCACAGGAACCCTCGGAAACCCGCTTGCGGGACATGCTTGAAGCAATCCACCGTGCGGCCGGTGACAGCGACATTACACAACTTGTATTGGACCCCAACTATGTATGGAGTATTGGGCTGGCCGCTTTAAACGATGTTGATCATGCGCTCAATGCATTCAGGTCGACGGGCAAACCTGTGATTGCGCTGGCAGACCACCTCGATCAAAGCCAATATTTCATGGCTGCTCTGGCCGACGAAATATGGCTCAATCCGAATGGTTCTGTGTGGATCGACGGCTTTTCAAGTTACCGTCAGTTTTACCGCGAAGGCCTGGAAAAACTCGCGGTCGAGATCAACCTTTTTCGTGTCGGTAAATACAAATCCGCCATGGAGCCGTTTATTCGCGATGATATGTCAGAAGAAGCCAAGGAGGCGGGTAAGTTCTGGCTTAATAATTTATGGCAGCAGTACCTTGCAACCGTCGCCAAGAACCGTGGTTTGATACTGCAAAACCTTCAGGAATCCATCGATGACATGCCCGGCCAGATTGAGGCAGTTGATGGCAATTTCGCACAATATGCATTGAATCTCGGCTTGGTAGACCGCCTGATGACAGCGCCGGAGGCGCGCCAGGAACTGGCCAGGCGCGGTACGCGTGACCAGGCAGGGGATTCCTACAGGGCGGTTGGAATGCATGATTACCTGGCTTTGACGGCGCCGTTTTTAAAGCAGACCAATGCAAAGAAGATCGCCATCATCGTTGCCGAAGGGGAGATTGTCAGCGGTCGTTTTCCGGTGGGGCGGATCGGTTCGATATCGACAGCCGAGCAATTGAGGCAAGTCGCACTCGATCCAAAAGTGGCGTCAGTGGTGCTGCGTATCAACAGCCCCGGTGGTGATGCCTATGCTTCCGAAGTATTGCGTCTTGAACTCCAGCAGGTCAGGGAAGCGGGCAAGACGGTGGTTATCTCGATGGGTAACGTTGCTGCGTCTGGTGGATACTGGATGTCGATGGCGGCGGATGAAGTCTGGGCAAGTCCGTCAACGATCACCGGTTCCATTGGCGTGTTTGGCCTGTTACCTACTTTTGCGGAGACGCTTGGAAAAATTGGTGTTCATACCGATGGTTTCGGCACCACGCAAATGGCCGGTAAGTTGAGACTGGATCTGCCACTTGATCCGGGTGTCGGCAGGGTGTTTCAGGCCAGTACCGAGCGTATTTACGACCAGTTTCTTCAAGTGGTCAGCAAAGCCAGGGGAAAGTCGATCGAGGAAGTTGATGCCGTTGCACAGGGCAGGGTCTGGAGTGGTCAGCAGGCAGCCGAACGCAGCCTGATCGACCGCACGGGTACTTTCCAGGATGCCATCGAGGCCAGCGCGCGTATCGCCGGTCTTGGGGATACCTACCAGATTGAGTGGATAGAGCCCGAACAAACAGCCCTGGATAAATTTCTGGCCGACTTTGTTGGCGGCGCAATATCGGGATTGAACCTGTCAGTATCAACGCCGCTGATTTTGCCGGTTCCATGGTTGCAGGGCATACTCAACGACTTGCAGTTCCTCAGCGCTCGACAGGGTAAATTTACCGTCGCCGCGCATTGTCTTTGCGGCATGTAAGCTACCGGGCTGAGGTAGCGGGCTGAGGCAGCTAGTTTCGTTGAGTCGGATCCGGCAGGCCCGAGTGCAATTGCCAACGCTCGGTCTGGGCGTTGTACTTCCAGTACTGATTGTCAATGACGCTGCGTTCCTTGGCCTGATTTTTATTGAACATGCGGATTTCAACCGTCTGCACCAATTCTGATCCATCGCCAATCGGGGCGGACGAACGCACAAGGTACTGCGTGACTTTGAACAGCCTCAAACGGTCGAGATCAAGTCGGGAAATCGGGTTGTCTTTGAGGTACTCGGGGGCAATAAAATCTGCCGCCGCATCCCACTGCGCCCACCGGACGATGGTTTCATATTGCTGCAGCGTCTCCGAGAGACCTTTCTGCGCTTTGGTTTGAGGGCAGGCTGTCAATAGTGACACCAGTCCCAGTGCTATTAAACTGCGTACAATCAATTTCATCGTGTGACCTTTCCTTAACCGGTTATTTGCGCGTTGTTGCTGGCGCTAAAAAGTAAATCTGGTTTGCTTTTTCGGATCAATCTACAGGGTCCTTTTGACACTCACCGGGCGTCGTTCTGGGCACGCCGGCGCCACGTGCTGAACAGGCATTTCCATAAGTCTTTCCATCACAACCACAGACCGGGTCGTATTCCATGGTGCAGGCAAACGGCTCCTTGGGCGGTTTTACCATACAGTCAGCAACCCCCGGTGTTTCATCGGTTTTTGACTCGTCATTGGTCACTGTATCGGTGCCTGCTTGTTCCGGGCCTGCCAAATCAGGACTTGCATCTTCGTTGGAAGCCTTGCAGGCAACCGCCAGCATGACAACAGCTATCAATGTCAGGGTGTTTCTCAGAATTTGTTTACGCAAAGTATTTACTCCATGCCATGCCCAGCCAAACAACCCCAACCAGTACCAGGCAGAAAAAAACGCCAGCCGATGCCATGTCTTTGGCCCTGCCGGAAAGAACATGCCGCTCAGGACCAAACCGGTCAACCGTGTTTTCAATAGCGCTGTTGATGATCTCTACGATAATCAGCAGGAACAGGGGCATGATCAGCAGCAACCATTCTACAATGGTATCCGCCAGGAAAAATGATAGCACCAACAATACTACCGATAGCATCACATCCTGCCGGAAGGCGGATTCATGTTTCCATGCATCACGTATGCCGTTGAGTGAATTCTTTGTCGCGGCGATGATCCTGCTAGCACCTGTCAAACCAGGCTTCATGCCTCGGAACCCTTGATATCTAATAGATTATTGCTGATTTTCATTTGTCCTCCGGTAAATCAACGGCCACACAACGGTTATACTGTATCAGCAGGTATTATGCGTAAGCCGGCCGGCAACAACAATCCGGTTTTTGAAATTTCGACTGTTACGAGGGCATAGTGTGTTGAAAATTGCATCATGGAACGTCAATTCGCTGAATGTGCGCCTGCCGCATGTGCTGGCCTGGTGTGCGGAAGCGGCTCCCGATATCCTTGCGCTACAGGAAACCAAGGTGCCGGATGACCGTTTTCCCGTTGATGAACTGAAAGAGGCGGGCTATCACAGTGTGTTTTCAGGGCAGAAGACTTACAACGGTGTCGCCATATTGAGCCGGGAACCGGCCGCGGATATCGTCACGGATATCGACGGGCTGGATGATCCACAGCGCCGGATTTTGTGTGCCAGTGTTGGGAACATCCGGATCATCAATCTATACGTCGTTAATGGTTCCGAAGTGGGCTCAGAAAAATTTGCCTATAAGATGCACTGGATGAAAATGGTCACCGCCATGATTGCTGAGGAAATGCAAAAGCATGAAAAGGTGGTGGTGCTCGGGGATTTCAATATCGCACCCGATGACCGGGATGTGCATGACCCGGAAGCCTGGCGGGAAAAGATTCTGTGCAGTACGGAAGAACGAAACGCCTTGCAGAATATCCTCGACCTCGGCCTGGTCGATACCTTCAGGTTATTTGACCAGGAGGAGAAAATCTGGAGTTGGTGGGATTACCGGATGGCCGCGTTCCGGCGCAATATGGGGCTCAGGATCGACCTGGTTCTGGTGTCAAAGGCATTTTCGGGCGCTTGCCGGGCCTCCTACATTGACAGGGAACCCAGGCGCCAGGAACGGCCTTCGGATCATGCGCCTGCCGTTGCAGAGTTTGAATGTAAGCCCGCACCCGCTTAAGCGGGTGCACGGGCCGGGTGACTGGTTCAGCTGATCTGAACGTGCATCAGGCTCAGTTATAACCGCCATATGTTGGAACAGAGGCGTCGACCTGTTTTGACCAGGCATCAATCCCACCTGCAACGTTGGCCACGTTGGTAAATCCCTGTTTGCGGAAATGCTCGGCCGCCACCTGGCTGCGGTTGCCTGTATGGCAGATAAAGGCCAGTGCGGTATCCTTGGGCATGCTTTCAATCAGGCTCATGGTTTCACCATCCATCGGTTTTGCGGCATCCAGTGACGCCAGTGCGCGCTCTTCCTTGCCGCGCACATCGATGAGGATGATGCTGTTGCTTTCGAGCTCGGTTTTCAGGTCTTCAACACTCATTTGCCTGACCGGCTCAGGTGCTTCAGGCAGGTGGATGGTCAGGCCTTCGCCCTGCATGGTCTCTACCCAGTCGATTACCGCGCCCCTGGCCCGCTGGGCGGAAGCGAGGTCGAATAACATCGTGATGCCATTGGTTTCCACCTTGATTTCATGGCCTTCGGCCGGCGCCAGGTTGAACTGTGACTGAAAACCGGCATCAATGGCGAAATGCAAGGCGATACCTTCGTGGCCACCCATGGCTTCCTGGATTTTTACGGCGGCAGCATCGGTTATCGTCACCTGTGGCGGGGTGCGGTCCGGAGCTTCTACACCCATCATGTCGTGCAGTTCGCCGCTGTTGAACATACCGGTGACGATGTCGCAACCGCCGATCAATTCGCCGTCTATATAAAGCTGCGGAATGGTTGGCCAGTCGCCATAAATCTTGATGCCTTCGCGGATTTCCTCGTCATCAAGCACGTTGATGCTGGTGTAATTTTTAACAACGGAATCGAGCATTCCGATGGTTTTTGAAGAAAAACCACACATGGGTGCTTGAGGTGTGCCTTTCATGAACAACACAACCTTGTTTTTCTGCAGGATATTTTCTATTTTTTCGCGAGTCTCATCTTTTAGCGTCATGGCTTGGTATTCCGGTTAAATTAAAAAAATCAGCTTGGAGCATTACATGGGGTGCCACAGGTATAGTATCAAGTTGCCTGCAGGTCGTTTTCGAATTCCTCACCGTAGTGGATCGTGATTTCCTCACCGGCGCTGATGTCGCGCAGAGCATACAGGTCGCGCCCGTCCATTTCAGAGTTGGGTTTTCCGGAATGGTTCAAAAAACGCAACTCGTTAGCACCATCATATCCGATCCAGCCATCCACGCAGCCCTCGTCATCCGACTCCACCCAAAGAACATGCGTACCATTGATGCTGGTTTTCCGGCCACTGTAAAAACCAATCCAGGTGCCGGCAGCAATAGCGCAGCGGGCAAACAGACCGCGCCCGTGGCGGGGTGAGTCGGCAACATCGCACAATGGGTTACCGGTATGGTCAGTCATAAGTTGCCGGGCAAATCGGGAAGGTCATCTGAGACGAGTTGCCTGGAATGCTCGTCGTAACAAATGTGACCGGGGTAGGCGATATCACCGCCGAGACCCTGCTCCCTGATGAATTGATGAAGATCGTTCAGTCCCCCTGGGTTGAGTGGATAGAAATTGATCTGGCGCTTACCCTTGACCACGGTGACGGCGATAATACCGGTTTCATCGGTACTGTGTTCGGTCACAGGCACTGCTGTTTTTTGTGGATTTAACGTGGATTCCTCCATCAGGAATGAATCATCGAGCACCGCATCTTCAAGGCCGGGCAGGTGCTGAATCACATTCACCCCATGCGCGGCCAGCGTTGTCAGGTAACGGCGGTATTCCAGTGTTCGGTCGGCATAAGCACTTTGTAACTGCCGATTATCCGCGTTCAGTTCCACACCATTTCCATGATTTGACCACCAGTCAAATGATTCAAAGAAGGCATGAACGGCGCCATCATACCACTTGAATGTCAGCCCCTTGTCTGTCCGAACTTCAAGGGGTTCGAGCGACTGGTTGAGGGCGGCATCAAGCAACTCCCACAAGGCCAGTGCGCCAAAATGTTTCAGCTGGAGATGTAGCAGGGCGTTCAGATCGGTGATGGTCATGAATCGCGCATGATTGACCGAAACCCAGAATTGGGATTCGATCCCCTTGGCTGAGTGCGCCGAGAGTTGACCTTTTTCGAAGAAGACGTGTTCCATTTCAGTTGAAAGTTCTTCGACCAGGTTTTTCGGGCCGGTAACAAGGATCGGCAGAATCTGAAGTATACCGAGGGGTATATCGGCAAAAGGTTGCAGGCTTTCCAGTGGCATCCTGCCTTCGCTGGCGCCAATGCTAAGCAGGCGCGGCAGAAACTCCTCTCCGGGATTACTCGATTGTTGCAGGGTCTCAAGACCCTTGAAGACGGGCAAACCAGGCCTGATGACCTGGGTTTGATCAAATAGTGCGCCTGCCATGCTGAGGGAGCAGCGGTTGACCGAAGGAAACAGGGCGGTCAGGTCGGCTGAGACATGCGAAAGTACCTGTTCGGCCGCTACCCGGTTGAGCAAGGCGGGTCGTTGGGCACTTTCACCATGATAGCGAGTCGGGTCGGTTTCAATACCTACCAGGATGTGTCGGTGTTCGATCGACGCCATTTCGGATATTTACCTTCAGTCTTTGCTGTTTGAAGATGCATTGTAAGGGATAATCACGGTATGGAGAACGTTCCGGAAAAATTCGCCGGTCATGAAGCTGTTGAATGGCATTGGCTTGGCATGGCTGATATGCAACCGGAGTTGTTGTATGACTTGCTGGCATTCCGGGAGTCTGTTTTTGTGGTTGAGCAAGCGTGCGTCTACCAGGAGCTGGATGGCCGGGACAAGACAGCACTTCATTATCTTGGCTTAAGTGACGCCAGGGTGATTGCATGTTTGCGCCTGTTGCCACCGACGCCCGGCGAAACCCGCGCCCGGATTGGCAGGGTTGCGGTGGCTGCTGATTGGCGCAAGCTCGGTTTGGCGGCAAAAATGGTTGGCCAAGCCGTAAAAAAAGCCCGCTCGGAATATCCTGAAGCCGGGGTTTTTCTTGATGCGCAATGCTATTTGCAGGCGTTTTATGAATCTCTGGGCTTCAAGGTATGCGGTAAGGAATTCCTCGAAGATGGTATTCCGCATATCCCCATGGAGTTGTAAAACCGCTCGCCGTTCAGAGTAGCGAAAACGGCGATTTGCTTTTAGCGCTGCCACGGTGACCCTTGCGTCTGCGCCGCATGCGGTTATGCAACTGCTGGCGGCGTTCCTCCAGCCAATCGGCGCGTTCCACTGCCGGGGCGTCGTCGCGGCGCCGGTCAGTCTCTGCAACGCGAAACACCACAAAATCCTTATAGGCCTGGATTTCATGCTCGAGTTCCTTGCAGACAATATCGATCATGATGGCATCATCCAGAAAACCCAGGCCCGGTATATCATCGGGTATCAGGTCTTCAGGTTCTGCGAAATAAGACAGGGCAGCCAGCACGCGTTCGCGGTCATCCTCTATCATGCCCCAACCCTTGTCCAGCAGCATGGCAATAAGGGTTTCCAACTGGCCCATGTGGTCACGGATAAAGTCGGTAGCATCAGAGCGGTTGATCTCTGACAAAAGGTTCTCGGCTTTTTCGATCACCTCCTGTTGGGAAATGCCCCCTGATTTCTCACGCGCTTTCAGCATGACGCTCTTGAAGTGATCAAGGTCTGAGTCGCTGAGTTTAAAACTGATGTGTATGCTCATTTTATTTCCTGCTTGTACTTGGGACCTGGTATTGCTTAACCTCTGAGCCGGTGTAAGCCTGGCTGCTGAAAATGTCTAACGAAAATGCCCGGGACGGCCCGGAAGCGGATAAATATGACCCTCATATTCAAACCGCAGCAGTCCATCCTCGCGTGATGTTACCGAACCTTTCAATGAATAGGGAAGGCTCTTGATCTCTCCTTGTTCAAGCTGATCAAGCAACTGTTTTGTGCTTTCGCTCTCCACAACATCCACCGACCACGACTCGGTACCGTTGGCGGCAATATTGATGTTGACATTTCCACGATAACTGACCAATTCGCCATCCTCGGTCAGGATCGTCATGTCTGCAGCCAGCACGTCGAGATCGACGCCGTTGAGGTTGCGCATGCTGATCTGCAGGCTGATGGTGTTGTCCTTGTGGCTTAACTCAGCCATGCGAACCATCGGTGATGCGCCGCGAATCAGCTTGTTTCCGCAGGCTGAGCTGAGCAGAATTGCCATTGCCAACAGCGCAATCCCCAGGTTTTTGTTATGCAGATGTTTTAATAGTTTCATCGGTCTGTGTCTCATAAAGATGACATTTTACGCAATGTGCGCTCAATGTGTCCTGGTTTTCATATTGAACCTTAAAGACGCCGGGTTCAAATCGATGACATTTCGTCATCTGTTCCGGACAGTTGTTTGCAAAAATGCAGGCTGAAGGCATACCGGACGATTCCCGCCCTGATTGCAGACGCCAATAATCATGGCTACCGGCTTTCAGGGCACCAGGGCCGGCAAAAGAGAGCAACGCCCGGCTGTACGGATGGGCAGGGCGCTGAAAAAATTGTTCGCATGGGCATTGTTCCAGCAATTGCCCGCGGTACATCACCGCAAGCTCATCAGCCAGCTGTTTAACCACTGCCAGGTCATGCGAAATAAACAACAGCGTAATGCCATGATCGGTTTTCAGTGTCTGCAGTAATTCCAGGATCTGTGCCTGTATCGACACATCCAGGGATGAAACGGCCTCATCTGCAATCAGCAGTTCAGGACCCGTAACCAGCGCCCTGGCGATGCAGATGCGTTGTTGCTGCCCGGTTGAAAACTGCCGCGGGTAACGCGTCAGAACATCCTGGTCAAGCCCAACGGTGTTCAATGTACTGCGGATTTTTGCCTGCTGTTGACTGCGGCTTCCAATGTCGAAATGCACCAGGGGTTCGAGCAGGCTTGCTTCGATGGTGCGTTTCGGACTTAATGAAGTGGAAGGGTCCTGGAATACCATCTGGACGTTTTGCCGATATTCCTTCAGCTGCCGGGTGTCCATCTCAAAAAT
>JBFFWN010000028.1:0-20847 GCA_041570235.1 Lysobacterales bacterium | reverse complement strand
GGGGCGCGCAATGTACCCCGGCAGTTTTCTAAACCACGGACAGGCATGACTTTTTGATAAAGAACCCTAACAGGGTATAACCAAGGGCGCACTGGAAGGGTAGAATGGGTCAAGAGCGTCTCAGGGCTATATCCTGAACAGACCAATATCGAAATGTCAGCTTGGGGAGTTTTCATTGAACTCGACACCACTGCTTGAACGCCGCGCCAGTGTGATGGGCCCGGCATACAGACTCTTTTATCAAAGCCCCCTGCAACTGGTGCGTGGCCAAGGCGTTTGGCTTTATGACAAGGATGGCCATCAATATCTCGATTGCTATAACAATGTGGCATCGGTGGGTCACTGCCACCCCAGGGTGGTAGAGGCCTTAAGCAAACAAGCCTCGATACTCAATACACACACCCGTTATTTACATGAAAACGTTGTCAGCTATGCCGAGCGCCTCGTTGATTCCCTGCCCGGCCACTTGGGTGTATGTATGCTGGTATGCACCGGGACCGAGGCCAATGAACTGGCATTCCGGATCGCACGAACGGTGACCGGCCGCGATGGCGCCATCGTTACCGGGCAGGCCTACCATGGCAACTCGATCATCATGTCCGAGCTGTCGACAGAAGACTATCCAGCCGCGGAACGCCCCGATTACGTAGAAGCCATCGAGGCGCCTGATCCATACCGGGGCAGCTTTCAGTATGGCGAGCCGGATTTTGGACTCAAATATGCCAGCCTGGTCGAGGATGCCATTCAATCGATGACAGATCGCGGGCACCCGCCCGCCATGTTTATCTGTGACAACATATTCAGCTCAAATGGGGTTCAAACACCACCACCGGAGTATTTGCAGCACAGCTACAAGATTGTTCGCGCAGCAGGTGGCATGGTTGTGGCCGATGAGGTGCAATCGGGGCTGTGCCGCCTGGGTGATCACACCTGGGGCTTTGAGGATTCCGGCGTGATTCCCGATATCGTCACAATGGGCAAACCGATGGGTGACGGCCACCCGCTGGCGGCTGTGGTGACCACACCGGAGATCGCTGAGAAATTTGCTGAAAAGAATCATTACTTCAATACATTTGGCGGCAACCCGGTATCGGCAGCGGTCGGCCTCGCCGTCCTTGATGTTATAGAGCAGGAAAACATCCTGCAAAATGTTCATGATGTCGGCAAATATCTTCATGATGGCCTGATTGATCTGGCGGCTTATTATGATCTGATCGGCGATATACGTGGAAAAGGCCTGTTTTATGGCATAGAGCTGGTTTCTGATCGTTATTCGAAGCACCCTGATAAAAACGAGGCGATCCGTATCAGGGAGCACCTGCGGGATAATGGCGTCCTGATCAGCAATACCGGCGCCTTCGGCAATGTGCTGAAAATCCGGCCACCGTTGATCTTCTCGAGGGCAAATGCCGACCTGTTACTCGCTAAACTTGAGCAGGCGATAAAACAGGTTTAATCCTCCGCAGGTACTGCCCGGCGGACATTCTCGCTGATTTCTTCCCTGCTTGGGTGGTACTCCTCGTAGTGCTTGCCCAGCCAATCCTCGCCGTAATCGTTTTTCGGGTCGCGGACGATGCTGTGGTCGTGATTTTCATCCTGGCGGTTATATTCGATCAGAACCCGGGGACCGTGCACGCGGTAATAGAATTTGCCCGCCGGATCGACCGGACCATGCCAGGAGAAGCAGAGCTCGCCCCAGCCGGATTTTTCGATCAGCGCCAACTGGGCCGCGGCCGCGTCGAAATCTGAGTTACCGACATACTCCGAGACCAGGACCTTCAGCAACTTCAGCTGGCCTGGTGACAACTCGCTGGCCTTCAGACCTTCGAAAGTCGAGAGGCTGGCCCGCCGGCCGGGCCCCTCCATGATGCCAGCGGTATTTTCGTCGGCAATTTTTGCAACACCCTGCTGCTCGGCGCTGAGCGACTGCATCAGGTCGATACCGCGTTGCCCTTCCTGTGGCAGCACCATCAGGCCGGCATGCTTGCCACCCTTGACGACCATCGGGTTACTTCCGAGGAAGGTGGGGGTAAAGCCCACACGACCACCGGCCACAGTGAAATTCACAGCGGCGTGATGCCCGGCGATTTTCCAGCCCCAGTGCTCCTGGCCCGGTTCGCCGAAAATGGAGACTGCGTAATTGGTGGAGTCATAGGCATTGGCAAAAACCCGCCAGGCTGGCGGTGCTTCAGGATTGTTCTCCAAACGCTCAATGGCGTCTAGATGAGCCTGGTCTTCCAAACGCATGATGCCGGCAAACTTGGCATACCCCTGGCTGGACATCGATGCGCGCAACAGATTGTGCACGGCAATCCGTTGCTCCGCGTTCATATCGGCGACCAGCAGACCGCCGGGACGGACCATGATGATAGGCAGGTTGGACCAGCTTGTCCGGCCGGCGTCTTCAAGTGGGAAAACGGCAGTTTTTTTCTGCTCCTCATCAAAGCTGTTAATCAGGGCAGTGGCCGCCTCGGTCATCTGGTGCGCACTTTGCCAGTGTTCCGATTCATGTGCCATTGCAGGGGAAAGAATAAGATAAAAAGCAACCGCGAAGCCAACCCGGCTTCCTGACATCATCGACATGAGAGATTCTCCTTTTTTAAAAAGTGTAGCAGAGTTCATGATTTGTGCAGTGGTGGGGCCGGACCAGTTGAAGTTCAGCGGTTTTGCCTGGAATACCCGTACCGCACCGATCCAATGAAAAAAATGCCCCGCAAGCGGGGCATTTCACATTGCAGTTTATAACCTTAAGTTACAGGGTTATTTCATTCGAACAGGATACTGTCGAACCCGCTTCACAGATCTGGAACGTGTAACTTCTGCGCTTGTTCACGCTATAAGTCACCTCACCATCATTGGCAGTTGAATTGTTAAAATTGCCATTAACATAAACATCGACATTCGCTGTGTTAGCGCCGGTCCAGGTCAAAGTAATGCTGCGACCTGTGCCGTCGCGCGTGCCGTTCAGCGTGATGTCTGTATTGCTAACACCATCACTGACAGTCACCGTTTGCGAGCTTGTGTGGGTAGCGCCTTCGTTGTCGGTCACGGTCACAGAAACGGCATAGCTGCCAGACGCGCCAAAGGTATTGCTGGCTGTTGCACCAGAAGCGCCAAAACTCCAATCGTAACTTACAATGCTGCCATCGCTATCGCTGCTGGCGCCGGCGTCAAAAGTACAAGCCAACAGGTCACATGAATAGGTAAATGAAGCCGTCGGCGGGTTGTTTCCCGGCGGAGGTGGTGTGCCACCGCAACCAAGCCCGGCCAGGTAGGTACTCGCCGCCTTGGCTTTGATTATGCCATAGCCATAGTAATCATCACGTCCCGGGGCACCCTGGTCTTGCGCCGTTGCTTTTAATGCTTCACGTACCTGGGCATTGCTGCAACCCGGGTGATTCGACCAGACAAGTGCTGCTACACCGGATGTGGTCGGGGTCGCCATTGAAGTGCCGGAGAAGTAATCGTAATCGGAAGGCCCGATAGAAATGCTCGCGGTAGATGAGGCCACAAAAGCCGGTCCATCTTCCATGGTCGCACCCACGGTCGGGATCGTTGTGTTGTTGGGGGTGCCCAGTGTGCCGTATAGCATACCTGCAACATTGTTGTAAATGATGGCGCCGATACCACCCGAATTTTCACAATTCAGGACTTTGTCGTGAAAGGAGATCACGCCACGCTCAATGACACAAATTTTGCCGGATGCACCGGAGTCTGTTGCCTCACCTGTACCAAAATTATAAGTAGCGCCTGAGGCAGAACCCTGGTTTTCCATACTGGAGGCTGCAAAAGCCACGCCATCTACGGTCAGGCCTGAGGAGGTACCCACGCCCGATGGAACTGTGGACAAGGTGCCTACACCACCTGCGGTTACTTCGACGCCAAAACCGTCATCGGTTTCGGTGGTGGCTCTTTTACCGCGACCGGTTGTCTTGGTGTTGGATGGGAACTGGGAGAAATCGGCAATCACGTCATCGGCATCAACCGCACCAACCATCATCACGGATTTATAACCCGCCGGATAAGAGCGAACGCTGTTACCATCGTTACCCGCAGCGGCAATCACCAGTCCGCCATTATTCGTAAAAGTGTTGAAGGCATTTTCTTCAGTACTGTTGGCGCCACCGCCACCCAGGCTCATGCTGATAATAGTGGCGCCGGCCTGCGCACACAGGTTCGCGGCCTGGGCCAAGTCTGATGAATAGCCCCATCCCGCGTCATTGAAAACTTTAATAATGTGCATGGGAACACCAGGCGCCATGCCAATCACACCAAAAGTGTTATCCATCGCGCCAATGGTGCCGGCGACATGCGTGCCATGCGGGCCACCGTCTGAATCCCAGGAACCGGTACCGGAATCATTGTCCCCGGTAATTGCGCTCCAGTTAAAGTCGGCGTTAAAGCCACCTGTCTCACCATTTGAGCCTGCAATACCGGAATCAATCACACAAACCTTTTGACCGGGTTGAAGGCTTAATTGGTCAGCCTGCGACTGAAAATAGCCATAGGGTGTTACCTGTACCTGGTCCGGACTGCCCGGGGTGTCGTTATACAAGGACATCGGGAAACGTTTTGGATCAACTTCCAGGGATTTAAATCCCGCCTTACCCATCAGGGCGCTTTTACCTTTCTCGTCCAATTCAACGGCAAACCACCCATTACCCTGGGCCTTTATTTGATGACCTTTTTTAAGGCCCTGCGCATTGCTGTCGTATTGAACAATGTAGCGTTCCTTGGCATTTGCCTGCGCACTGATCAATGTAAGAGCCAGCAGCGAGGTGCTGCAGGTTATGGTTATCAGTCGTGTGAATTTTTTCAATTTAACCCCCAAAAGTTATTATAAGTTGGGGAAGCACCATGCTTCCATTCAGTTGGTGAGTAGACTTTGTAACAGAAATCATTCGCAATTGGTAGCGAATCACAAATCCAGCAACAGGCAACTTTCAGGTTATCTGGAATCCACTATGTGTTCGGCGGGGCCAAAAGGGGCACTCAGTTAAAGGGACCCCATATAACTACAGACCCAACGCCTGCGTTATTATGGCAGCACGTTGACGCTGCTCCACCAGGTCGGCTTCAATGCGCTGCATCAAGGTCTCAAATCGCTCTGTGCCCCATAGCGACTCATACAGGTGTCCCATGCGCATGAAAAACCAGGAGAAGCCGTGCCCATGCTCGACCCGTGTCTCTATGGCTTCCATGGCTTTGTCGGGTTGGCCCAGGGCGAGGTAGCATAATTCGATTTCATAGCGATCGGCATGCTCGATGTAGCCGGGCAGTTCATCCTCCAGGTAGGCGGTGGCCTGTTGTAATAACTGCAGCCCCATTTCTTCATCACCGGTACGGCGCAGGATGTCGCCCACGCGGCAGGCCTGCCCTTGCTTGTCTTCCAGGCCTTTCCGCCATTGGCTGCGGTCAAAGAATTCGGGGTCGGATATCTCCCAGGCAGTCCGTGCGCGATTGTAGTTACGCATGTGGTTGTGAATATGGCCCTTGAACCGGTACATGAAAGGATCGGCGCCGCTTTTCTGGTAGATCCAGTCGAGGTGCTCCAGCGTGGCCGGGAAATTACCCCGGTACATATTGCTCAGTGCGTCCACCCATCCCAATTCAAGATTTTGCTCATCCAAACTTTCGACGCGTGCGCGCAGGCTTTCAAACGCGCTGGTGTCCGCCAGCTTCATGTAAGGCCACATCAATGCCGACCACCCACGGATGTTGCCCGGATCGATTTCGACCAACTTTGCCCGCCAGCGCAGTTCCTCGTCGTAACGGCCTGACGCCCTGGCAATATTGGCAAGACCGCCATAGGCAGCAGCAAAACCCGGGTCCAGCCTCAGGACTTCGCGGACCTGCGCTTCGGCTTTCTCGAATTGCCCTATCTGCACCAGGTGTGCTCCCATTCGTGTTCCGATGGCGGAGGACATGGGATCCAGTTCCAGGGCTTTTTCCAGCATTTTGCCGGCGTCGTCCAGGCGATGGGGGAAATCAGCGAGGAAGATGCCATACCAATGATAGGCCGTTGCATATCCGGGGCTGAGCTCAATGGCGCGCCGATAGGCTTCCTCCGACTCCTTCGGCCGGTCCTGATCTTCGAGCAGGACGGCCAGGGACAGGTAGGCCTCGCCAAGCTGGTCATTTAATGCGAGCGCCTTGCCGACCGCGTCCTGCCGCTGCTTACGGGCCGCGACGGGATCCTTGATGCTATATAAGCCCTGGAGCAAGGCGGTTTCAGCCAGGGATGTCCATGCCAGCGCGAAATCCGGATCGAGCTCCACCGCCCTTAGAAACTCCTGCTCCGCCTGGCCCAGGGTGGTTGATGTGCGTCGCGCCATCAGCTGCCGCCCTTTCAGGTAGGCGTTATAGGCTTGCAGGTTTTCGGTGGGCCGGCTGCTGATGCGACGTGCCTCTTCCGGCGAAAGCGTGGCTTTTAATGCCCGGGCGATCTCCGACGATATTTCACTCTGGATGGCGAACAGGTTGTCCGCCGTCAATTCACGGTCATAGATCTCGGCCCAAAGGTGCTCATCCGTTTGTGCATCGATCAGCTGCACATTGATGCGCACCGTGCTTCCGGAACGCTGTACCGCACCCTCCATGATAGTGGCCACGCCCAGCTCGCCTGCGATCTCGGGGATGGCCTTTTGCGTATCGAGGTACCTGGATACCGACGTGCGGGAGATCACTTTCAACCCGCCGATGCGCGACAGGTTGGTCAACAGGTCATCATGGATTCCCTCGACAAAAAAGGCATCGTCTTCCAGCCGGCTGCGGTTGTCGAATGGCAACACGGCGATGGACTGGCGGCTAATGACGGGTGTGGTCTCCATGGCGGGCTGAGAGCTTACGGGCGTAACAGCCTCTGTCTGCTCGCGACTACCAGATGCCAGTTCCTTTGAGTCATCAGAAAAGGGAGCAGATCCCGAAAACTTGTCGAACAGCAGGTAAACGACTGCCAATGCGAGCAGCACCGTAATGATGTGGTTGAGTTTTTTGCCGGTCTGCGCCGTGATCGACTGCGACGGGGCCACCTCTCGGTCACGCTTGATGCCCTCAGGCGTCAACTCAAAAGCCCACGCCAGGATCAGGGCGGGAACGAAGCCCGTGAGCAATAAAAGCAGGATGAATTTTGGCGCCCAGTCCGGCAAACCGAGCATTGGAATGATGATATCGGCCACCTGCAGCAAAATCCAGGCAGCCACTGCGTAGGCAATGCCCACGCGAAACACGTTTCTTCGTTTCAGTTCATTGAAAAAGGACAAGGCCGGGCTTCTTGGTAACCAATATTACCGGTAAGCATAATCGCTGGAACCGCTATTGCCAAATGTGCTGCCCGTTCAACGGTCCTCTTTGCCGGTTAGATCATCAGCCGGCTTCGCCGGTGTGCGCAGTGACAACAGGAACTCAAGAAGTTTTGCCTGGCTACCCTCATCCAATGCCGCGTATCGGTCACGCGTGGCCTGCGCCTCGCCTCCATGCATTAGAATGGCCTCCCCCAGTGTCAAGGCGCGGCCATCATGAAGATAGGGTGCGGTGTCCGCTACGCCCCAGAGGCGAGCTGTTGTGAAATGCGTATCAAGAGAATGCCCAAAAGATTCCGCCAGGCCGATTCCCATGTCGTGGCGTTTCAGATCTGCATACAAAGGAATTTCCAGACCACCGCTTTTCGCCTTTTTAAACTTGGTTGGCGCTTTTTCCAGGTCGACCTCATAAAAAATATTGGCGTAGGGGTCATCCTCGATTTCCGGAAAGCTATAGGTAAGGGTCCGGCTTTCGGTGGTCAGTGACGGTCGATGACAGTAGGCGCAACCCAGCGACATGAAAATATCGCGGCCCTCGTTAGCCGACTTGCTGCGTTTGTCTTCGGTTGGTCGATCCAGCGTCGTATTAAAAATCACCAGTGCCGAGAGTTCTCCGATCAGCACTTCATTGCTTACGCCGTCGTTGTCCGCGTCTTCATCTTCCCCGACAATCTCAACAGGTTGCATGCCAAAATGGAACATCATCGCGGCATCGTCAAATGCCCTGATCGTGGCGAATTCTCCTTTGCGGCCGAAAGGCCGCACCACGAGATCAGCGTCAATGCCGTCTATTTTCGAGACATCGAAATCACCATCCCGGTAGACCAATTCGCCAAAGCTCACGCCCTTGGTTTCAAGCGGTACGGGGACGCCGGGGGCCTGTTGGGCCTGGTACTTCAAGCCCTGCAGTTCAGCCGTCATTTCTTTGGCAAGCAATTCAATTCCGCCGGATCCGAAAAGGAATAGTGGATTGATGAAACGGCCATCCATAGCCGCCTGCTCAAACTCCAGGGAATCATCCACATCAATGAATGTCGGCTGAAAAATGGCATTGGAGCCGCTGCCGCCGACACCGCCAATTCCGAACCTGGCGGGTACATAGGCATTGCTGATTATAGAGTGGCACTCGAGGCAGGTTTGTCCGTCCAGGCCATTGACCCGCAGGAATGTTCCGTTGCCACCGAGGGTTGGTCTGCCACCGGGATCGGTCGGGTTATCGGAATCCATTGGTCCGTCGCCATAACCGTCCTTCTTGTTGAATGGCGTGCTGAAGATCTTCAGACCAGCAAGCCTTATTTCCTTAAGATTCACGCTTTGGGTCTCAATCGCAAGCTGATCAATGCGGTCATAACCAAGACGGGGGCCTTCCCCCGGTAATTCAGCTTGCACAAAACCTGATACCACACACAATGCCAAAGCAGTCACAATTCGCTTATAAGGCGACACTTCATTTCCCATTTTTAAATCATTTCATTAAACAGATACTTAAAAACCTTTTACACCGCCGCCGGATGTACGTCAACACCTTATAGGCTTTTCTGTTAAATTTCAGTCCGGCGGGAAACACGCATGCTGATATCTGAGAAATCTTACCGTGTGACTGTCTCTGATTGCATCAGTAGCGGCTTTATCCCCGTTTCGATGATGACGACCTGAGTATCACCGATGTTTTCACGTTACGGGAAGCGGCTGGCAGAAAAAGGGCTATGCCATCCGCAAATTTCAATCACTTGGCGTGGGGAGGAGAAGTCAGGACAGCCATAAATATTTGTGCCTTAGGTCCATAGGTGTCCGGACTCTTTCACCGGACTCCTGGGAACCAATACCTCCAATCAAAATTGTCAGGGTTGGAAACGATTGTCATCATAATTGACGTCGAAAGTAACTTTGCGTAACTGGAGAACGGCGGTATTCATTCCCGCTGCGAATTTATTCTCCTTGTGATGCATCAGCACGCCTTCAACGACTGAGAAATCCGAGTATTCGGTGAGGAATTGTATTTCACCGTGATTCATGATGACGGTTCCCGCGACTTTTTCGATTAACCATTTATCTTTGTTCACCATGTAATGAACATGCACGCCATTTTCGACCAGCGACAATGCCAGCAGATCGCCTTCTTCTATCAGGCTGACAGAATCAATTTTATTGCGCAGCATCAAGGGAGAATACAAGCGCATCAATTGAAGCCGCATCGCGATCAACTGCATTCCTGAGACTTGCTCTGGAGGTTTTCCTTCAAAAATGACATGACCGATATCACCGTTGAGTATCCGGGTTTCAGATTTTTCCGGATAACCCAAATCAACCCGCAACTTGTCGGGAGCATGGATACTCCGGGTATCTGTGCCGTGGGTTTTTCTCATCAGGGCCACCATGTCCCATTCCTGAACCATGCTGTCCAATTTTTTAAGATTTTGCTCACCACCATATGAATGGATGAGTCTATCCAGAACAGTACGTACATCCGATCCCTGCGAGTAAACCGGGAACGAGCATACGGCAATCAACATTAGCAATAATAAACGGATGAATAAAGACATGAGCCACCAAGGGAAGTTAGTGAAAAAATCACCCCGAAGCTGATGCTCTATCCTGATGAGCTACGGGCGCTTGAAAGGATGCTTATGTTAACAAAAAAAGTGATGCATGCTCACCGCTTTTTTTTGCCTGTGGCATCACCGGGCAGAGCCAATGTCTGATTTCTGTCTATTCCTGAGTTCCCTGCTCCCTGAAAACAGCAGTGGAGAAGTCAAGAAGTCGGGACAGCCATTAATACTTGTGCTGGAGGTCCATGTGATGGAGGTCCATGGGTGTCCGGTCTCTTTTTCCGGTCTCTTTTGATGGGTGTCCGGACTCTTCGGACTCTTTTCTCGCTCGCACTTCTCTTTGTGCCCCGTTGCCAAAGGGTATGCTATATTCACACGCTCTCTCGTATAACCTGAACCCAATTTTATGCATAAAACCACATTTTTACTTCGACTTTCTTTATCACTTTATCTGCTTGCTCAAACGACTTCCCTGTTGGCGGAAACCGACACTGCGAAAAACATCCATTATCCAGCCAGTAACCTGGAAGACGACACCCACGAAATCTCACCGGAGTGGCAATTGGTCTGGTCGGATGAATTTGAAGCATCGTCAATCGACCGGCGCAACTGGACTTCACAGGTCGAGAAAGCGGGTCGCTTTAACGAGGAATGGCAGCGCTATACAGATCTTTCGGAAAACGCCTACATCGACAATGGCTGCCTGGTGATCAAGGCCATTCACCAGTCGGATCAGCACGGCATGGATCAATACACCTCGGCACGCCTGCATACGGGAAAACACCACAGCTGGACACATGGACGCGTCGCGGCACGTATGCAATTGCCTTATGGTAACGGCATGTGGCCGGCGTTCTGGATGCTGGGCGCCAATATTGACGAAAATGGCGGCGACACGCCCTGGCCCTCGTCGGGCGAAATAGACATCATGGAATTTTATGGTTCCAAGGACAATGGCGCAGTTGAAGCCAATATTCATTATGCTGGGGCCGATGGGAACCACCGCAATATGGGCGCCAGGAAGTTCAAATTAGACAACGGCTGGTTTGCCGAGCAATTTCACGTGTTCGAAATGGAATGGGATGAGGAAAAAATCACCTGGTATATTGATGGCCGGGAATATGCCACGCATTCGCTCACCGATCCTGTGTACTCGGAGTTTCATCAACCCTTCTATATCCTTTTCAACCTGGCCGTTGGTGGCAAATATTCCGGCCGCCCGGATGCGACAACGATGTTTCCACAATACTTCTATGTTGACTGGGTGCGCGTCTACCAGAAAAAAACTACCGAATGAATTGTTAAAAAGCCAACGAATAGCCAGGAAGGCCCGTGTTGGATAGGCTTGCCGCTGAAATAGAGTGGTCATTCACCGATAAAGTGGTCATTCACCGATAAAATGAGTAGGCTAAGCGACATAATAATCTTGATTGAGTGCTTCAGTTGACATTTTTCCAGGAACTTAAACGCCGCAACGTCTTCCGTGTGGGCATCGCCTACCTGGTGGTGGCGTGGCTGGTGGTACAGGTAGCCGATGTAATGATCGACAACATCGGCGCGCCCGAATGGTTGTTCTCTTCCATCCTGATGGTGCTTGGTATCGGCTTCCCGGTGGTGCTGGTGTTTGCCTGGGCTTTCGAGCTGACCCCCGAGGGTATCAAGCGCGAAAAAGATGTTGATCCAAACACTTCGATCACACCAAAGACCGGCAACAAGCTCGACCGCGCCATCATCGTCGTCCTGACACTGGCGCTGGGTTATTTCGCCTGGGATAAGTTCAGCACACCAACAGAACCATCCGGGGAGCCTGCCACCAGTGCCGAAGTGACGGGCCCGGCTGCCAATACTGCGATTGAGCCAACGTCCTCCCTGCCCAGCGACAAATCCATCGCCGTGCTGCCGTTCGAAAACCGTAGCAATCTGAATGAAGACGAGTACTTCAGCAGCGGCATTCACGACGACCTGCTGACCCAGTTGGCTCAGATCAAGTCCTTGCGGGTTATCTCACGTACCTCGGTGGCCCGGTTTAAGGACACCAACCTGAGCATTCGGGATATCGCGAAGCAGCTGGGTGTGGCCACCATCCTTGAAGGCGGTGTGCAGAGGGCCGGCAACCAGGTACGCATCAACATGCAGCTGATCGATGCCGCCACGGATGCTCACCTGTGGGCGCAAACCTATGACCGCGAGCTAACAACCAGCAATATCTTCGCTATCCAGAGCGAGATCTCAAGCGCCGTGACCAATGCCCTGCGGGTCACGCTGACACCGGATGAGCAGCTGCGCGTGCGTGAAATACCGACAGAGAACATGGCCGCGCTGGAACTCTACTTCAAAGGCCGGGCCGAACTGGATCAGCGCACGCTGCCGGCCCTGGAGTCTGCCCGCCAGCGTTTCGAAGAAGCCCGGCGGCTGGATCCAGGCTTCGCCATGGCCTGGGCCGGAGAAGCGCAGACCATCCTGTTCCTGTCAGATGGTTTCGGCAGCTATGGCGAGATTCCGCAACCCGAGAGCATTGCCCTGGCACGGCCACTGGTGGAAGAGGCCTACCGGTTGGCGCCGGAAGATCCGCAGGTGCTGGCCGTCTTTGGCCTGCTGGAGAGCACGGACCGGCATATCGACCTGGCGATGGATTACTACCGCCGCTCATTGCTGATTAACCCGTCCAGTGGTGAAGTCCTCAACTGGCAGGGCCTGGCCCAAAGTCGCAGCGGGCTGCACCGCGAAGCGCTGGCCACCACCGTACGTATGGTGGAAGTCGACCCGCTTTCCATGATCGCCCTTTTCAGTGCCACAGTAAGATTCGTGAATACGTCCTACGATGATGGTGTCCGCGTGGAGCAATTAGTAGAGCACCTGCAGGCCCTGGATGAAAGCTACGGCCTGGCTGCCCAGGGTGGCGTCGCCCTGAATCGTGGCCATGTCGTCGACGCAGTGCGTCATTACTATCGTTCCATCGAGTTGGACCCTGGCCGCAGCTTGTCGCGCACCAGGCTGAGAAGGATACTGGGAGACCTGGGACTGGTCGAAGAGGCCATGCTTGTCGACCCACGCATGGACGCGCTTGATGTTGCCTGGTTGCGCGGCGATGAGGATTCCGTCATACGCCTGGCCCGCGAGCATTATGCCGGCGAACCTTCCTCAGTGAGGGCGCGCTTCAATCTTATGCTTGGCCTGGCGGTTTTCCCGGAAGAGACGGAAGAGGCCATGTCACTGGCCCGCTCGATTTTCAATGAGTTTGAAACCAGGCCCCAACAAATCTGGGGCCTGCTGGACATGGCCTGGATAGCCGCTGCGGCAGAGTACCCGGACGAGGCGAGGCAGTGGCGCGACCTTGCTGCCGCTGACCTGCAAAGCATGATAGAAAGCGGCATGTATGGAAGCAGGGTCGAGATCCAAAAAGCAAAGCTGGCAATGCTCGATCAACGCAAGGGAGATGCTATCGAGGCGCTGGAACGTGCGATGGCGTTGGGAACCCGTATGTCCTGGGTAGGTGAATCACCGCAATATGCATCTCTGCGGGATGACCCACGGTTCCAGGCCCTGCTTGGCCGCATGCTCGACACCATCGCTGCGGAACGCAAGCAGGTCGTGAATATGCTGTGCGGCCCGAATCCCATTGTGCCGACCTGGCAACCGGCCGCCGAAACCTGCGCGCAATTCTCCACCGACAGCCCTTAAAGGTTCGCGATATGCTGATTGATCCGATGGATGACCTCGTTGTGGGTCTCGCGTGCGATCACTAAGGGTTGGTCATTGCATTTTTGACCTGCCCGGTATTGATTTGGCAAAGAATGCCCCGACGTTTACTGTCTTTGGATTTACCGGGATGAGCATGCGTGATGCATGAACTCGCCAAAAACATTAGATTTGGGCGAGCACTGGTTTAAACCACTGTCTGATACCTATAGTATTCTGGCAATAGTACGTTTGTTTTATTTATACTCGCACAAGGCCTGAACCCTCACGGGGGTCTGGCATGGTCGACGCAATAGCTACAAATCGACAAAAGCGCCCACTTGAGGCACCTGACTACAAGGAATTATAGACATGACCTTAAAATTATTCTGGTGCGCCGTCGGCGCCCTGATCATCTCGATAACCGCCAGTAATGCGTGGGCGGTCGAGGCACTGTCTACCGAGGAACTCATCTCGCATTGTGCCGTCTACGATGAAGACCCGGACGGTGAGGATGGCATTTTCTGCGTTCGCTATATCCAGGGTTTCATCGATGGCGCCGTCGCAACCGACGAACGCGTTGCCTATAATGTTGCCGATGAGTACGAACGGGATGAAACCCCCACGGAGCGCGCCATCCGCGCCCGCCTCGGTTCGCGAATCGAACTTTATGGCTCTTCCTACTACGCGGAATTCTGTCTTGGCGAACCGCTTCCACTGGCCGAGGTTGCAAGGAAAGTCATAACCGATCTCCTGAAGCTCGAAAATCTCGACGGACGCGAGCTTGCGCGCGATGTCGTTTACGAAACCTTGCGTCGCGAGTATCCGTGCAAAACTAACGTCAGATGAAAACACCGTTCGCGCGCATTGTGATCCTGTTGCTGCTATTGATTGCAGCCTGGGTTCTGTGGTCGGGTTATCTGAAACCATTACTGCTGGGTCTGGGCGCGTTTTCCTGCCTGCTGACAGTCTGGATTGTGCGCCGCATGGGCTATTTCGACGATGAGATGTTTGCGTTTCACTATGACTGGCGTCTGCTGGGCTTCTGGGCATGGCTGGCTGGCGAAGTGGTCAAGTCGAGTGTCGAGGTTGCCCGGGTCGTTCTGCGCCGCAAGGTTGAGGTCGAACCCACGGTGGTGGATATCGACGGCAGCGGCCTGGGACCCGTCGACCTCGCGCTGCTCGGCAATTCGATCACGCTGACGCCGGGCACGCTGACGCTGGATGTCTACGAGGGCCGGCTTCGCGTCCATGCCCTGACGCGCGATGGCGCCGCCGCCCTTAAGAGTGGCGAAATGCAGCGGCGTGTGGCCGGGTTGAGGAAGCGCTGACCATGTATTACGTTGTAACCATTGCGACACTCGTGACCATGGCTCTCGCGCTGATTCGAGCGGTGCTCGGCCCATCGGTTTATGACCGGGTGCTGGCCGTCAACATGATCGGCACGAAGACCGTGCTACTGCTCTCCGTCATTGCATTTTTATATGGACGGCCGGACTTTCTCGACCTCGCGCTCGCCTATGCATTGATTAACTTTATCGGCGTCCTGGCCGTACTCGAGTTTTTCCGGAACCGTGCATTACGGCGCAGCACCGAGCGCGACAAGGAGACATGATGCCGTGACCACGCTACTCGACATCCTCAGCTGGGTGCTGCTGAGCCTTGGCGGCCTGAGCATCCTTATCGGCGGTATCGGCGCCCTGCGAATGCCCGATCTGTATACGCGCATGCACGCGGCGAGTATCACAGACAGCATGGGCACGATCCTCGTCCTGCTCGGCATAATGCTGCAGGCGGGCTGGTCGCTGGCGACGATCAAGTTGATCGCCATCCTTCTTTTCCTGTTATTGACGAGCCCGACATCGTCGAATGCGCTTGCCAGTGCTGCGCTGCTCGCCGGAACGCGCCCGTTCGAGGAAGCCGTTCAAAATGATAAACGTCAGGATGATAATGAGGGACAGGAATGATTGTCATCTTTGGAATCTTCCTGCTCACATTGCTTGTGATCACCGCGATTGCGATCGTGAGGACCGACAACCTGTTCGTTGCCGTGATGCTCATGGGTATAGCCAGCCTCCTTATCGCCGGCAACTTCTTCCTCCTTGATGCCGCGGATGTGGCTCTGACCGAGGCGGCGGTCGGCGCGGGCATTTCCACGGTGCTTTTCCTGAGTGCGTTGGCACTGACGTCCGAACGCGAACGGGCGAGGTCGTCAAACAGGATACTCTCGTTCACGGTTGTCGCAGCAGCGGCGCTGGTTCTTATTTACGCGACATTTGACAAGCCGCGCTTCGGGGACCCGCAGGCGCCGTCGCAGATTCACGTTGCGCCGTGGTACCTGGAAAAAACACCGGAATACATCGATATACCGAATGTCGTCACTGCCGTGCTTGGCAGTTTTCGCGGTTACGACACACTGGGTGAAGTGTTCGTTGTATTCACGGCCGGTATCGGCGTTCTTTTTCTGCTTGGTAGTGGCGTACCATCAGGTTCATTGCCGCGTGAGAAGATCAACGAAGGGCTGCGCCACCACCTGATTCCAAGGATCGTCGGCCGGGTGCTGATTCCTTTTATCCTGTTGTTCGGCCTGTACGTGCAGTTCCATGGCGAATATGGCCCGGGCGGTGGTTTTCAGGCCGGCGCGATCATCGCTGCGGCAATCATTCTGTTTGCATTGCTGGAAGGTGAGCAGCGCGCCATGTCGGTCATACCCGCGCGTGCATTGCTGGGGCTAATGGCATTCGGTCCTCTACTGTACGTTGCTGTCGGTGTCGCTGGAATCGTCCTGGGTGGTAATTTTCTCGACTATTCTGTGCTGTCTTCGGATTCTGTGAAAGGACAGCAGTTGGGCATCCTGCTCATCGAAGCCGGCGTCGGCATAACTGTAACCGGCGTGCTGCTGAGTATTTTCCACGCCTTCGCGGCGAGGGGTCGCTAATTTATGGAGATCCTGGGCCTGTATAACTATTGGGTTTTCGCGATACTGTTGATGATCGGCTTCTATGCGGTCATCGCAAAGCGCAACCTGGTCAAAAAACTGATCGGCCTGTCGCTTTTCCAGGCCGCCGTGTTCCTGCTTTACATCACGATGGGCAAGGTCGATGGCGGTACGGCACCGATATTTTCCGACGCAGGCACCACCATATTCTCGAATCCACTGCCACAGGTGCTGATTCTCACCGCAATCGTTGTCGGTATTTCCACCACCGCCCTGGGCCTCGGAATTGTCGTGCGCCTGAAAGAGGAATACGGCTCGATCGAGGAGCACGAAATCCAGGAGATCGACGAGCGGTGAACGCCATGGTTGCTCATTTACCGGCACTTCAGGTTGTCGTGCCGATGATCGTAGCGCCGCTCGTCGTCCTGCTGCGGCCTCGCGGACTTGCCTGGGCGGCGTGCACGATGGCAAGCGTGCTTGCGTTCGCGATCGCCATTCAGCTTGTACAGAATGTTCTTGCCGCGGGGCCGGTGAGTTACCTGATGGGTTCGTGGCCGGCGCCTTACGGAATTGAGCTCAAGGTCGATGCACTCAGCGCGCTACTGCTGCTGGTGATCACCGGCGCCTCGTTATTCTCACTGGTGGGCGGACGGCAAAGCCTGGACGCACAAATCGAAGAGGCTCGCCAGCCGTATTTTTACGCGGCATGGCTGCTGGCGCTCACCGGCTTTTGCGGCATCGTGGTAACCGCCGATGCGTTTAATATTTTCGTCTTCATGGAGGTTTCATCGCTCGCGAGCTACGTGTTGATTGCCGGAGGCCCGGACCGGCGGGCTCTGCCTTCGGTATTCAAATACCTGATCATGGGCACGATCGGCGCAACGTTTTACCTGATTGGTGTCGGTCTCATCTACATGATGACCGGAACGCTCAACCTCGCCGACATGGAAGTACTGATACATACCGTCGCGGACCAGCGTCCAATCCTTGCAGCGGCCGGCTTCATTACCGTCGGCCTTGCACTGAAGGCGGCGATATTTCCGCTGCACGTCTGGCTGCCGAACGCCTACACCTATGCGCCGCACATGGTGACCGCGTTCCTGGCGGCCTGCTCCACCAAGGTCTCGTTGTACATCCTGTTGCGCTTCGATTTCTTCGTCTTCCAGGGCAACCTGGAGGGCCATGCATTCCAGTTCGCCGCCTACCTGATGCCGTTGGCCATCCTCGGCATCCTGGTCGGTTCGGCGGTCGCCATGTTCGAGAAAAACATCAAGCGCCTGCTGGCGTTTTCCTCTATTGCGCAGATCGGTTACATCATGCTGGGAGCGAGTTTTGTCACCGTTGCCGGACTGACGGCGGGTATCGTGCATATATTCAATCATGCACTGGCGAAAGGAGCATTGTTCCTGGCCGTTGCATTGTTTGCCACGGTTGCGGCCGGTTTACGAATTGATGACCTGAAGGGTATCGCGCGCCGCATGCCGTGGACCTTTGGCGCCTTCGTCATCGCCGCTCTCAGCCTGATTGGAATTCCGGGAACGGCCGGCTTCGTCAGCAAGTGGTACCTGATCAGCGCCGCCATGGAACTCGGCACGGCGGGCCTGCCGCTGGTTGCGTTAATCCTGGTCAGTTCACTGATGGCGGTTGTTTACGTCTGGCGGATCGTTGAAGCCGCCTGTTTCGGGAAGGCAACCGATGTGCCAACATCAGCCGCGAGCGCGCCGCCCCTGCTGGTGGCGACCCTGTGGCTGGCCGCCGCCCTGAATATCTACTTCGGCCTGGCTCCGGATTTACCGCTAACGCTGTCCGGTGACGCCGCGGCCGAACTGTTGGGGCACCTGCCATGAGCCCTGAATCGACCATTCTGTTCTCGCTGATTCTGCCGCTTGCGGGCGCCGCCGGTATCGCCTTGGCGGGCCGCATCAACGCGAACCTCCGAGAGACGGTCACACTGCTGACTGCCGGCGGTCTGGCAATGACGGTCTGGAGCCTGTTGCCTGGGATCCTGGCAGGCAACCGGCCCGGCGTGACCCTGACCGAACTGATGCCCGGCGTGGAAATCGCCTTCCGGGTGGAACCACTCGGCATGCTGTTCGCCGCCCTGGCTTCGGGCCTGTGGATCATCAATTCGGTGTATTCGATCGGCTACATGCGGGGCAATAAAGAGAAAAACCAGACGCGCTTCTACATGATGTTCGCCGTATCGCTGTCGGCAGCGATAGGCGTTGCCTTTGCCGGCAACCTGATCACGCTGTTCCTGTTTTACGAGATACTGACGCTCTCGACCTACCCGCTGGTGGCGCATAAGGGCGATGAGAAAACAATACGGTCTGCGCGCGTCTACCTGGGCATACTGCTGACAACATCAATTGGTTTGTTCCTGCCCGCAATCATCTGGACTTATTCAGTGACCGGTGGTGGCGACTTCGTGCCCGGTGGAATCCTCGCCGGTCATATCGAGGGGCCCGCGGTCGGGCTGCTGCTTGGGCTGTTCGTATTTGGCATCGGCAAGGCCGCCGTCATGCCCGTGCATCGCTGGTTGCCGGCCGCCATGGTAGCGCCGACCCCCGTGAGCGCATTGTTGCATGCGGTGGCGGTCGTCAAAGCGGGCGTATTTACGATCACCAAGATCATCGTATATGTCTTCGGTGTGGATTTCCTGTTTGCGGAACCCAGCAGCGGTTGGCTTCTGTATGCGGCTGCGTTCACCATCATCACCGCAAGCGTCGTGGCGCTTCGGCAGCAGAACCTTAAACGCCTGCTGGCCTATTCGACCATCGCGCAGCTATCGTACGTGGTCATGGCTGCCGCCATACTCAAGCCGCTCGCAGAGATTGGTGCGGCGATTCACATGGTTGCGCATGCCTTTGGCAAAATCACTCTGTTCTTTGCGGCGGGGGCCATTTACGTGGCCTCAAAGAAGACCGAAATCAACCAGCTCAAGGGCATCGGCAGGCGAATGCCGGTAACGATGACCGCGTTCACCATCGGCGCACTGAGCATGATCGGCGTGCCGCCAACCGGCGGTTTCGTGTCGAAGTGGTACATACTCGGCGGCGCTCTCCAGGACGACAATTATGTCGCGCTGGCGACCATTATCCTGAGTACCGCGCTGAACGCCGCTTATTTTCTGCCGATTATCTACATGGTGTGGTTCATGCGCGAAGACGAAGCACCTGGCACAGATCATGGTGAAGCACCATGGCCGGCGGTGCTGGCGCTGGCGCTGACCGCACTGCTGACGATTGCATTTTTCTTTTTTCACGGCGCGACACTCGAACTGGAGCGCCAGGTCGTCGAGAACCTGTCATGAATGAACCGCAGCACCCCGATCACTGGCTGGCGCGTCCCGCGACGATAAAACTCCTGTGGAGGATATTTATCGCAGTACTCGCCTTGCTCGTACTGGCCCAGGCATTTATCTATATCAAAGGTTACTTTGGCGTTGACGGCTGGTTCGGATTCGGCGCCGTGTTCGGCTTCCTGTCCTGCCTGGCGATGGTGCTGGTCGCAAAAGCGCTGGGCTTCGTGCTGAAACAGCGCGAAGACTATTACGATGACGGGGATCGCGATGTTTGAGATGATCCCTCCAGCCATTTTCATGATCGTCGCTGCGCTGATGATCGGCCCGGCGCGCGGTCACCTGCGCACGGCGATCGTGCTGGCTGCGCCGCTTATCACGTTGTGGTTCATCTGGCAGGTACCCAACGGTGTTGCCTACGATATTGCCTTCCTCGACTACCGCATTGAACCACTCGAGGGCAGCGAGCTGCGGCGCCTGTTTGCGACGATCTTCGCCCTGATGGCGTTCGTCGGCGGCCTGTATGCGTTCCGGCAGGCCAAGTGGTACGAACTGTCGTCGGCGTATGCCTATGCAGCAGGTGCAATTGGCGTCAGTTTTGCCGGTGACCTGATCACGCTGTTCCTGTACTGGGAACTCATGGCGCTGTTCTCGACGGTAGTCGTCTGGTGCGGCGGCACGCCCGAGGCGAGACGTGCGGGAATACGCTACGCGATCATGCATTTGCTCGGTGGTGTCATTCTGAAGGTGGGCATCGAAGGTGTTATCGTCCATACCGGCTCGATCGACGTCCAGCCGATGCTGGCCAACAACTTCGACACCTGGATGATACTGACGGGAATCCTGATCAACGCGGCAGCGCCGCCGGTTTCGGCCTGGCTGGCCGATTCCTATCCCAACTCCAGTGCAACCGGCTCGGTTTTCCTGTCGGCTTTCACAACGAAAACCGCGGTTCTTGCGCTGATACTGCTGTTCCCGGGTGAGCCTGCCCTGATCGGGATCGGCCTGTTCATGGTCATGTACGGCATCATCTACGCGCTGCTCGAAAACGATATCCGCCGCATTCTCGCCTACTCGATC
>JBFFWN010000027.1:0-21667 GCA_041570235.1 Lysobacterales bacterium | reverse complement strand
TAACGGAGTTGGTCCATCGGTCTACTGGCAGGAGATACCAACGGTTACCCCATCGCTGCCCCAGGAGCCTGTGCAAAAAAACTTGGAAATCTCGATTTGGTAGGTTTCCGTACCCGGCGCCACGAATCGCAGTTCGGATAACCAACTGTCAACAACGCCCCCACCGATACTACAGGCATAACCCATGTCTTCGTTAAACAGGACAAAACCACCTTCGCCATTGAGCATCGTCAACTGGGTGTCGATGTTGTACGTTCCGCCGGGCGGCGGAAAACAGGTCGAGACCGTATACTCCTTGCCGCTATCGGTATTTAACAGGAAAGCACCCGTCGATCCTTCCAGCAGGTTGCCGCAGGTTCCATTGACACAACGGTCGGCCACCAACCCGTTACAGTCGCTGTCAACGCTGCAGCTGATACCGCATTCGCTATCAATCGTGGTACTGACGGTGAAGCCGCTGTTACAATATGAAGAGCAACTGCTGGTGACTTCGACGCTGTTGTGAATGCTTGCTCCATCGTTATCGGTGACCGTGACCGAATAGATCCCCGGGATCAGTCCACTGATGGTGGTGTCCGTTTCACCTGTGTGGTCCCAGCTCAACGTGACTGGTTGCGCGCCCCCGCTGACCGTGGCGGTGGCGGTTCCGGCCCCCTCGCAACCGGCATCGGTCGCGCTCATTGATACTGAAAAGCCGGAGTGCTCGAACCCGTTTGAGAAAATCGTCCCATCCGGTGACTGGGCAAAACTGACATTACCCCTCTGGCCCATACCAGCAAAGCAGAGGACTGCGCCCACGAGAACCATAAGCAACCGGCGACGGATGGTGTATTCTCCTCCTTCAAGTCATGCACTAATTATAGTCCATACCTTACCTTTGAAAAGAACATGACAGCCGGCGGGATATTGCCCGGCTGGGCCGCCGTTGATTAATACGGCAAAAGCCTGCCAGGGGCGTCGTCCGGTCCGGCACCTGAACGGACTGCCAAGGCAAGCACCATCCTGAAGCAAGACTGCAGCAGATCACGATTTGCCACAGATGAAGAGATTTAAATCACAGTAGCCTTCACCCTTCAAGCCGAAGAAAATATTTTGCCGGGATTGAGCAGGTTTTTCGGGTCCATGGCCTGCTTCAGGGTGCGCATCAGGGCAATTTCATCAGGGCTGCGCGATATGGACAGGTAGGCAAGTTTTTCCAGTCCGATTCCGTGCTCGGCCGAAATCACGCCATTACGGGAGGCAAGACAGCCGTAAACGATCTCTTCCACCGCTTTCACCGATGCCGGGTCCAGGCTGCCATTTGTTATGCCAAGGTGAATATTGCCATCGCCAAGGTGCCCAAACGTGACCATGCGGCCAATCGGCCACGCTGCCTCGAGCCTTTCGCGGACCTCGTTCACATAAGCCTCCATTTCCTCGATGCCAAGACTTACGTCAAACATCATAAGTGGGTGAAGGCCCTTGACCAGGCTTTCAATATCATCGCGAATCGCCCACAAACCCTGGCGTTGCTGCCTGCTTTGCGCAATGACGGCATCGACGATCAATTCCTGCTCGAGTGCTTCTTCAAGTGCCTGTTCGAAGCGGGAGCGGTCAATCTCTTCATGCCCACCGGTGGACTCGATCAACACGTAGAAGGGATAGGATGCATCGAGCGGCAGGCCATGGACGTCGTTGAATCCGGTGATCAGGGAGTAAAAGTCGTTCCACATGACCTCAAAGGCGCTCAGTGTGCCGCCCAGCGCCCTGTCCATGGCACGAAGAAACTGCCCGAGCCGCTCGAAGCCGTCCAATGCCACCAGTGCCGTATTGCAACTGCGTGGTAAAGGGCGCAAGCGAAGTACAGCCCGGGTGACAATACCCAGGGTGCCCTCCGAGCCAATAAAAAGTTGCTTGAGGTCATACCCGGTATTGTTTTTGATCACGGATTTGAGTGAAGAGATAATGGTTCCATCGGCCAGCACGGCTTCCACGCCGAGCACCTGGTCACGGATCATGCCGTAACGTATGACACTGTTGCCCCCTGCATTGGTGGAAATATTACCGCCGATGGTGGCCGTACCGCGGGCGCCCAAATCAACAGGGAATAGCAGATCGGCATTTTCTGCGACCTCCTGGATCATCTGCAAGGGAACGCCGGCTTCAACGGTCACGCTGCGGTTGCCGATGTCCACCGGTTCAACTTTTCGCATTCTCTCCAGTGACAGGGCAATTTCGTTTTCTTTTGCCTCGGCGCCATGTACCAACCCGGTAAGGCCGCCATGGGTGACAACGGGCTGGCCGGCTTCATGGCATAGTTTCATGACGGCGGCGACCTCAGCGGTGCTGGTTGGCCGGACGATGGCTTGCGCTTTACACCCTCCGCCGAGCGGCGGCCAACTGTCAGAACGGGCGGTGACATCCTCGCCGGTCAGCAGGCCATTTGACCCGACGATCTCCTGAATTTTTTCCAGTAGTGACTTCATGGCTTGATTGGCGTCCTTTCAATTCACCTGTTTCAATTCACCTGGCGTCTACCTGGTAAAACCTTGGCAACGGATCAGGGGTGGCCCAGGTCCGACAGGCACTTCCGAGCTACGGTTGGAGCATAGGAGGAAGCGTCATGAGCCGTCAACGTCAAAGTTGGTGCTGCGCCTGATTTTCGGCTCAATATGCATAGCCATAAGTTGGCTGGACTCTTGAAAGTCAATGCAACGCCCACCATTTTATAAGGGTCAGGCGCTTGCTTTGTGGGGCCATATGTTATCGAGAATCCGGTAATCGATTTCAGGAGAAATTCGCATGAGCATACAGACTGAGCTACAAAACACCATCGAGGACATGGTGCAGAAGGGCAAAGGCATTCTCGCCGCGGATGAAAGTCATCCAACCATTGCGAAACGTTTCAAACCCATCAAGGTAAAATCGACCGAAGAGAGCCGCCGGTTATGGCGGAGCCTGCTGCTCACCACGCCCGGTCTTGGCGATTACATCAGTGGCGTCATTCTGTTTGAGGAAACACTCACACAGAAAACCGATAATGGAATCCTGCTGCCACAAATGGCGGAAAAACAGGGCATAGTTCCCGGCATCAAGGTTGACAAGGGCAAGATTCCGTTGGTCAATGCACCGGGAGACATGATTACACAAGGTCTTGACGGACTGGCTGAGCGCCTGAAAGTTTACAAGGAGCAGGGTGCGCGTTTTGCCAAGTGGCGAGAGGTCTACGCGATTGAAAGGCACAACCCGAAGCCACTGGGCATTCGTGCCAATGCCGAAGTTCTGGCGCGTTATGCAGCTATCTGCCAGTCAGTCGGAATTGTCCCCATTGTCGAACCCGAGGTTCTCATCGATGGTGACCACACGATTGATCGTTGTTTTGAAGTGATAGAGAACGTTCAGCATGCCGTGTACCACGCGCTGCATCTTTATGGTGTCACCCTTGAGTACACCATATTGAAACCAAGCATGGTGACGGCCGGAAAGGCGTATGTCACCCGGTCATCTCCCAAAGAGGTCGCGGAATATACGGTGAAAGTGTTACGGCGCTCAGTCCCGGCGGCAGTCCCAAGCATCAATTTTCTTTC
This sequence comes from Lysobacterales bacterium, assembly GCA_041570235.1. GTDB lineage: Bacteria > Pseudomonadota > Gammaproteobacteria > Xanthomonadales > SZUA-36 > SZUA-36. The sequence continues at coordinate 18,101 of JBFFWN010000027.1, read as the reverse complement.
CGGTGGGCAAACAGATGAGGAGGCCACCGCTAACCTGAATGCAATGAACGCGATGTTTCCAAACCAGCCATGGGAACTCTCGTTTTCATATGGACGCGCATTGCAGCAGCCCGCGCTGCACACCTGGCAGGGCAAGCCGGCGAACTACATTACTGCGCAGCATGCATTATTCAAGCGTGCACACCTTAACGGCGCCGCGCGTGAAGGAAATTACACAGCGGAAATGGAAAAATCCGAGCCCTGCTAGCGCAGTGGGCCGAAGGACTTATTCGCGACGATAATCATCCCACTGCGCTAGCAGATCCTCGGCAATGGGTCATCTTCCAGTTCTTCCAGGATACGCTCTCCCCCCAGTTCGGTTTCCAACACCACCTGTGACAGACCGGCATCCATGTAACCGAAGATAGTGGCGTCATGACCCTCGGGCAGTGACTGCCATTTTTCCAGTACCCGGTCAGCCATGCCGGGGGCTGTGATGGCGACAACACGGCCCTCACAGGCGAGAAACAACGGGTCGTATCCCAGCATGTCGCATACCGACTGGACGGGGTCGTTGATGGGGATCTTTTGTTGTTGGATGCGGACACCCATGCTTGTCGCCCGCAGCAGTTCATGACAGACGGTTGCCAGTCCACCACGGGTCGGGTCCCGCATAAAGCGCAATCCTTCCATGCCACTCAGGGCGTTTGTCAGCGGTAGAACATGGGCGGAATCGGATTTCAGATCGCCCCGCAAACCAAATTGTTCGCGCGCCAGCAATACCGAGATGCCATGGTCGCCGACCGGGCCGCTGACCAAAATCGCGTCGCCATCGCGAATATGGGCGAGGCCAAGGTTGAAACCCGGGTTTTTGAGGCCGATGCCGGTTGTGGCAAGGTAAACACCACCACCTTCGCCACGCCTGAGGACCTTGGTGTCTCCCGCAACCACCTTCACATCGATTTGCTTTGCAGCCTTGGCAAGGCTACTGATAATGCGTTCCAGCAGGGCAATTTCCGTTCCCTCTTCGATAAAGGCATTGAGGCTCAGGTATTTTGGGATAGCACCGGCGACCGCCAGGTCATTGGCGGTGCCGTGAACGGCAAGTGAGCCGATATTTCCGCCCGGAAACTCCAGCGGCTGGACGGTAAAACCATCGGTGGTGAAAATGATGTCGCGCGATTCAAGCGCCAGGCTGGCCGCATCGACCTGCACATCAAGCTGGTCGTTGGCAAGATGTTTTGCAAAAACCTCCTCGATCAGTTCTCGCATGAACCGGCCGCCGTTGCCATGCGCCAGTGTGATATGTGTATCCTGCATTTTAGTATCCGTACTCGATAATTTGCCCGAAACTGATACCTGCATCGTTGACGGGCATCAACAACGGCAGGTTTACTTCGAAACCATGGCCGGTCAAAAGCGTGATGGCCATTTCGGTCAGCACACGGTTCTGGAAAACACCACCGGCCATGGCGACGCTGTTCACGCCGGTATCCTCACGTATTTTGCGGGCCTGATTCAGCAGTGTATATGCCAGTGCATGGTGGAAGCTCGCAGCGCGTGCCGTAACCGCCATTGATTCATCTTTTAACATCGGGATCAGCGCAGCCCAGTCTGCAATACAAATACCATCCTGCTGCAGGAGGGGTAGTTCAATATGCCGGACTGTATCCCTGACTTCATGTCTTGCCGCCATGGCCTCGAACAGCATCGGTCCCTGGCCCTCGAAGCTCGCTGTTGAACATACACCGCTGAGTGCAGCGGCAGCGTCAAACAGGCGCCCCATCGCGCTGGTTTTTGGCGCATTCTTGCGTTGCTGCCAAAAGCTGAGCAGGAGGGGGTCAGACGCTTCTTCCAATGGACACTCCTGCTCGCTTTCCCAGCAGATGGCCGCCGCGCTGCGCCAGGGTTCGCGGCCCGCCCGTTCTCCACCCGGCAGATGGAAGGGTCGAATACTGGCGCGTCGCTGCCACTCCCGTGGCTTGCCCAATAGCGCCTCACCTCCCCACAGGCTGCCGTCAGGCCCCAGGCCAACACCATCCCATGTAAAAACCAGCAACTCATCCAGCTGAGGATTGGTTCCCAAAACTTCAGCATAGGCCGCCGAGGCGTGAGCGTGGTGGTGATAAACCTCCGAGACCGGCAAAGCTTGCTGTCGTGCCCAGCGTGATGCGCTATAGCCCGGGTGTGCATCGCAAACGATATGCTCGACTTTCACCTGGTAAAGCGCCTGCAAATCGTCGATGCACTGTTCAAAGGTCCGTAAGCTTCGCGGGCTATCCATTTCGCCGATATGGGGTGAAACCACCGCGCGATCGCCCCATGCCAATGCGACCGTATTTTTCATTTGACAACCGGCCGCCAATACCGGCCTGGCCATTTCAAAGGGTAAGGTCAGTTCAACAGGCGCCAGGCCACGGCCCTGGCGTATAGGCGCCGGCTTCCGTGCGACAACACGTATAACCGGGTCGTCAGCAGGCCGCACAATGGGCCTGTCATGATGCAAAAATGCATTGGCCACGTGCGCTAACCGCTGTTCGGTATCATCGTTTTCGGTCAATACAGGCTCACCACTGATGTTGGCTGAAGTTGCAACCAGCGGACCACCAAAGTCATTCAACAGCAGGTGGTGCAAAGGGCTGTAAGGCAACATGGCGCCAACCTCGTTCAAGCCGGGCGCGATGGCTTCAGCAAGACCGCAACCCGGCCTTTTCGCTGCCAGCACGATAGGCCGCGCACTGGATAAGAGCAAACCGCTTTCAACTTCATCCGGATCCAGATATCGCCTTATGACAGACAGCCCATCACGGTCAGATTCAGGAAACATCACCGCCAGGGGCTTTGCTGGTCGCGGCTTGTTCAAACGCATTTGTTCAACAGCCTTATCGCTTTGGGCATCACAAACCAGGTGGTAACCACCGATGCCCTTGATCGCCACTATCTTCCCCTTGCCAAGGGCTGCAACCGTTGCCGCCAGTGCCGGTTCATTACCCTTGATGGCGGGCTTTCTGGCTTCGTGATAACGCAGTTGTGGCCCACATATCTCACAGGCGACCGGTTCGGCATGGTAGCGCCGGTCGAGGGGATCGGTATATTCCGCGTGACAATCTGCGCATAAAGGGAAGCCCGACATGCTGGTATTGGGGCGGTCGTAAGGCAGTGTTTCGATCAGCGTGTATCGCGGTCCGCATTGGGTGCAGTTGATAAAAGGATAACGGTAGCGACGGTTATTCGGGTCGTTCAACTCCTCGAGACATTCATTGCAGGTAAACAGGTCTGCCGGCAGGTGTATATCTGCATTCGAATCGGCAAAACTTGGCAGGATCAGGAACTCTTCGGTCTCCAGACAGCCGCTTTCGCACACCGACTCAATGACGGGTTGCGACAAACCGGGCGCACTTTGAATCAGGCTATCAATAAATTTATCGAGCGACAACGCTGCACCCTGGGCATGGATTTCCACCCGGCCTGAAACATTACGAACCCACCCATTCAATTGATGATTTTGTGCATGTCGATAGATGAATGGCCTGAAGCCGACACCCTGAACCACGCCGCTCAGTATGATTTTCCGGACAGCCTGTTGCCTCTCAATGGTCATGAAGACCTGGTGGTTTTTGCCTGGTTATGTGCCGGGGTGGCAGCCTGTCTCAAACCATTTGCCCACCAGATACGGCAGGCGCCCTCATCCGACACCATGCAGGGGCCAACAGGATTGCGTGGCACACAGGCCTTGCCATACAGACGGCATTGGTTGGGATAAATTTTGCCGAGTACCACGGCGGCACAATCACAACCCGGTGGCATCTCTCCCGCACGCTTGCGCGCATCATCTGCGTAACTTGGGAAATGCAAACGGGCGTCATGTGAGCGATAATTTTCAGCCAGCACGTAACCTGAGGCGGGAATTTTGCCCACTCCACGCCAGTTGGCCCCGGTGATATCGAATGCCGTTTCCAACTGTTTACGGGCAGACTGGTTACCCCCGTCGCGCACCAGGTTTGGATAGCAGTTATCGAGAAAATATCGTTTGTCGATCAACTGTCGCAATACCGAATACATCGCCGCCAAAAGACTTTCTGCGGTGAAACCAGCAATGGCCGCTGGCATATTGTGTTTATCCACCACGAATTGCCATTCTTCCGGTCCCATGACGGTCGCGACGTGCCCCGGAGCAACGAGCGCGTCAAAGCCAGCCTCGCCGGAATCCAGCAGCATTGCAACGGCGGGCCAGGTCATACGCCCCGACAAAAGAACAAACAGGTTGGCAGGCGCACCCTCTACCAGCATTGCTGCCACCGGCGCGGTGGTCGTCTCAAAACCGGCCGCAAAGAACACCACCGGTTTATCCGGGTGCTCCCTGGCGATTTTCACCGCCTCGGTGGGTGAGGCAATCGGCCGGATATCCGCACCCTGTGCCTTGGCCTCGGCCAGTGTCCGGGCATCACATTTGGGCACATTCACCGGCACCCTCAACATGTCACCAAAAGCCACCAGGATGATGTCTTCATTGAGGGATAACTGGATGGCTTCAAATACATCCTCTTCGGGACAAATACACACCGGGCAACCCGGTCCAGGGATCAGCTCGATGCGCTCGGGCAGCGCACTGCGCAGGCCGGCCATGGTGATCGAGCGTTCGTGGCCGCCGCAGACATTCATGATCTTGACATGACGATCCAGAGGCAGCGCATTTATTCGCTCAAGCCACCTTTTCGCGCTCACACTCACCTGGCTTAAACCCGGGTTTGCCCTGGGCCGCGGGCCACTGGCTCTTGCGCAGCAACAACCATCGACTCATCGTGATGGTGATGATGGTGGTGGCCGGGCAATCCGGGCGCATCTTGCAAAGCAACGCGGTTTTCTTCAATCGATTCACGCAACCAGTTCAGCCAACCCGGCATTCCGGCACCCGTTTTGGCGGAGGTCTGTATCAATTGTGCCGGGTTGGCCAGCTTGCGGATATATCCCTCGGCGCGTTCGGGGCTGAAGTCATCCAGAACGGGCAACAGGTCGGACTTGCTAAGTAACACAATCCCGGCGGTGCGGAACATCACCGGGTATTTTGCCGGCTTGTCATCACCCTCGGGCACCGACAAAAGAACAACATTCCGGTGCTGCCCCAGATCAAAACTGGCCGGACAAACAAGGTTGCCGACATTTTCAATGAAGACGATATCGAGGTCCGCCAGGTCGAGTTGATGGAGCGCATCATGCACCATGTGCGCGTCCAGGTGACAGGCACTGCCGGTGGTGATCTGGATGGCAGTGACACCATGCTGCCGAATCCGCTCAGCGTCATTTTCGGTTTCAAGGTCACCCTCGATCACGGCGATGCCATATTCATCGCCCAGTGCCTTGATGGTCGCCTCCAGCAATGCCGTTTTGCCCGCCCCGGGAGATGACATCAGGTTGATGGCGATCACACCGTGGGCATTAAAATGCTCACGGTTATGTTGGGCGGTGTGATCATTTTCATGCAGCAGGCTGTGCAGCACCGTGACTGCCTCGCGGCCACTTTGCGTTTTTTCCAGCTTACCGCCGGCCGATATCAGGTGCTCATTGCCCTTTGTAATATTGCATCCGCAGGTGTCGCACATTTCAGTCTCCAGTATTATTTTTAATTGTAAGCAATCATGGATGGCATGCAGTTAACCCGGATCAGTTGAATTGCGTTAATTTTTCTGATGCGGGGGTTTCGGGCTTGTCCAGTTCCAACTGCACAAGCATAAGTTCATCGCCACTGATCAATCGAGTACGCCAGCTTTCACAAAAACCGCACAACAGCCGGTTGGGTCTTGCATCGCTTTCTTTTCCGCACTCAGAACAACGGACACGAATCGGCGCTGACTGAATGTTCAATTCTGCACCCTCTGCAATAGTGCCGGCGCTGGCGACAGGGTAGGCATGCCTCAGCAGATGCTCCTCCACACCCGATAATGGGCCCAAGCCCAAAGTGATGCTGGCTACACTGCACGCAGCATTATCCTTGGCAATGGATTCGACCTGGGATATCAGCGCCTGGCAAATAGCAAGCTCGTGCATCTGCTGTCAGCCAGCCAGCATCTCGTCATACAGTTCCCATGCCGTCTGCGCTTCGGCCTCGGAGATTTTCTGTATGGCGTAACCAACATGAACAACCACGAAATCATCCACGGCCAGCGGTTCATCCTGCAGCATAAAAAGACTCACATCGCGTTCGACACCCTTTGCTTCGCAGCAGGCGACAAATCCATCAATACTGCGAATCTGCATGGGGATTCCAAGGCACATTATTTTTTTAACCTTTTAGTCGATAAAAACACATGTCTTAACCAGGGAATGTTGTTCCCGGCACTCATGATCTTAATCAATCCTGTTTCAAATTGACAACCCGGTTGAGCTTTTGTCAAAAACATCATTTTATCAATAAAATCATATACTACTTTAGTCTAATAAGGGTGCATAAAAACATCTTGACTTGATTTATGTCATAGAACGACCTTTGCGCTTTCATGCAAAGTCCCTGCTACTCGTGGTCAACAACTGAGGGACATGTCTCACTCGGCGGATTGTTTTTTTGGTCAAAACAATTTTTACAGAAAATTCAGCGCTGAGCCAGTGATACCCCGTTGACCGGAAATATTGTAATTTTCCGAAAGGGAGTTAGTCATGACAAACGGATGGGACCTCCACCTAGAACCCCTTAACAGCGTTTCCCGAAGAAGCTTCATCAAGTTCTGCTCTGGCGTTGCGGTGACCATCGGTCTTTCGCCATCTGCAGGTGCGCAGATCGCCAAAGCGGTGATGAATCCCAAGAGAACACCCGTCATCTGGCTATCGGCCCAGGAATGCACAGGTTGCACCGAATCCCTGTTGCGCCCGACCCATCCGACCTTTGAAAAACTGATTCTTGACCTGATTTCACTCGATTATCATGAAACCGTTTTTGCGGCGGCGGGTCACCAGGCCGAAGACGCCAAGCAGGCCTCCATGAAGGAAAATTTTGGGAATTATCTTCTGGTTGTCGACGGCTCAATTCCCACCAAGGACAACGGCATCTATTGCAAGGTGGCCAACCGTACCATGCAGGAACATGTTATCGAGGCAGCAGAGGGCGCTGCAGCGATTGTGGCAATTGGTTCATGCGCATCATGGGGAGGCATTCCCTCCAGTGGCCCCAATCCCACGGGAGCGGTAGGTGTGTCGGAAATCTTACCTGGCAAGACCATCGTAAACCTGCCCGGTTGCCCACCCAACCCCTACAATTTCCTGAGCACGGTATTGCAGTTTCTGACCTTCGGAAACCTGCCTGCACTGGACGCGAAAAACCGGCCAAAATTTGCCTATGGCCGCCTGATCCACGATAACTGTGAGCGTCGGCCGCATTTTGATGCGGGCCGCTTTGCCCTGGAGTTCGGAGATCATGGGCACCGCCAGGGCTGGTGTTTGTACCAACTGGGTTGCAAGGGGCCTGAAACATATGCCAACTGCCCCTCGATCCTGTTCGGTGATGTCGGTTCAGGTAGCTGGCCCGTGGGCACCGGACACCCCTGTTTTGGCTGTACAGAGAAAGGAGTAGGTTTCACCAAGCCAATACATGAGCTGGCTGAAGTCAAATCTGTTGTCCCACCGCTTTCCTACCCCACTGTCGATCAACCCAAGGGTTCGGGGGTCACACCGGTCGCCGCTGGCATTGCTGGTGTCGTGGCGGGGGCGGCAGCGGGCGCTACCGCCGTCATGGCCAGCAGACTTGGCAAGGTGGAACTGGTTCCTGAGAAGGAAGAGAAGAAAAGCGAAACCGCCGTAAGCGAGGAGTGAGCGGATGAGCATCAAGCGAAGGGATTTTTTGAAAGTCGCAGCAACAGGCGGCGCCGCCCTGGCCTTACCATCGCCTGGCGAGACACGTCCAAACCTCGAAGTCCCGCCCAACGCAATAGGCATGTTGTATGACGCTACCTTGTGTATCGGTTGTAAAGCATGCATGGTGGGTTGCAAGGATGCCAACGACATGCCGGTTGAGAATGCCGATGCCTCGCCCATCTGGGATACCCCGATGGATGCATCCGGTAAAACCCTGAATATCATCAAGCTTTACACAAATGGCACTGCGGAAGTCAAAGACCGGGAAATTGACGGGTTCTCTTTCGTCAAACGCCACTGTATGCACTGCGTGGATCCCGGCTGTATCTCTGTCTGTCCTACCACGGCCATGCGCAAAGACCCTGATAATGGCATCGTCACACATCACCCGGAAGCCTGTATTGGCTGCCGGTATTGCGTGTGGGCCTGCCCTTACAACGTACCGAAATGGGATTTTGAGGACGCTTTTGGACAGATACACAAATGCCAGTTCTGCTCTCACAAGCTGGCGGATGGCAAGCTGCCGGCCTGTGTCGAGGTTTGTCCAACCGGTGCCTCTTTATTCGGCACACGGGAAGAAATGCTCGAAGAGGCCAAGCGACGGCTGAGCCAGGCACCCGGATCAACCTATGCCTACCCGCGCAGAACGCTGGATGACCCAAATCGCCATGAGGCCACCGTGCCACATTACATTGACCATGTGTATGGTGAAACCCAGGGTGGCGGAACGCAGGTCATGGTGCTGGCGGGTGTTCCATTTGAAGATCTCGACTTGCCGATTCTTCCCGAACGGGCTTTTGCAGCCACCTCAGAAACCATACAACACACGGTTTACAAGGGCATGATTGCCCCGTTGGCATTACTGGGCGGCTTAATGTTCGTCAGTCACCGCCGCGTTGGAAAGGAGGATGATGAATGAAAATCTCTAAAACCGCCCCGATGGGTGGAAATATCCTGACCCGTCCCTTCCTGTTCCTGTCTCTGCTGGTCTTGATCGCGGTTGTGTTGCTAGCGATTCGCTTCATTTATGGCCTGGGTGAAGTAACCAACCTTAACAATGGCTATCCATGGGGCTTGTGGGTTGTCCTCGATATCCACATCACGGCTGCAATTGGTTGCGGTGGGTACGTGCTGGCAGTGGCAGTTTACATTCTGAACAAGGGTGAGTTTCATACCTTGATCCGCCCTGCATTGGTCGGTAGTGCCTTTGCTTACACGCTGGCCAACCTGGCGGCATTTGTAGATATCGGGCGCTGGTGGAATTTTTACCAGATCGCACTGCCATGGAATATCAACCTCAATTCGGTCATGTTTGAAGTAGCGATGTGCATGGGCCTGTACATGATTGTGTTATGGATGGAGCTAATGCCACCGGTACTGGAAAGGTTCGGTAAACAGAACCTGCTCAAATCTTTTAACAAGCTGCTTTTTATCATTATTTCAGTCGGTATCGTTTTGCCGACCATGCACCAATCCGGTCTTGGAGCACTCATCGTGGTTGCGGGTGAAAAGATTTCACCTTTATGGCAAACCCCATGGATCAGTTTCCTGTTCCTGCTGTCAGCCATCATCATGGGATTCGCAATCGTGATTTTCGAGGGCTCATTGACTGTGCTGGGTTTAGGCAGACGCCTGGAGGCACATCTTTATCGCCGTCTTGCTGCCGTTTTACGCTGGGCCCTGGCCGGTTACCTGCTTGTTCGCTTTGCAGACTTGATCTACAGAGGCGCCCTGCCCGCGATAACCGATACACGGGCGCGGACCATCATGTTCATGGTTGAAAATATCCTGTTTATCGTACCGCTGGTGATCTTGTTCCACCCTCGCTGGAGAATGGGCACGAAACGCTTATTCATCTCGGCAGTCAGCCTGCTGCTGGCCGGCGCTGTGCTGCGTTTCAATGCGCTGATCGTGGGATACAACCCCTCGGCAGGCTATACCTATTTTCCATCAACGATAGAGCTACTGGTTTCCATCGGCATGCTGGCAGTCGAAGTGGTTGGTTTTATTTATATCGTGAAGCGTTTCCCCATCCTGCCGCCGCGGAAAAGGACCGTGCACAGAGGCTCTGTGCAATCCACCGTGAGTGCGGCAACGGGCTAATAATATTAATCTGAAAACGGGAGATATTCCGTGGCAACAAGAATTACAGTAGATCCGGTTACACGCATAGAAGGTCATCTGCGTATTGATTGCGAGGTAAATGACGGCAAGATCACCAATGCCTGGTCCTCAGGGCAGATGTGGAGGGGAATCGAGCAGATTCTGCAAGGCAGGGATCCGCGTGACGCCTGGGTATTCACGCAACGGATATGCGGTGTATGCACAACGGTTCATGCGGTGGTTTCCGTACGCGCCGTTGAAAATGCATTGAAACTGGAGGTGCCGCTGAACGCGCAATACATCCGCAACATGATCATCGCTGCACACTGCCTGCATGACCACATTGTGCATTTTTATCACCTGTCTGCACTGGATTGGGTGGATGTGGTTTCAGCACTGGACGCCGATCCTGTAAAAACCGCACAACTTGCCGGTACACTGTCGGAATGGCCGAATAATACTGCACAGGAAATGAAGGCCGTCCAAACACGGCTGAAAACACTGGTTGAGTCGGGCCAGCTCGGTATTTTCACCAACGGGTACTGGGGACATTCGGCGATGAAACTGCCACCGGAGGTCAACCTGCTTGCTGCCGCGCATTATCTGCAGGCGCTGGAGTATCAGCGCATCGCCAACCAGATTGTGTCCATTTTGGGAAGCAAGACACCGCACATCCAGAACCTTGCCGTAGGCGGGGTTGCCAATCCGATCAACCTTGATTCACAGTCCACATTGACAATCGAGCGGCTGTATTACATCAAGACCCTGATGGACAAACTGGGTGATTTCATCCGTAATGTTTACCTGGTCGATGTCGCGGCAATCGGTGGCCTTTACGCCGACTGGACCGGCTATGGCGCCGGCGTCAAGAACTATCTTTGTGTACCTGAAATGCCCATGGATACCATGGGTACGCAGTTTGAGCTGCCTGGCGGTTACATCAGTGATGGTGATCTCAGTACTTTCAAACCGATTACCGGTTTTCAGGACAGTTATTTCGAAGACGGCGTCATGGAAAGCAGCAAGCACGCCTGGTATGAAGATAGCGGTGCTGCACTTCACCCCTACGAAGGCGAGACCGTACCGAAATACACGGACTTTCAGGATGATGGTAAATATTCCTGGGTCAAGGCGCCGACTTTTTATGACAAGCGCGCGCAGGTCGGGCCATTAGCCAATATCTTGTGCATGGTGGCCGCGGGTCATGAGCCCAGCAAGCGCTATCTCGATACCGTCATGAATACGGCCAGCAGCCTGGCCGGCAGCCAGATTCCTTTGTCTGCGCTGCATTCCACCATTGGCCGTCATGCCGCGCGCGGCGTTCGCTGTGCTGTTATTTATGAAACGCTGCAAAACCAATGGAAGGCCCTGATGGACAATATCGGTTCGGGTGACTATGAAACCTACAACCGGCCGACCTTCCCACAGGGAGAGCAGCGCGGCTTTGGCTTCCATGAAGCGCCACGTGGCACGCTATCGCACTGGGTCGTCATTCGCGATGGCAAGATCGCCAACTACCAGGCCGTTGTGCCTTCGACGTGGAATTCAGGACCACGCGATGAGAGCGATGAACTTGGACCTTACGAAGCCTCGTTGATAGGTAACCCGGTCGCTGACCCGGAAAGGCCTCTGGAAGTGCTGCGCACGGTCCATTCATTTGATCCATGTATGGCCTGCGCCATTCACATGGTGGACAACAGAAAGCAGGAAATCATCAGGGTGAAAGCACTTTGAACCGAACAGCGGCCAGCCTGCTGGGGAGCGCTGATCAAGAGCCCTATTGCTCAGGTGAAATGCTGTCTCCCTACCCCGTGCTGGTATTGGGTATGGGCAATATCCTGCTGGAAGACGAGGGCCTGGGAATTCATGCGCTTAACCGGTTACGGCAGCTTTTCGAAGGGTCAGAGGAAATTGAATTTGTCGATGGGGGAACATCCGGAATGGCGCTCGTCGACATGATCAGCAAGCGCAAACATCTGTTGGTTCTGGATGCTGTCCAGACCGGCGACCCACCCGGCACGCTGGCGAGGATGAGCGGCAATGGCGTGCCGGTATACTTTGGCCTGAAGGTCACGCCCCACCAGTTGGGTTTGGCGGACGTCCTGGCCAGCTTGACACTGATGGATGAACAGCCCGACAGCGTTACGGTTTTGGGACTGGTTCCGCATTCGCTGGAAATGTCGTTAGAACTATCGGACCTCATCAGTTCAAACCTCGACAAGCTGGTCGAGGCTGCCGTCAATGAACTGAGGGGCCTGAATTTTCCACTGTCGGCTTCGGCCTGAATTGACCTTCCATCAAGCCGGCAAGCAATCCATCAAATGGATAATTGCCGGCCAGCCGGTCCCGCACGGTTTTTTTGTCGCCCGCCTTTGAAATACGTGTGTGAACGGGGGAATTCTGACAAAATAGCGGCATGTTTAACAATGCAATCGTCAGGACACCCTGCAAGGCCATGGTCAATGGCTTAACCTCAGCAAACCTGGGGTCACCGGACTATCAAAAGGCGCTGGCTCAACACCAGGATTACATCAGCGCATTGCAGGAATGCGGTCTCGATGTCACCGTATTACCCGCCGATGAGAACTTCCCGGACTCGACCTTTGTGGAAGACCCTGCCCTGGTCACGCCACACTGCGCCATTCTGACCCGGCCCGGGGCACCCAGCCGCAGCGCTGAAACCGAGGCCATCCGGGAACCCTTATCGCGTTTTTTTGACCATTTAGAGATGATTCAATCCCCCGGATCTGTCGAAGCAGGCGACATCATGATGGTGGGCGATTACTACTACATCGGCCTTTCAGAGCGAACCAACCGCAATGGCGCCGGACAGGTCATCGACATCCTCAGAAAATATGGTATGGATGGTGCGACGGTGACGTTGAAGGAAATACTGCATCTGAAAACCGGCCTTTCTTACCTTGAAAACAATCTTCTGCTGATCTGCGGTGAATTTCTAAAAAACGACATGTTCAGCCAATTCAATCAACTGGTTGTGGATGCTGACGAGGCATATGCCGCCAACAGCGTTTGGGTAAATGACGTGATTTTGACCCCGGCAGGTTTCCCCAAAACCCGGGCCCTGATCGAATCGGCCGGTTGCACGGTTCGCGAGGTCGATGTATCGGAATTCCAGAAACTGGATGGCGGACTCAGTTGCCTTTCGCTGCGGTTTTAAACAAGCGGCCAAAAATGATTAATCAAACACTATTAAACCCCGGCAGCATCGTGATTGTCGGTGGTTCCAACGATGTCAAAAAGCCCGGCGGCAAGGTCCTGAAAAACATCATTGACGGCGGCTTTGCCGGCGATCTTTTTGTGGTCAACCAGCGGGAGACCACGGTCCAGGGTATAAACTGTGTGCCAACGGTCGACCAATTGAACAGCGTTGATCTTGCCATCATTTCGATTCCCGCCAGGTTTTGTCCTGACGTTGTTGAAACCCTTGCCAGGCAAAAAAATACACGTGCTTTCATTATTCTCTCTGCAGGTTTTGGAGAGGCCGGCTCGCAAGGCAAAGAGCTGGAGCAACGGCTGGTCGAAATCGTTGACTCGGTTGACGGCTGCCTGATCGGCCCCAACTGCATCGGTGTCATGAACCGGAACTACAATGGTGTTTTTACCTCACCAACGCCAAAACTCGACCCGAAAGGTTGCGACCTGATCTCCAGCTCGGGCGCCACGGCGGTGTTCATCATGGAAGCCGGAATCCCGCTGGGCCTGAAGTTTTCGAACGTATTTTCAGTCGGCAACAGTGCGCAGGTGGGTGTTGAGGATGTACTCGAGTACATGGACCTTCACCATGACCCGCAAACCGATTCTTTAACCAAGTTACTGTACCTGGAATCGATTTCCAACCCTGGCAAGCTGCTCGAACACGCCACCTCGTTAATCAGCAAGGGCGTTCGAATCGCGGCCATCAAGGCCGGCAGCACCGAGGCGGGTGGCCGCGCTGCTGCATCTCATACGGGTGCGGTCACCACATCCGACATGGTCATCCGCGCACTGTTCAGGAAAGCAGGCATCGTTTATTGCAGTTCCCGCGAAGAGTTATTGAGCGTTGCCTCGGTGTTTGGTTACCGGGAGTTAAAAGGCAGGAACATCGCGGTCATCACCCACGCCGGCGGCTCGGCTGTCATGCTGACCGACAGCCTGTCTTCGGGCGGACTCAACGTTCCAACCATCGAGGGTACCGAGGCCGACGCCCTGCTTTCACAACTACACCCCGGTTCATCGGTCAGCAACCCGATTGATTTTCTGGCGACCGGCACGGCGGAGCAACTGGGCATTATCATCGACTACTGCGAAAACAAATTCGACCAGATCGATGCGATGGTGGTGGTTTTTGGCAGCCCCGGCCTATTTGATGTTGCCAATGTGTACGAGGTATTGAGTAAAAAGCTGGAGGTTTGCAAAAAGCCCATCTACCCGGTGCTTCCATCATTGATCAATGCCCGCAGGGAAACCCAGCACTTCCTGGACACCGGTCACATCAATTTTCCCGATGAGGTCACGCTCGGCAGGGCGCTGGTTGCCATTTACAACACGCCCAAACCGCAGGGACTCCTTGAGGACATACCCGGTATTGACAAGAGCGCTATAAGGGCAATCATCAACAGCGCGCACAATGGTTTTTTATCCAGCGAATCAGTGACCGGCCTGCTGGATGCAGCGGGTATCCCCAGGGCTCCGGAATGGGTCGTCACCAGCGAAGCACAAATCAAGGCTTTGAAAAAGCAAGTCGAGTTTCCGGTTGTCATGAAGGTTATCGGACCGGTGCATAAAACCGATGTCGGCGGGGTGATCCTGAACGTGCATTCGATCCGCGGCATGAAGCGGTCTTTAAAACAACTGATGCAAATTCGACACGCGACCGGCGTGCTGGTACAGCCAATGATCTCAGGAAGGGAGCTTTTTATCGGTCTCAAGCGAGAGGCCAACTTTGGTCATATTGTTCTGTGCGGCCTGGGCGGGATTTTCGTTGAGGTCCTGAAGGACTTTTCATCCTGCCTTTCCCCGGTTGGAAAAACAGAGGCCATCGACATGATTAGACACCTGAAGGGCTACCAACTTATCCGTGGCACCCGGGGCAAGGAAGGCGTCGATGAAGAGCTTTTCTGCGACATCATCCAACGGGTTTCAATGCTGGCGGATGCTGCTCCCGAGATCGCAGAAATGGACATTAATCCGTTGATGGGTTCAAAACGCGGCATCACTGCGGTTGATTCCCGTATTCGAATAGAAAAAATGGCTTTCGATCAATAGATTGGAAAACAAATGACCGCTGCGATCCGGCAAGGGCGCCGGGTCAATGCACATTTTCAAGCTCAGGTGGTCTTCATGACACGCTCGATAATCACATCGTCGGCCATACTTTCCATTTTCCAGTTTTTCAGAAATGCACAATGGCCACCATAATGGGTGACCAGTAATTCGATATTTTCATTATCCGGCAGGTCACTAAAGTCACTGACCGGAACCACCATATCGTCTTCCGATGTCAGGATGGTGGTAGGCATGGTGACAGCTTTCAGGCGCTCACCGGCGATTGAATAACCATCGAAATAATCATCCAGGGTGTCAAACTCGTAATTCCTCGTTGCCAGGTAACCGGTCCTTTCGCGCAATCCGCCAAGCGCATTCCACTCTTCATATTCGTACTCACCAGGAAACAGTGCCTGCTTCAGTTTCAGCGATTTTGCCCATTTGCGGACAAAATAGCTTTCGTAACCCCTCGGCCCCTCTTCCATGGCCTTGAGCGCATTGGAAGGTGATACCACCGGGCAGACGGCAACCACCCTTGCCAATGACAAACCGGCCATCGGTGCCTTGATGGCAACCCGCAAGGCGAAGTTACCTCCAAGTGAATAGCCGGAAAGCGCCCAGCCGGTGGCTCCGGTCCGTTGCTGGATATCCTGCAGGGCGTGAACCACCTCGTCCAGGCGACAGGAATGAAAAATGCCCTTGTTTAAATGGTGGGTATCGCCGTGGTCGCGAAAGTTGAGCCGGAATACATCAAATCCACAGTTAAACAGCATGCCGCCAGCGCCGACAATATAGTTGGAGCGACTGCTGCCTTCCCAACCGTGAAACAATACCACCAGGCCCCTGCTGCCCTCCGGGTGGGAGGAATAGTGGCCCTGCAGGCGAACCCCGCTACCGCCATCTACAATCCACTCTTGTTCAGCCTCCAACATGGCTTTTGAACGTTTACGCACCAGGTGCCTGCGATAAGCGCTGCTGTTGATCAGCGACTGCGTATGGGTACTGCGAAGCCCAAATGCCGGCAGGAACGATTCTGCCGTGATGGTGGTTCGTTTCATAACAGTGGTTTTAACGGTCAATACTGCTGATCACCGCAGCCCGTGCAGATTCAGCCAGTAAACGACGTGGCTGATCCGTGGCATCCATCGCCGGTAAAAAGTCCACCTCAGCACTGGATACCGGCCTCGCCAACTGCCTGAGCAGGTTTATGGTCATAGATTCTCCCTCGCGAAAAGAAACCACATCATCCTTCCGGCCATTACGCATATACCGGACCGAAACAGGTTGGACCGGACAAGCGGCCTCCACCGCCGCGCGGAACATGCGTGCATGAAAAACACGGACATCGGAACCGGGTTTGATGCCTCCTTCAGGAAATATTGTCACCGCCCGGCCCGCTTTCAAGCGCTCCACCATGGCGGATGTAACTCCGTTGGCTGAATCATGATTACCCCGCTGGTGAAATATCGTGCCGCCACAGCGCGCCACGGCCCCGAAAACCGGCCAGCTGTCAATTTCAGCTTTGCCGACAAAGCCCATTGCGCATGCACTATGCAGCACCAGGATATCCAAAAAAGAAATGTGGTTGGCGGCGAACAATACGGCCCCCTTCAGCGGTGTTCCGGAAGTTTTCACCCTCATTCCAAAAAACCATGAGAGACGTCTTGCCAGCGTTATGGCTATTTGATCGGCCTTGAGCTGGTCCTGTTCGGTTGGCCTTGAGCGGTAATGGCTGACCCTCACCAGGGTTGGGGTCAGCAAAAACAACAGGTAGGCGATAAGCAACAGGCTACGAAAAACAAATCTCAGGATTGAAGAAATGAATGAAATCATTGGTTGATGTCTTTATTCTGTGCTTTCAGAAAAGTGGCGGAAAGGTTATCACATCAGCGACAATAGGCGTTGATACATTTTCAGGCGCGTTAGCGACGCGGTCAACAGATCATATGACTCAGTTCAAAGTTAAAAATATCGGCAGCGGCGCCATTTTCACCGTCAACGAAGGTGAATCTGTTTTAACCGCAGCATTAAGACAGGGCGTGATGTTGCCCTATAGCTGCAAAAACGGCACATGTGGCAGCTGCAAAGGCACCCTGGAATCCGGTGAAGTCCATTACCCGTTCCACCCGCCGATGGCATTGAGCCGTGAAGAGATTGGCGACGGACAGGTACTGTTCTGCCAGGCCGAGCCAACCGAAGACCTGGTGATCCAGGTGCGCGAAATCGAGGCAGTACGGGATGTCCAGATAAGAAAAATGCCGGTGCGCGTGGTAGAAAAGACAAAACTTGCCCCGGATGTGATGCTGCTGAGGCTTAAATTGCCTGCCGCTCAGCGCCTGCAGTTCCTTGCCGGTCAATATCTTGAAATACTTTTGCCTGACGGCAAACGAAGGGCCTTTTCGATTGCCAGTTCACCCCAGTGCGAAGATGAGATCGAGTTACACATACGCCATGTCGAAGGCGGAGGTTTTACAGGATGGGTATTTGACGAACTCAATGAGCGCGACATCCTCAGGATCGAAGCCCCGCTCGGTAACTTTTTTATCCGCAACGACCAGCTTGAACGGCCGATGATAATGATGGGCGGGGGCACCGGTTTTGCACCCCTGAAATCGATGATTGAAGACCTGCTCACCCACCAGGACAAACGCCCCCTGCACCTGTTTTGGGGCGCAAGAAGCGCGAACGAATTGTATTTGCGAGAGCAGGTTCTGCAATGGGCCGAGCAAAATGAGAACATCCGGTTCACCAGCGCACTGATCGAACCAGGCGAAGACGGGGCCAATGACAGTTTTGTTGGTTTTGTGCATCAGGCCGTGCTCGATCAATATCCTGATCTTTCGGGTTTTGACATCTACATGAGCGGACCACCAGCCATGATTGATGCCGGGCGCAAGGCTTTTATCGAAAAC
>JBFFWN010000026.1:0-21694 GCA_041570235.1 Lysobacterales bacterium | reverse complement strand
TGGATTATCATCTGCACTGCGAGAAAGTTGCCGAGGGCGTCATCAATACCAGCGTCAATATGTTGACGCCTGAGTGTACGCCCAAATCTGACCTCCGGTTTAGTTGAAAGCTTCACGCAACATCGGGCAGGTCAAATAGTGCGCGCAGTGTCGATTTCAGCGAAGACAGAAGCTCATCGTTGATGAGTTTTCCGGCCTGCGTGTCGAAGTTTTCGTAGAATTTCGGTACCGGCATGCTGGCTTTGACCACCCCGCCGAAGCGTGCCGCCGAGTTGACCGCGGTTTCAAGGACGCTTGCACCACCACGGCCACCGGGTGAGGTTGACAGTATCACCATGGGCTTGCCCTGGAATACCTTGCCATCAATCCGAGAGGTCCAGTCGAACAGGCTTTTATACGCTGCGGTATAAGAGCTATTGTGTTCGGCAAACGAGATCAACAATGCGTCTGCCTGGCCAATCTTGTGATAAAACCGGTGGGCGGGCTCAGGGATGCCGAACTCATCCTCGCGGTCAACACTGAAAATTGGCATCTCGTAGTCGTTGATGTCCAGGTACTCGATCTCGCAATCTTTGATCAGGCTGGCAGCATGACGTACCAGCTGTGCATTGATGGATTTTTTGCTGCTTGATGCAGCAAAGGCCAATACTTTCATGGAACACTCCGGACAATAAATTCGTGGTACATTGTAAATGAACATTGCAGCCAGTGACTGGCTTCTGGCAGTTTGTTCATCTTTGCTTATCCGTATAGATCAGGGCAAAATCATGCGTATTTTTGGCGAGATCGATGGTGTGTTGGCCGGTACAGAGTTTGCCAACCGGGCTCAACTGGCTGCTTCGGGTGTACACAGGCCCACGCAGGCGGGTATCAGCGGGTCGACCACGGAGGGTGCGGATTCCATTGTTGTATCAGGCGGTTATGAAGACGATGAGGATTACGGCGACTACATCATATATGGCGGCCAGGCCGGCAGCGATGCCAACAACAAGCAACAGGCGGCCGACGCCGAGCTAAATCGCGGCAACCTGGCGCTGGTGGTCAGCTATAACAAGGGCCTGCCGGTGCGTGTAACACGCGGTTTGGGATCAAAACATCACACCTATCGCTATGATGGCCTTTACCTGGTCGAACGATGGTGGGTGGATACCGGTAAATCCGGGTTCACGATATTCAAATTTGCCTTGCGCAAAATAGATGACAAGCCCATTTCGACACCTGCGGGCGAATTGCCATTACCATCCCGTAACCATGCGCCCGGCCAGGTGGAAACACACACTACCCGCGTGGTTAGGGATACGCTGGCGGCGCAGGTGGTTAAAGAAATTCACCATCACCAGTGCCAGGCCTGCCAGACGACCATCAAACGGCCGGGTGGCGCCTATGCTGAAGGTGCTTATATCAAACCCCTGGGGCGGCCACATAACGGCCCCGACAGCCCGGATAATATCCTCTGCCTTTGCCCTAACTGCCATGTTTTGTTCGAAGGCTGGGCGTTCAGTGTCGAGGCCGATGGGCGGCTGATTGGAGCATTGAGCGGCGAGCTCACGGAGGCTGAATTACACCCGGTCAATCGTGACTATTTGCGCTATCACCGGCACCTGTACCGTGATGCCCGTCGCCACTGGCAAAACCCTCAGCGTTAAAGAAAATATCCAGTGTTTTGAGTGCCAACAGGACATGATTGGTGCTGTTGTCGCCACTAACATTTTTTACCACCGTGACCGCGCGCCCGTGATCACGGCACAGTATCATCATCGTGGTTCCACCCATGCTGCCACCAGAGTGCATTACCGAGTTGGGGTGTTCATTCATGATGCGGACCGCCTCGGCATCATCTTTGAACCTTTCCTTGTATAGGTCGAAACCGATATGCCAGCCGATGCCGTAATCAACTACCTTGCCGCTGCTGGTAACCGCACTGGTGAACATTTGATCGGCGGTGCTTTTTTTGAGGAAATCACCACCGGCGTGCGCCACGGCAAAACGCGCGATATCGCTGGTGGATGCGACAAAGCCGCCACCGCCCCATTTGTAACTGTGATCGGTTTGCGGTGAGTTATAAAGTTGGCCCTCATGAACCGAGTAGGGGCGCTGGCGGTTGGGAATGATTTCATATTGCTCGTCAAGCACGCTGTCTTGCATGTTCAGCGGCCCGAAAACCTCCTGCTGCATGATCGTCTTGAAATCACGATTGCCATCGGCCCCTTCAATGGCTGCGCTGATCAGGGTCCATGCATAGGTGGAATAGTTGAAATCACTGCCGGGTGTGAATTTCAAAGGGTCATTTTTGAATATGTCCAGGCTGCTGCCGACCGTTTCGTAGTGTTGATTGAGCTGGAACTCACCATCTTCATAATGCCGCACGCCGGCCGTATGTGATGTCAGCTGGCGCAAGGTAAGGCTGTCGTGCTGTTCCGGCCAGGCGGGCACATAGGTTTTGATATCGATATCCAGGTCCACCTTTCCCTGGTCGTAAAGACGCATCAGCGCAGCGGCGGTCAATGGTTTTGCAACACTGCCAATACGCATCTTGGTTTGCGTCGACATCGGCACCCTGTTTTCAAGATCAGCCCAGCCAAATCCTTCCGCCCAGATAATGCCATCCTTATTGGCCAGCGCGGCACTGATACCCGGCACTGTGGGTGAACTGACAGCCTGATCAAACATCGCGAAAGCCCGGCCAGCCGGCGATTGATCCCCGGCGGCGGCAATGTTGATGACCTGTGCCTGGGCAAAGGCCATAGAGGTTGGAATCATCAGTAATGCCGATATGATGTACGAATTTATTTTTTTCATCTGGCTGGTCTGTTTGGGAGAAAGAATCCAATCATCTTATCAACCTGTGCTGCCATGAGAAAGAGAACATACATCACCGGGCCATGAATTTTGTGGGTTTCGCGGGGGTTCGCCCCTGAACAGGTTGCAGTAAATGCTCGGGTTTTATACCGCCCATGAGGCGCGTCCCGGGCATGGGATGCAATACGCTGCGCTGGTTGAAAACGGTACATCACTGGCCCGCTCTACTTACGCGTTCAACAGCGCCAACGTGGAAGGCTGGGGCCTGTATGCAGAGGCGATCATGATGGAACACCTGCCGCTGGAAGGCCAGTTGATGAGGTGTTACCTATGTGACCGGTAAGGACCGGTAAAAAATGGTGGGCCCAGTAGGACTTGAACCTACGACCAATCGATTATGAGTCGAGTGCTCTAACCAGCTGAGCTATGGGCCCGTTTTTGTGCGGCCTGCAATTGTACTTCGACTTTTGCCCGCAAAGAAGCGATTTGGGCAAAAAAGTAGCTTATTGCTCGGCGGGTGGATTCCCGGCGCGCTCACTTTCTTCCCGCTTGCGTTCCTGGATGTGTTCCAGGTTTTGGCGGTACATCATGACCACTTTATCCACGCCTGATGGTTGTAAACCACCCTTGTTGCCGGCTGAAACAAAGGTTGCATAGATGCCTGATGCGGCCATCAATGCAGCCGAGATCAGCTGGACGTCGAAACCCTCGTCCTTCATTTCATTGGCCAGTTTGATAAAACGGGTGGTGCAGGTGTTGTGGTCTTCTCTGTCGCTCACGAAATATTTCCTTAAATTCGGTTTGTAATGGCTTGCAATTATAAAGGGTTTATCGGCTCGGGGGGTTTGCTTTGTCCGTTGTTACTGCGGGCAACCCAGTTGATCTATATTTGTCAATCGCTGCAGATTCAATGTGCCGGAGCCAAAACCCTCTTCTGTGCTGACATAGGTGGCGGTGCCGCTGTTGCAATTCAAGTCCAGTTCCAAAGTGCCCCATGATGTGTATCGTACTTCCATTGGGTCAAAACCTGGTCCAAAGATACCGCCGCTGGTGGTTTGAATATCATCAAATACCAGTTTGCCGCCGATGATATCACCGAGTCCGAAAAACCAGCGCCGCTTGCCTTCAGGGTCGTAGCTGAACCAGTAAACCAGCACCTGTGAGTTGATCAATACCTCGATATTGTAGCCCTCGCCGTCATGCGTTGGGTCGGCCCATGAACCGCTCAGCAGGGCTTCTTCACGGATTGGCGGCAGCATCGGCTGGCCGCAATCGACGCCCATCAGGCGGGTGATGCGTGATAACTGCATACGCCCGTGTTGAGTGCCGATTTGATAACTCATATCACCCTGGTCACATGAAGACCACAGGAAACTTGCAGAACCGACGGCCTCTTCGGTGATATTTTCAGGGTCAAAGCCCGGGCCGAATACACCGCCCGAAACATGGTAGATATTGGGGAACACGATGCGATTTGCGCGCACTTCGCCCACCATCACGTACCAGTCCTGGTTGCCTTCGCTATCGTAGGTAAACCAGTACAATACGGCCACGTTATTGGCCAGCATCTCCAGCAAAAACCCTTCGCCATCGTGGGCGGGGTCGTACCAGGCAGAGGTCATACCCGGCTCAAGCAGAAACGGCGGCGGCACTTCCTGGCTGCTCACCTGGTAAGAAACCATGGTGTTGTAACCGCCAATATCGGTCTCCTCGTCCCACTCATTCTCGTATTTTGACCAGGCGCCATTGCGCCAGTCGGCCACCGTGGTCGGGTTGGCATCAGTTCTCAGGCCGGTCATATCGCGGGCGCGAAAACGCAATCTGGCCTCGGCCTGGCCGTTAACCAATGCCTGGTTGGCGGTATCGTCCAGTAGTTTGATCCTGATTTTGTGGGCATCGTCCTGATAGCGCATATAACCAACAGGCGCACCGCCGGCCTGGTTAAGCCATTGTTCGGATTCGCGGATGATATTCAGATCGGTTTCCCCCACCAGGGTGTTGAAATCATATGGCAGGTCATAATCACCCCTGCCGGGGAAGGGCGCCACCTCTCCATTTTCGCGCCAGCGCATCGGTTTGTTGAAAGCGGTCCAGATGTCATAGCTGCGGCCCAGTTGTAACGGTTGTAACTGGTTGAAATACAATTCCCGCGTGGTGGCATTAACCACATCCCACTCGGCATCGACGACCAGTGCGCCGCTTTCGACATCAAATATGCGCACCGCCCTGGCAGCGGGTGGACCGGCCTGGCGGTAATAGACTGCGGCGAAAGACTGGGCCATTTCCTCACGCACCCTGTTTATTTCCGACTCCGGCAAGATAAAACCGTCGTGTCCATTTTCGCTGACACCGCCGTAGTCCGCTCCGTTGCCCGGCATGGGCCAGTGATAGCTCTGGCCGTCACTGGGCTCAACCTCAAGCGTCCAGGAGGGCACCTGGTAGGTAAAGGTAAAATACTCGTCGGTGGTGCCGATGCCCTGGTGCAGGGGCGTGCCACTGCTGCGCGAGTAATAATAATATTTGCCGGCCGGAAACCCCTCGTGGTGATCGCTGAAAATGGCAAGCGTGGCCGAGGTCTGTTGTGCCAGGCGCGGGTTGCCGTTACGCACCCAGAAATGCACCTGGGAAAACGAATGAACATCGGTATAGATACGCAGGCGTTGTATCGGCCCCAGGTGTGCGGCGGTATCAAGCGCCTGGATTTCAGGTTCAGATGCCGGGGATGCGCCGTGGTGCACAATTGAGTTCAGGTTCGGAGACGAACGCCCGGCATTACTCGCCCAAAAGGGATTATTGTTGCGGTTCAGGTCTACGCCGTTCAGCAGATCAAAGGTTGTGTACAAGTCCTCATCGGCACTCATCATGTTCTTGCGGCGCATTCGGCCGTCACGGGGTGAGTAATCAGGATTGTCCGGGTCTGCCTGCATCCAGTTAAGGCTGGGATAACGCTGGGTTTGCAAAAAACCGTCGATATTCAGCGATGGAATGACGATCATGTTGACGTTGTCACGCAGGTAGTCATAAAAATGGTTGTCCTGCTCATGCAGCGCCATCAGTTCCAGGATGCCGGTCACGATCTCGGGTGTTTGCCACTCGCGTGCGTGTATACCGCCATTGGTCAGGGTGGCCGGTTCCGGCAGGCCTTCAGCCGTCAGCATGTCATCGTCGCCCAAGCGGTAGGCCCAGATTGGCCGCCCCGCGTGGGTGGTGCCAACCTGCTCCTGGTGCACCCAGGGCGTGGTGGCCACCAGGTCCAGGTGGCGGGCATGCAGGCCCGCGTAGGTGCGGAAACCATCAAAGGGAAGCGGCGTGTCAACCGGTATCGGTACGGGGTAACCCAATGCGATTTTGTTGCGCTCACCCTGGGCTTTGCTCTGCACCCATTCGGTCAGCACCTGTGCGCCCGACCCCGTACTTGCCAGTAAAAAGACACACAGGATGAACAGACGGAAACGGTTCATCGCCGCTCCTCCCCGATTAGCCCGTCCCCGATAAGCCTGTCGCGGTTCAAATCCAATGCCATCTGTGCGCGCGTGGCAGCGATCGAGTCGCCATTGGCGACATCCTGCAGTATCTTTATGGTCTGAATGTCGGGTTGCCGGGCCAATACCAGTGCGGCACTGGCGCCCAGTTCGGGATCGGCCAGGCTGGCTAACAACAGGTCCCTGGTGCCGGGTTCGTATTGCACCACGGGCGCCCAGGCAGCCATTGCGATCGTTGCATTCTGTGCAGGTGCGCGGGTGATGGCAAAAGTCAGCAGTTCGCCAATCTCAGCCAGCGATAGTGTTTCGCCGATGGTTTTAAACGCTTGTGAAAGACCGGCGCCCCTGCCGTCCATCAACAGGCGCTCAATGGCTTCTGAATCATGGGTGACGGTCACCGCCACGGCCAGCAGTTGTGTCATTGCTGGTGATTCGACCAGGCGGTCCAGGGCGGCATTCTGTACGGCAATAGCGTCTGCAAGACTGGCGGCGCCGAGTACCTGGAGCGTGGCCCGGCGTTGGTTTATTTTGCTGGCGTTTTCAAACTCTGATGCCAGCCTTTCCGGGCTGGACTCAAGCAGCGACTGGGCCTTGAAGGCGAAGGCCTGCATCTTCCAGCCATTTTCCACACCGCTTGCGGCGCCCCGGATATTGAATAGCGGTGTGTATGCGGTCGGATGTTCTTCATTGGGCACCAGGGTTCGAGCCTGGTAATTTTTCAGGTGCGCCATCACATCGGCAGAGACTGCGTCTGCGGGCAAATTGGCCAGCGATTGGGTGAACCGGTAGATCACCGCTTCGCGGGCGGGCAGGGGCCAGTCCGTGCGGTTTTCGACCTGGTTTAACCGGTCCACCATGTACCGGCCGTCAGCCAGAGAAGCAATATCGCTCAACGAGTAGACGGCTGCGTCGATATCCACCGAGTGAATGGCAGTCATTGCACTGCTGCGATCCCACTCGATCGAACCTGTCACACCATCGGCCACAAGCGGCATTGAAAAGACACTGCAGAAAAACAGCGTTAAAATTCCAATGCGCTTTTTCATCCAGCACCTCGCTCGATAGATTAGTTGCGTGTTTCCTTCAGGGCTTCAAAACCGGTGGCATTGAAAATATTGGTGTATCCCTTGCTGTTCAACTCGACTATCGACTTGCCAGCACGGGTGCCGCTGCGGCAATAAAACACCACTTGCCTTTGCTTGTCGTCGCCAATGGCGGCGATCAGTTCATCCGTTTTGTCCCATTCGATGTTGATGGCGCCATCCAGGTGGCCCTCGTCGAACTCTTCCTTGGAGCGCACATCAACCAGTAGCGCACCGCTTTCGATCATGGGCCATGCTTTTTTGGCAGCATCGACATCACCGCCGCCTGCAAGGACCGGTGCGAACAGCCATACGGATACAACGATCAGAATGGCATAAAAAAACTGTGTTTGTGTTTGGTGCTTTTTCATCGGGCGGGCTGACTTTTTACCTTTTTAGAGTGAAATGATGACTCTTCAATGTTAATTGACTGTTGTCACCGGTGAAACCCGTGGCGGAATAAAATGCGTTCAATGACGGGTTTAGTGCGAGATTGCGACAACCGGGGCATTACCATAACATGGTCATGCCTTCCCCGGCTTGGAGTCCATAAAGAGTATAGACAATGAAAATCAGTGAAAATTTCAGCGTTCAAACCTATTCCGGTGGTGTCAGTGTCATCGATGCCGGCTTTCACCGTGATCATATGGCGGCCTGCTACATGATGGAAACGGAATCGGAAGTGGCTTTTATCGAGGTTGGCACCAATTCAAGCACCCCGCGCCTGGTCAAAACCCTGAAGGACCACGGTTGGAGCCGTGAAGACGTGCGTTATGTGATCGTTACCCATGCGCACCTCGATCATGCCGGCGGTGCGGGCAGCCTGATGCGGTTACTTCCCAACGCGACATTGCTGGTTCATCCCTATGCTGCACGTCATTTGATCAATCCGGCCAAGCTGGAAGCCGGAGCGCGGGCGGTTTATGGCGATGAAATGTTTGACCAGGTATATGGTGAACTGGTGCCGGTTGCCGAGGAGCGTACCCTCATCATGGAAGATGGTGACAGCGTCATGCTGGGCGAGCGCCAGCTGAGTTTTATAGATACCCCCGGACATGCCCGCCATCATTTTTGTGTGCACGACAGCCTCACCCACGGCTGGTTTACCGGTGACACCTTTGGTTTGTCCTACCGAGAGTTCGATACAGAGCAGGGTGAGTTTTTATTGCCCACCACCACACCCATCCAGTTTGACCCCGAGCCCCTGAAAGAGTCGGTCAGAAAACTGGTTGCCAACAAGCCCGACTGCATGTACCTGACCCACTACGGCAGGGTAAAAAACGTGCAAAAACTGGCAGCGAAAATGATCGAAGGTGTCGATGTGCTGGCCGGAATTGCCGAGCGGTATAAAGACCACGCCCAGCGCCGGCAGAAAATCGAGACAGCCATGGCGGAGTGGTTAATGAAAGGTATCAGGGCGCATGGCGTCACCCTCAGTGATGAGCGATGCATGGAGTTGCTTGGTGATGATATCGCACTCAACACGCAGGGTATCGAATTCTGGCTTGATCATCGCAAGGCCTGACCGGGGCTGCAGGTTTTAATTACCGACCATGCTTCAAGTTTTTGCGAATAGCTTTTCGATGCATGTGCCGGGCTGGTCGAGGGCAGTGTCAGGTATTGATAGTGGCCATCTAAACCCGGATGTACCTTCTTCATAAAAAGGCTGGCGGCTTTCTGGCCATTGAAGCAGATTCGGCTGATACCCGGATACTGTTGCAGGAAGCTGCCGAAGTCGTTGGTCACCAGGTCGGCTTCACGGATAGCCGAATCAAGACTGCCGGGCCGGTGGCAGGCGGCGATTACATCCCACAGGGCAATATGGTTTTGCGCGAGTTTTTCCATACGTTCCCGATAATCCCGTTGCGGTCCCGCATCGAATAAGTCCCCCATGATCTTCCAGAACGCATTACGCGGAAAAGCATAATACTGCCGGGCTTCAAGCGAGGCCGCACCGGGCATCGAGCCCAGTATCAATGTATGGGCTGCGCTGCTTGCCAGTGGTGGAAATCCCTGTGACAGTTTCATGTTTACTAGGCTAACACAGTGTCAATTTCATGCGGGTACGACCTGTCATCAAAGTGACTTTGGGGCTATTCAAATATTCCGGGGCAGGGTATAAGCTGTGGCCCAGTGAACACGGAGTCTGCCATGAGCGAGACAAGCAATTCAAAACGGGGCGAACTTGTGCGCAATACGGTGGTTTTTCAGCTCAAGCTGATGGCGGACGGATTTCGCGATCTGTTGCTGTTGCCGATATCGCTGATCGCCAGCCTGATCGGTTTCATCAGGGGAGGGGAGGAACCCCAACGCGAATTTAACCAGGTCATCAAGTTTGGCCGGCAATCCGAGCAATGGATCGACCTGTTTGATTCCCATGCATTGCCGGACAATGCTCACGCGGCGGCGTCCATGGAGGCGCTTTTTTCAAAAGTGGAGGAAACCCTGAAGCAGCAGCACAAGATTTCAGCCATCAGCGATCGTGCCAAAATTGAGATAGACCAGGCTTTAAAAATGCTACAGGAAAAAGCAGCCAAACAAGGCAGGACAGAGTAGATAAATCGACCTAAAAGGATGGGCCGGTCCGTAAATGCGGGCCTTAATAGGTGCCGGTAATGTACTCGCTGAGCTTTTTGACTTCGGTTTGTTTGTCATCCAGCAGACGTTTCACCAGGTCGCCGATCGAGACGATACCCAGTAGTTTGCCTTTGTTGACGATAGGCAGATGGCGGCAACGACAGGTCGTCATGATTTCCATACATTTCTGGACAGAATCATCGGGCTCCGCCGAGATGACCGGTTTGGTCATGACGTCGCTAATCTTGGTTTCTTTTGATGATAATGATTTCAGTGCGATTTTCTGAAGGTAATCCCGCTCGGTAAATATGCCGGATATAGTGTCGTTATCCTGCACCAGGACCGCGCCAATATTGAGTTCGGACATAAGACAGATTGCATCAAAGACACTCTCGCCGGACTCAACCGACAATACCATATCGCCTTTGTTTTTTAGTATTTCAGATACTTTGGACATAATTGGAAACCACTTTTGAACTGATGTACTAAGTCTAGTAGGTAATCCAGATAATTCAACGTTGATTTAAGTCAGGGTTTTTCCCGGTCATCTTTTTCAGATACAACCGTGTATTCAGCGTCGATCACATTGCCGTTATCCTGCGGCTGCCTGTTAAAAGGGTTGGCTTCAAAATTAACGCCTTGCTTTTTCATCCGGTGCCTTATCCAGGCCACCCTGATCCAGATAGCGATGGCCAATATCATTCCGACGGCAGCGACCACCAGCAGGGCGGCAAAGCCGATCATGAAAGAGCCGACCAGGACAAAAACAGCAATCACGGCTGCGATTAACCGGGTAAACGGATTTTGTGGTGGTGGGCTGATGTAATATGGCATCGGTGTTTGTTCCTCAGAAAACCAGGTTAACCATGGTCAGCATCACTACCAGGAAGATCACCGACATGCCGCTGCCCACGCGCACAAAATCGGCAACACGGTAACCACCGGGGCCAATGATCAGCGCGTTCACCTGGTGGGTCGGCAGGATAAAGGCGTTTGATGTTGACAGTGCAACGATCAGGGCATACATGGTCGGGTTTGCACCGGTTGTCAGGGCAATGCTGATGGCGATGGGTACCAGGATGGTCGTAGCGCCCACGTTGGACATGACCAGGCTGAATATGGTTGCCAGGATGGCAATAACAAGCTGAACGGCGATATCGGGCAAGTCACCCAGCAACACCATGGCCTGCTGGGCAATCCAGGCGGCCGTCCCGGTTAGCTCCATGGCCAGGCCAATGGGTATCAGGCTGGCCACCAGGAAAACGGTTTTCCAGCTGACGGAGTTATATGCCTCGTCGATGCTCAGCACATTGGTCAGTATCATGCCAAGGGCGCCTACCAGCAAGGCAATCGATAACCTGAATTCGGTAAACATGATCATGCCGATCGAGATGGCAAAAAATACCAGTGCGTGGGCGACTTTCTGTGGGCGTTGCTCTTCTTTCGGGATATCGGTTGCAACGATGAACTTGCGCTCTTTCTGCACTTCCGACAGATCCCGCCAGGTGCTGTGGCTGACAAGGCAGTCACCGCCTTCGAGTACCTCTTCGCGCACCCCGTCCATGATGATTTTTCCGCGTCGGTTGATCGCCAAAACACTGAGGCCGTAACGCTTTCTCAGGTGCAGTTCACCGATGCTTTGCCCGATCATCTTGGAGCCCGGCGGAATGACGATTTCGGAGACGCCCGCACGGCTGGGGTTGAATAAACCGCCAAAGGTCTTGACGCGGGGCTGCAGACGGCAATGGTAATCCAGCGCAAACCTGCCCACCTGGTCGCGACTGCCCATGACACCCAGAATAGTGCCTACCCAGATCATCTCGTCCGCCGGCGGCGCCATGCGCGGCTCATCGGTGTTGCGGATCGCAAGCAGCCTGGGTATGCCGGCCAGTTTTTCAGCATCGCCCACCTGCATGCCCACCAGCGGGCTATCCACGGTCACCAGCAGTTCGTAAATATCACCTTCAATGCCGTAGGTATCAGCAAAATAGGTCTTGGTTCGCGCAGGCACGGCGGAGGTGTCGGCCTTGTTGTCGGGCAGCAGGAATTTGCCCACCGTCAGAAAGTAAAGGATGCCCACCGCCAACAGGGTCAGCCCTACCGGCGCAACGTCAAACAATTCGAATTGGCCCAGTGTCTCGGCGCCCGGCGGCAGCGAGGCGTTGGATGCGGAAATCAGGTCATTTAACAATATCAGTGGCGAGGAACCCACCATCGTGATGGTGCCCCCCATGATGGCGCAAAAACCCATCGGCATCAGCAGGCGTGATAACGGGATTTCGGTGCGGGCCGATATACGTGAAACCACCGGCAGAAACAGGGCGGTGGCCCCGACATTCTGCATCAGGCTGGAGATGACGCCCACGGTGCCGGATATCATCGGGATGATCCGGTTGGCCGTCTTGCCGCCGATACGCAATATGAATGCAGCCACCACGGTCATAACGCCGGTTCTGTCCAGCCCGGCGCCCAATATCATCACCGCAATAATCGAAATCACCGCGTTGGAAGCAAAACCGTTGAATAGCTGGTCAGATGGCACCAAGCCCAGCAAACCCAGCAAAACCATGACCGTCAACGCAACAACATCTACCCTGACAACTTCAAATACGAACAGAGCGATGGTGATGGCAAGCACCGCCAATACCAGCATCATGTCGCCTGTCAGAGTTAGGCCCGTTTCCATGGTTGCCTATCCTAACTCTATCAGGTTCGTTGATACAGCAAATCCCGTACCACGTGACCAAGTCTTTCACCGCGTTTTTCATACTTGGTGTACGGCCGCCACTCAGGCCGCTGGCTATAATCTCCGCTTTCTGAGAGGTTGGTGAACTCATCGCTATCCTGCATGACCTCGAGAACATGTTCCGCGAAATGCTGCCAATCGGTGGCCAGGTGCAATATGGCGCCCGGCTTCATGCAGCGCGCCAGCAGCCGGACAAAATCCGGTTGGATAATCCGGCGCTTGTGATGACGCTTTTTCGGCCAGGGATCAGGAAAGTAAATCCGCACACCTGAAAGGCTGGCATCGGGTATACGTTTTTGCAGAAAATCAACTGCATCAGTGCAGACGATACGGACATTCTCGATGTGGTGTTCATCCAACGCCATCAACAGGTGGCCGACGCCCGGTTCATGCACCTCGATGCCGATAAAGTTTTTCTCGGGTTCCTGTTGGGCCATCTTCCAGGTTGAGGTGCCATTGCCAAAACCGATGTCCAGGATGACATCCGCGGGGCGCTCAAAATGGTCTTCAAAGTCCATCACGATGTCGCTGTTTACGATACCGTAATACGGCCACAGCTCATCCAGCGCCAGTTGCTGGGCCTGTGTCAGGCGGCCCTTGCGCAATACATAACTGCGTACGTTTCGATGTTGTTTATCATTCATATGTTTATGCTTTCCGTGGATTCATCCGGCCGGTTTCAACGCAAAAAAAGCCCGGCGTCACCGGGCTTTCCTGCATTGGCAGACACGAAATCAGTGTGCCGGTGCTGCCGCTTCGACGGCATGGCTTAAAAATTCCTGGTTATAAAAATCGAAGAAGAAATAGAAAATCAGGCTGCACATAACCAGGGTTGAGAGCATGGCGGGTGTACCGTGGCGGAACCACACCCATGGGGTGATTGCCAGTGAGGGATCATTTTCATTTTTTGCCAGTCTTTCCGAGATGGTCACGATATAAACATTGGCCGTTGAGCCAATATGCGTGCCGTTACCACCCATGCCAACACCTGCTGAAAGCGCCCACCACAAGGGAGTGACGTTAATGCCCTGGGCTTCCATACCCAACAGGATGGGGATCATTGCTGCGGTAAACGGGATGTTGTCAATTGCAGCAGACAAAATAGCCGCTACCCACAACAGTACGACGGTTGCAACCAGCAGGTCTTTCTCCACGAATGGCATGATAAATTGACCGAGATAGCGCAGGAAACCGCTGTGCTCAACACCACCGACCACGATAAATAAGGAGATAAAGAAGATCAGCAATGGGATTTCCACGTCTTCCATCGCGTGGTCCATTTCAACATGCCGGGCAATAAATACCAGCACGGTCAGGCCAACAGCAGAAACCATCCACGGTTCCCAACCGATGGAATGATGCATCGTGAAAAGTACGACCATCACGCCAAGCACGGCCAATGACTGGTTCCAGAGTTTCTTGTCCTTGTATTCGGTGTTGTCCTCGAAAGTCCCTTGCGGTGCTATCGCCAGTTCTTTTCGAAACAGGAAGCGAAGTACGAACAATACGGTTATCCAGGCCGCAAATGTCATGCCAGCCATGTGCTTCAGGAAGGTATTAAAATCGATGCCTTTGGCAGAGCCGATCATCAGGTTGGGAGGATCGCCCACCAGGGTCGCGACACCGCCTGTGTTGGAAAGCAGGGCCGCAGCCAGCAAAAACGGGATAGGTGTTACTTTCATGGCCCTTGCGATAAGAATGATCAACGGCCCGAAAATTACCACCGTGGTGACATTGTCCAACAGCATGGAGAGCGCGGTTACCGAGGTGCCCAGCAGAACCAGTAACACAAATTGGCGGCCCTTGCTGACCTTGGCCATGTAATTGGCCATGGCCTCAAACCCGCCCGTGGGTATCATGATGGACACTATGGCCATCATGCAGCCCAGCAGGAATACCACGTTCCAGTCAATGGCTTGCACCGCCTGGTACGAGTCATAAAAACCGTAGTATTGACCAGCCACGATCATCATTAGCGCGCCCATCATTGCAAATTTGGCGCGATGAAAACCGTGAAGTGTCTCGGTGAAGATTCCGATGAAGGTTACGGCAAGAATAACTGCCGAGATCATCATCGAGTCATTCATCACAAGAGTTTCCGACATTTTTATTATTTCCCGGTGGATACGGTCCCTTAGGCCAGGGGAGAATTATATCCATTATGTACGGTAGGGTGAATTTTTTCTCAATAAAGCCAGCCCCGGTCACGCAATCGGGTTTTTGGTATTGTTTTTTGTATCGGATGATGCAATTTCCAGATACTTCATTTAGAATATATCTCTTAATTCGAATAGAGAGATATGCTGCCTGGAGCTTATGTAAAATGAAAAATTACCTTTTTACTTCAGAATCCGTTTCTGAAGGCCATCCGGATAAAGTTGCCGACCAGATTTCCGACGCGGTCCTGGACGCCATTATTGAACAGGATCCTGCGGCTCACGTTGCCTGTGAGACATTTATCAAGACCGGTGTCGCCATTGTGGGTGGTGAAATCACCACTGACGCCTGGGTGGATCTTGAAGATATTATCCGCAAGGTGATCGTCAATATCGGTTACGACTCGTCTGATGTTGGTTTTGATGGTCACACCTGTGCGGTTGTGAACATCATCGGCAAGCAATCCAGTGATATCGACCAGGGTGTCAACCGCAAGTCGCCCGAAGAGCAGGGTGCGGGTGACCAGGGCCTGATGTTTGGTTATGCCTCCAACGAGACCGATGTGTTGATGCCGGCGCCGATCTATTACGCACACGAGCTGGTCAAAAAACAGGCCGAAGTCAGACGCACAACCGCTGATGGCAAATTCCACCTGCGTCCGGATGCCAAGAGCCAGGTGACGTTCCGCTATGAAGACAACAAACCGGTCGGCATCGATGCCGTGGTTCTCTCTTCACAGCATCATCGCGATTCAACCCATGCGCAGATCGAAGAACTGGTGATGGAAGAAATCATCAAGCCCGTATTACCGGCTCATTGGTTGAATGAAAAAACCCGTTACCACATCAACCCGACCGGGCGTTTTGAAATTGGCGGGCCGGTAGGCGACGCCGGCCTGACAGGCCGCAAGATCATCGTTGATACCTATGGTGGTGTTGCACGTCATGGTGGTGGCGCGTTTTCGGGTAAAGATCCCTCCAAGGTGGATCGTTCAGCAGCGTATGCAGCGCGTTATGTCGCAAAAAATATTGTCGCTGCCGGCCTTGCTGACCGCCTCGAAGTGCAGGTTTCCTACGCCATCGGTGTTGCCGAACCGACTTCTATCGGTATCGATACTTTTGGAACCGAAAAAATTCCGGCAGAGCGGATCGAGCAACTGGTTCGGGAGTTCTTTAACCTGACTCCCTACGGCATCATCACGGCGCTTGACCTGATCAAACCCATTTATACCCCGCTTGCGGCCTATGGCCACATGGGCAGGGAAGATTTGAATGTCAGTTGGGAAAAAACTGACAAGGCGGATGAGCTGCGCGCAGCAGCCGGCCTCTAACCAACAGGAATTTTGATATGAATGCAGTTATTGAAGAAATACAGAAACACGACTATCACGTTGCCGATATTAGTCAGGCGCCCTACGGACGCAAGGAAATAGCGATTGCAGAGACAGAAATGCCCGGCCTGATTTCGGTCCGTGACGAATTTGGTGATGAGCAACCACTGAAGGGCGCCCGCATCGCCGGCAGTCTGCACATGACCATCCAGACAGCGGTTCTGATAGAGGCCCTGGAAGCCCTGGGCGCTGAGGTCCGTTGGGCTTCCTGCAATATCTACTCCACGCAGGACCACGCCGCAGCGGCCATCGCCGCTGGCGGTACCCCGGTATTTGCCTTCAAGGGTGAAAGCCTTGATGAATACTGGGAGTTTACCCACCAGATTTTCAACTGGGGTGATGGCGAAGGTGATGAGAACTTTGCCAATATGATTCTCGATGACGGCGGTGATGCCACCATGTTGCTATACGTGGGTGCGCAGGCTGAAAAAGATCCGTCCGTGCTGGACCATCCGGACAGCGAAGAGCAGGTTGCGTTTTTCAATTCGATCAGAAAACGTCTGGATACACGTCACGGCTGGTATACCAAGGCCCTGTCGAAAATCCAGGGTGTCACCGAGGAAACCACCACTGGTGTGAAACGCCTTTACGAAATGGCAAAGGAAGGTACGCTGCCGTTTCCTGCCATCAATGTGAATGATTCGGTCACCAAGTCAAAGTTCGACAACCTCTATGGTTGCCGGGAGTCGCTGGTTGACGGAATCAAACGTGCAACAGACGTGATGATCGCCGGAAAAATCGCCATCGTTGCCGGTTATGGTGACGTCGGCAAGGGCTGTGCTCAATCCTTGCGTGGTCTTGGTGCAACTGTTTGGGTAACGGAAGTTGACCCGATCTGCGCCCTGCAGGCCGCCATGGAAGGTTACCGTGTTGTGACCATGGATGAGGTTGCCGACAAGGCCGATATCTTTGTCACCGCTACCGGCAACTACCATGTATTAACCCATGATCACCTGTCGGTCATGAAAAACCAGGCCATCGTTTGCAATATCGGACATTTCGACAACGAAATTGACGTAGCCAGCCTCAAGCAGTACAAGTGGGAAAACATCAAGCCGCAGGTTGATCATATTATCCTGCCAAATGGCAATCGCATTATCCTGCTGGCCGAAGGCCGCCTGGTCAATCTTGGCTGTGCCACCGGGCACCCCAGCTTTGTGATGTCAAACTCATTCACCAACCAGGTTCTGGCACAGATCGAGCTGTGGAAGCACCCCGAGCGTTACGAGAATGATGTTTACGTACTGCCGAAGCACCTGGATGAGAAGGTCGCCCGCCTGCACTTGCAGCGTGTTGGCGCCAATCTGACGCGTCTGACCGACGTGCAGGCAAAATATATCAGTGTTAATGCTGAAGGCCCTTACAAGCCGGATCATTACAGGTATTAGCAGCAACAGGATGTCAGGGTCCCCGGAACACCGGGGCCCTGGCAAATACCTGCACATAGCAACACACAAAAATGATTAAAAAGCACGTACCCATTTCCTTTGAGTTTTTTCCGCCACGTTCGGATCAGCAAAAAGCGGTCCTTGAATCCACCTGGCAGAAGCTCTCCCGCTTGCATCCGCGATACCTGTCTGTGACGTTTGGCGCGGGAGGGTCGACCCTTGATGCCACATTGCAAACGGTATCTGATCTGCTGGAGAAATCCGGCGTGCCGGTAGCGCCACACATATCCTGCATGGCCAAAGACCGTGAAATGCTTCACCGACTGCTGCAGTCTTACAAAGAGGCGGGGGTCGAGCGCCTGGTGGTATTACGCGGCGACCGTCCCGAGGGAATAAAGGGGCCAGGACCATTCCAATACGCCAGTGACCTGGTCAGGTTTGTACAGGAGTCATTCCCGGACGAGTTCCATATCGAGGTGGCCTGTTATCCCGAGTTTCACCCTGAATCACATTCACCTGAAACGGAATTCAAATACTTCAAGGAAAAGGTTGACGCTGGCGCTGATGGCGCCACCACCCAGTATTTTTACAACACTGACTGTTACTTTCAGTTCCTGGATGATTGTGCAAAACACGGCATTGATATCCCCATCACGCCGGGCATCATGCCGATAACAAACTTTGAAAGTCTGACCCGCTTTTCGGCCATGTGCGGCGCTGAAATACCCCGTTGGATTCGCAAGCGCCTCGAGGCTTACGGTGATGACGGTGCTTCGATTCGTGAGTTTGGCCTCGAAGTGGTGACAAAATTGTGCGAAAGGTTATTGCTCGGCGGCGCCCCCGGCCTGCATATCTATACGCTCAACCGCGCCAACGCGACCATGCGGTTATGGCAGAGGTTGAACCACCTTTAAAGCGTCATGATATCCGGGCTAGTGCTCAATCGTTCCAACAAAAGCAGCTTCGGCTTCACCTTCTTCGCGGTAAATGGAAATACTCAACTGCCCCCCGGTATCGACACTTGCCCTGTACATGCCCTCTGAGTTGAAAGGCGCCGCCATATTGCCATCGCGATCAATGGCAATAACGCCCCCTTCTCCGCCGGCCTTGACCAGTTCATTGTTGACGACATAATCAGCGGCTTCTTTGAGCGGGGTTCCCAGCGCCACCCGGTTGCAGATGTTGTAAGCGACCACGTGGCGGATAAAGTACTCGCCATGACCTGTTGCGCTGACTGCGCAGCTTTCGTTATTTGCGTATGTTCCTGCGCCAATGATCGGCGAATCGCCAACGCGGCCCCATCGTTTGTTTGATGTGCCCCCGGTTGATGTTCCGGCCACCAGGTTTCCATTTCCATCCAGCGCCACCGCGCCGACGGTCGAGAACCACCTGTCTTGCTTATCTTCTTCGGTTTCAGCTTCGCCGGCGGCTTCACCCTCTTTGATCCGCTGCAACTGCTGCCGGCGAAAGTCGGTATGAAAATAATCCTGTTGTACCATTTCAATACCCTGGAGGCGGGCAAATTCCTCGGCGCCGTCACCCATCAGCATCACGTGTTCTGACTCGGTCATGACTTTGGCGGCCAGGTTGACGGGGTTCCTGATATGCCTGACAGCTGCCACGGCGCCCGCATTCAACCCGGCGCCTTCCATGATGGAGGCGTCCATCTCATGCTTGCCGTCCGCGTTGTAAACAGAGCCTCTGCCCGCGTTGAACAGGGGTGAATCCTCCATTACGTTGATGGCCGCAACCACGGCCTGCTCGCCGCTCGCTCCCGCCTGCAACGCCTCGTGTCCCGCCAAAACGGATGCTTTTAGTACAGCTCGAATCTCTGCTTCTTTTTCACCGGTCATTTCGGCGCGGCTTAAGGTACCCGCGCCACCATGGATGATGATGGCTGTTTTTGCTTTATTTTTCTTTGGTTTATCGGGTTTGTTATTCATCCACGGTTTCTCATTCTCGCCCAGTACATACCGGCATAGATTTTCGGGTCCAGTAATATGCCTTCGTCGGATTTCTCACGCAACCAGGCTTCGGCGTCTTCCAGGGGCATCAGGTGAACGGTGATATCTTCACTGCTGTCACCGCCCCCCGGGCCCACCTTTTCAAGCCCATCGGCAAAGTAGATGGTAATGATCTCATCGGACAGGCCCGCAGTGCTCGGGCCAACCAACAGTTCTTCCAGACGCTTTGCACGGTAACCGGTTTCTTCCACCAACTCCCGGTTGGCTGCAATTTTGAAGTCCTCGTCCGGGTTTCCAGTGTCCCCTACAAGTCCTGCGGGCAATTCCATCACACAGCCCTTTACAGGAGTTCTGAACTGTTCCACCAGGACCAGTTCACCCCCATCGGTCACCGGCACCATGACAACAACACCGCTGGCATTGGTACGGAAGGTGTATTCCCAGCGGTTCCTTTCCATGATGCCGAGGAAGCGGCCTTTGAAATGAATTTTCTCGCTATTTGTCACAGGATCACCCGCTGCTCTGATAAACTGCGCCAATTGTATAGTCAGTACGATTGCGACGGAACCAATCTGTGCTTAACCGTTCATAATGACCGGACATAAAAAAGGATTAGACCATTGACTAAATCAGTTCTCAGTATTTTGTTGATCATTTGCCTGGCAATGATCAACCAGCCATTACTGGCCCAGACAACAGCCAACAAGCCCGCGCCGCAAAGCGTACCCCGCTTACTGAACAAGGCCAATGCAGCTTATGAAGCGGGAGATTACCAGGGCTTTCGAAAAGCGATGGAGGCCCTGCATCAGGAGCGGCCCTATAACAGTGAATATATGTACCAGTTGGCCATCGCAAATGCGTTGCTTGAAGACAGGACCGGTGCCTATGACATCATGTTAAAAATGCAACGCCAGGGCCTGGCCTACGACTTTCTGACACCCGAGTCCACCAAAGGCATTCGCGGCACACAGGCATTTGAATACCTGGCCGAGTTAATGGTGATGGCGGGAGAACCGATGGGGGACACGAAGCTTGAATTCACCCTGCCGGACAGCGTCAGCATGCCGGAAACGATTGCGTGGGATGAAAGTCGTGGCAAGTTTCTGATCGGGACCAGGTCTGAGGGCAGTATCCTGGCTGTTGAGCCGGATGGTGGTGTGACCCCTTTGATCACCGCAGATACCGAAAACGGCATGTGGGCGGTCATGGATATCCTCGTGGATGTTGAGAGGAGTTCCCTGTGGGTGACCAGTTCCTCCATTGTCGAGTTTGCCCGCTATGACAGGACCGAAAAGGGCCGTTCGGCACTCTATGAATATGATTTGAAAACCCTTGAGTTGAAAAACCGTTACCCGGTGCCCGTTGATGGCAAGGCGCACTTCCTGGGAAGCATGGTGATGAATCCGGAAGGCGATTTATTCATTGTCGACAGGAACCTGCCGCTGGTCTATCGGAAATTGGTGGACGAAGATCACATCAAGGCCGTGTACGGGTTCAGGGACATGATCAGCATGAGGGGCGTCGCACTGCGCGATGACGGCAGCATACTGTATATTGCAGACCGCGAAATGGGAATCGCCATGGTTGAGATAAAAAGCGGCCGCACTGCCAAGCTCGTCGGGCCCGATACACTGAATCTTGGTGGGATCGAAGGCCTCTATTTCAACAACAACAGCCTCATCATGATCCAGAACGGCATAAAGCCGCAGCGCGTCATCAAACTTTTACTCGACCCTGCCGGGACAACGGTAACCGGAGTCGTACCGATGGCGGTTGCACAGCCCGAGTTTGATTACCCGACGTATGGCACGTTGAAAGGAGAAAGCCTCTACTTTTTCGGCAACAGCCATTGGGCTGGAACAGATCAACCTGTCAAGCCGGTAAGTGTTCTGAGTTCACCCCTCAATTCCGACAAGGAATTGGTGCAACCGGATGTGCGGCGCTTCCTGCAGAAACAGGCTGAGGCCGAGCAAAAAGAGGAAGAAAAACCAACCCCTGATCCAGTGCCGGAAAAAGATTAACTGGCGTACTTCACCAGTATCCCGCTTGATGGCTGCGGGGAGATGGTGCTTAAGACGGTAATGCTCAGCCGGTTTGCAGGCAACGCCG
>JBFFWN010000025.1:0-21980 GCA_041570235.1 Lysobacterales bacterium | reverse complement strand
CTTGCCGGAAAAGCCGCCGATCTGTTCGAGACCGCGGATGGTGGAAGCGTTCACCTGGGTTTTAACGCGGTCGAGCTCTTCCTTGGTGGGGCCGAAACTCAGAAAACGGTCCATTTCGGCATCGATAATCTTGTTCACCTGATTAAGTTCAACGCCTTCTTTGAGCTTGACGTCGATCGTGAAAATACTGGCGAGCTCATGATTCTCCACGTACACCGAAACCGTGTTGGCGAGTTGATTCTTGTAGATCAATGCCGGGTAGAGACGTGAATTCTTGCCTGAACCCAGGACCGAAGCCGCAAGGTTCAGTCGATTATTGGCCTTTTCGGTGCGGCCGGGCACTGCCCAGTAGCGGTAACTGCGGGTATGCGGCACACGGTCATACATAACTTCGTGTGAGTTGATGGTACGCTCCGGCACCATTGCTTTCATGCGTTTTACCGGTGGTCCGGCCTCTATGTGGCCAAAATACTTTTCGGCCAGTTCACGCCCTTTTTTGGCATCGATATCACCGGCCAGAACCAGCACGGTGTTGGCGGCGCCGTAATAGTCCTTGAACCATTGGT
The DNA here is from genome assembly GCA_041570235.1 of Lysobacterales bacterium. GTDB lineage: Bacteria > Pseudomonadota > Gammaproteobacteria > Xanthomonadales > SZUA-36 > SZUA-36. The sequence continues at coordinate 21,414 of JBFFWN010000025.1, read as the reverse complement.
GCACATCCTCCAGGGATGCATTGTCAAGATCTTCCATGGAACCTATGGTGCTGTGCCGGTAAGGGTGGCCAGGAGGGAAAACGCCTTCCAGGTAACGGTATTCGACCATTCCATAGGGTTGGCTGTCGCCCTGGCGTTTCTCGTTCTGAACAACACCGCGTTGTTCATCGAGCTTTTCCTGGGTGACTGCGCCCAGCAGGTGCCCCATACGATCGGATTCGAGCCACAATGCCATTTCCAACGCGGGTGTCGGTACATTCTCAAAGTAATTGGTTCGGTCAAACCAGGTGGTGCCGTTCATCGCCGTTGCGCCTACCTGTTCGAAAGGTTCGAAGAACTCCTTGTCGTGATTTTCAGAACCATTGAACATCAGGTGTTCAAACAGATGCGCAAAGCCGGTCTTGCCCTCCGGTTCATCCTTTGAGCCGACGTGATACCAGATGCTTACCGCCACGATCGGCGCCTTGCGGTCCTCGTGGACGATTACGGTCAGGCCATTATCAAGAACAAATTTCTCATAGGGTATCGAGATGTCAGGCATATCATTTGCAAACGCGTTGACCGCTGACAAGGAGATTCCCAGCAGCAGGACACTGGCGGTTCGAAAAAAATTCATATGAGTCCTCCGTCTTGTAACGATTATGGGTCGCTGATGGCGGTAACAAACACCAGGGCGCCCAAAAATGGGGTATCAAAATACTCAAGTTGGCCGGTTTTGACCTGCCGGTTTTGTTTCAATGTATAAATGTTGTAAATGCTGTCGCCCGGCGCTGAAACATCGGGGTTGTTCACCGGGTTTGCTGACAGATCGTTTGTCCGGACAAAGCCGTTGGCGCTCCCGGCTGGTTCGGGCAATTGCCTGTGGACCAGGTCAAGGTAGACGTGCAAAAAACGGCTGCGTCTCAACTGCATGGTGCCATCAAGTTGATAGAAGTCACTTCGATAGTCGGCCAAAGGGTCCTCGGCGGTCAAATCAACGAGCACCCGTGACGCGGGGGGGCGAAATTGGGTATCGATAATGCTCTGATCGTGTACCCGCATAGGTGGATAATAGTCCACACGGTTCTGCTGCCATGCGGTGAAAAGCAACGGGCGGTAAGCCTTGCTGCCTCTCAGTCGGCGCCATACATCGTCCATGTAAGTGCTTTTACCATCCAGTATGGTCAGTTCATCCGGCAGGCCACCGGTTAAAGTGTCAAGCAATGGTTGCGGGATTTCCCCGATGGATTCGGGTATTCCCTCTGTTTCTTCGGCCGGGGACGCCGTGATGCCCTGTGAATCGGGAAATTGTGAAAATCTGCGAAGCTCCACCGTAGAACCGGGTTCGACGACAACGTCAAGGTTCCGGAAAACAATCATTTCGATGCGGTATTCGCCGGACTCCGCCAGGGATACGGCACTGACAAACATAAGCAGCAGGGGAATAAGACGTCTCATCCGGTCTAGTTTAGTGGCTTTATCTGTTTTGACCAAGAATATTGCCCGAAAAGGATGCAAAGGAGCCATCTTTATGAGTTGGCGCTTTTAATTCGTCGGGGGCGTTTTTAACTTGCAAGTTTATCCAGTATTTCGTGGCATATACGAATACGTTCATCGGCAGATTCCTCATCAAACATCAAACGCAATTTTCCCGGACCCTGTAACTGGTAGTCAAAGGGTTGTTTCTGAATCATTTCCAGTAATGCCGTCGGGTTGGCCTTTGTCCCTTCAGTGAATTCGAAACGGCCGCCGGTTTCGCCGAAATCAATTCGGCTTACACCGATGGCCCTCGCTTTCTGGCGCAATTCAGCCACTTCGAAAAGGTGCTTGGTGGGCTGCGGCAACAGGCCAAAGCGATCAATCATTTCAACCTGCAGTTCCCTGAGCTCATTTTCATCGCTGGCGCTGGCTATGCGCTTGTACAAGGTCAGGCGTGTATGGATATCACCCAACCAGTCATCCGGGATCAGTGCGGAAATATGAAGTTCAATTTCGGTTTCATCGTGCAGGCTGCCTTCCAGGTCAACCTCCTTGCCCTCGCGAAGTCCTGCGACCGCCCGCGCCAGTAACTCGCTGTACAGGCTGAATCCCACAGACTGTATTTCACCGCTCTGTTCATCACCCAGCAATTCTCCGGCGCCCCGGATTTCCAGGTCGTGGGTGGCAAGGGTAAAGCCGGCGCCCAATTCTTCCAATGAGGCGATGGCCTCAAGGCGTTTGTGGGCATCGCGGGTCATGCTGCGCTTGTCCGGTGTAACCAGGTAGGCATAAGCCCGGTGATGTGAACGGCCGACTCGCCCGCGCAACTGGTGCAACTGGGCCAGCCCGAATTTGTCGGCCCTATTGACGATGATGGTATTGGCGGTTGGCACATCAATGCCGTTTTCAATAATGGTGGTGCAGACCAGTACATTGATCCGTTGACGATAGAAATCCAGCATGACCTTTTCCAGTTCACCCTTGGCCATCTGTCCGTGCGCAACGCGTATACGTGCCGCGGGCACCAGTTCGCTGACCTCACGTGCAATACGTTCGATGTCACGTACTTCGTTATGCAGGAAAAATGCCTGCCCGCCGCGCTGGATCTCGCGTTGCAATGCTTCACGAAGCAGGGCGGAGTCCCAGGGTGTCACCAGCGTTTTAACGGCCATGCGACGCGCTGGTGGTGTGGCAATGATGGACAGGTCACGGATGCCCGACATCGCCATGTTGAGGGTGCGCGGTATCGGAGTGGCGGTCAGTGTCAGCAGGTCCACTTCGGCCCTCAGGCGCTTCAGCCGCTCTTTTTGACGCACGCCGAAGCGTTGTTCCTCATCAACGATGACGAGGCCGAGCTGTTTGAATTTTACATCACGCTGCAACAGTTTATGGGTGCCTATGACAATATCAACCTTGCCCGTGGTCAGGTCTTTCAACGTTGCATTAAGTTCTTTGCCGGTGCGGAAGCGTGACAGCAACTCGATGCGGACCGGCCAGTCGGCAAAACGATCGCTGAAATTCGAAAAATGCTGTTGGGCCAACAGCGTTGTGGGTACCAGTATCGCGACCTGTTTCTGACCCTGCACGGCAACATAGGCGGCGCGCAGCGCTACCTCGGTTTTGCCGAATCCGACATCCCCGCATACCACGCGGTCCATCGGTTGGCTGGATACCATGTCTTCCAGTACGGCATCGATGGCGCGCTGCTGGTCGGCGGTTTCCTCGAATGGAAACCCCGAACAGAATTCTGCATACAGCGGCTTATCCAGCTCAAAGCCATAGCCTTGCCGGGCCTGTCTCAGGGCATACAATTCAAGTAGTTCGGCGGCAACGTCGCGTACCTTCTTTGCCGCGCGTTTGCGTGCCTTGGCCCATTGTTCACTGCCAAGCCTGTGCAGTGGAGCGTTCTCGGCAGCGCCGCCGGTATAACGGCTGATCAGGTGCATCGAGGTCACAGGCACATATAGCTTGTCACCGTTGGCATATTCCAGCATCAAAAATTCTGCTTCACGCTGATCAATCTCAAGTGATTGCAGTCCCCGGTAACGCCCGATACCGTGGTCCTCGTGCACAACGGGATCACCCGGTTCGAGGTCGGACAGGCTGCGGATGATGGATTCCGGGTCACGTTCTGAAAGTTTGCGGGTGGTTTTGGGCCGGGCACGGCCACCAAAAAGCTGGCTTTCGGTCAGTATGGCCAGTTCATCACCGACCAGAAAACCCTGTTCCAGAGGCAGTACTGCAAGACCAAGGCTGGCGCCCGATGTCTGGTACTCGTGCCATGTTTCGTATCGCTGGGGCCGGATGCCGAATGCACGCAGGGTTTCTGACAGCACTTCACGACGCCCGGTGGTATCGGCGGCAAACATGATCCTGCCGGGAAACTCCCTGGTGAATTTCAACAGGGCTGCTGCCGGCTCATTACCCCGGTCGTGTATGTGGAGGTCGGGAGCCGGGAGTGTACCAAAGCGAACGCTGTCGCCGGATTTCTGGTCTTCGCCAAGCAGCTCTATGCTGTTGAAATCCTGCAGCCTTTCACTGATTTCCTGCGGGCTGTAGTACAACTCCGGAGGGTCCAGGACCGGTCTTTGCACATCGTGCCTGCGTTGTTCCCATCGCTCCGTTGTAGATGCCCAGAAAGCCTCGGCGGCCTGATCAACCCCGGACTGAGTAACCAGTAATGGTTTTTGTGGCAGGTAGTCGAGCAGGTTTTCGGTTTTATCAAAAAACAACGGAAGGTACTGCTCCAGACCCTGTGGATGAATTCCCTGCCGCAGGTCCTGGTAAAGCGCAACATTGCGTGTATCCACCACGAACCGGTAGCGAAATGCCTTGCGGAACTCGTTGAAAGAGTCATCGTCACAGGGATATTCGCGCGCCGGTAACATCTCGAAACTGTTCAGTTCTACGGTAGATCGCTGGGTCTCCGGGTCGAACTCCCGAAGAGAGTCGATTTCCTCATCAAACAGGTCGATTCGCAAAGGTGACTGGTTACCGGTAGGGAACAGATCTATAACAGCGCCCCGCACGGCAAACTGACCGGATTGATACACCGGGTCCGAATGGCTGTAGCCGGCTTGTAAAAGCTTTTGCCTGAATGTCTCGATCACCAGCGATTGACCGACAGTCAACTGGATATTACGACCCAGTGTGTGGCTTCTGGGCTGCAGGCGTTGCATTAACGTCGACACTGGGACGAATAGTAATCCACGTTTCACAGCTGCCAGTGTCGACAGGGTCGACAGGCGTTCCGCTACGATATCCGAGTGTGGAGAGAACGGGTCGTAGGGCAGGGTCTCATGATCGGGGAAATGCAATACCGGTGTGTGGCCGTCGCTGAACAGGCGTACATCCTGCTCCAGCACCTGTGCCTGGTGACTGGAACGGGTGATAACCAGGACGATTCCATCATGCGCCTGGGCTGCAGACAATAATGCAAGGGCGGCACTGCTTCCTTCCAGTTCGCTCCAGGCGCGTGGTGACTCTGCAAAGTGAGCGTGAAGCGGACTCGCTGGCATCAGTCGCTTGGTTCAAGCTGGGAGGGTTGACCATAAAACCTGAGAATCGCTCCAAGTACGGCAAGTCCGAGTAACATGCCCAGCCACCAGGGTGAACCAAGTGCGGTCAGGATGCTGCCAAACAAAATTGAGGTTGCGCCCACGGTAACAGCGTAGGGCAACTGTGTACGGACGTGCTGAATGTGATCACAGCCCGATGCGAGCGATGACAGGATGGTGGTATCGGAAATGGGTGAGCAATGATCACCCCACACGGCACCCGCCAGGATAGCTGAAATGGCCGAGTACAGTATGTGCAGGTGTTCGGGGCCGGTATGACCCTGTGAAACCATCACCGCCCACGTCAACGGCATGGCCAGCGGGAAAAGAATCCCCATGGCGCCCCAGCTACTGCCCGTGGCAAATGCCGTTGCCGCGGCCAATACAAACACCATGGCCGGTAACATAAAGGATGGCAGGGAGTCTCCCAAAATACTGACGAGAAAATCCGCGGTTTTCAAAATATGCGTGACCTCGCCCAATGACCATGCCAGGATCAATATGATCATCGCCATCAACATGGCCCTGACGCCTTTAAACCATGCATTGACAATTTCATCCAGACCCATGATTTTTTGCACCAGCGATAAAAATGCCGCAGTCATCATCGACGCCAGAGAAGCCCACATCAGCGCAGTATAGGAATTGGCATTGCCGATAATGTCCTGCAAAGACGGATCGGGGTTATCCGTGATGGCATTCTTGCCGGTGACATAAAGACCCACCAGTACTCCGAGCACCATAACTGCGATGGGAATATAAGCATTGAAAGCCCGTTGAGGTTTGTTCTCAACTGGCGGTATGACCTCGGATTCCTCGTTGCTCTCGCTGTCCGGCGTATGGTGATCCGAGCCATGCTCCTGTGCATGTCGTTCCGCCGCCAGCATCGGGCCGAAATCCCGGCCTGAAATTGAAACCATGTAGACAAACGCGATCGCCAGTACCGGGTAAAAGCTGTATGGGATAGTATTCAAAAACAGCAGGTAGGCCTCTGTGTCCAACCCCTCCATTTTACTGAGCGAGTCTCCAATCAGACCGACCTCGTAGCCAATCCAGGTGGTAACAACGGCAATGCACGCCACCGGGGCTGCGGTTGAATCGACTATATAAGCCAGTTTTTCACGCGACACGCGCATCGAATCAGTGACAGGGCGCATGGTGTTGCCAACGACGAGCGTGTTGGCATAGTCATCAAAAAATATGGCCAGGCCCAGCGATGCCGTGGCGACACAGGCCTGTCGTGCAGAATTGGCCCATTTAACAATATGATTGACTATGCCCTGCATGCCACCATTTCTTGAAATGATGCCCACCATGCCGCCAACCATCATTGAAAACAGAACAATCGAGGCATGATCCTCGTTGGCCAGGGCATTTGCGACAAAAACCTGGAATGTATCGAGCAGGCCTTTCCAGAAACCCCAAAAGCCAAAATCGTTGATGGCCCAGGCGCCCACCCAGATACCCAGAAAAAGAGCAGGAACCACGCGCTTGATTGCCAGCGCCACGAAGATGGTCAGCAATGGCGGCAGAATCGAAACCCAGTGGCCGGCGCTGGCGGGCGCAGCTTCGTCTGCATACGCGACTGTGCTTAACAACAAAAGAGAAACTACATAAGCTATGGTTTTTATATTATTGGTATATATCACTAATCACTCCCAAATATTGCGGTCATAGCCTGGTTTACGCGATCCCCGAATGCCTTGAAATCAGCATCTGGAAGGGCATACATGGTCAACCAGGTTTTTTCCGCCTCACGGGCCTCCTCGCTGGCGGATTGGCGGGGGCTTTCACCCGACATGGATTCTGCCAGGCGGTCCACCTGGTATTTCATTCTTTGTTCACGGTCTTCCTCTGGAGAGGGTAATCCGGCAATGAACTCCAGGCTGATACACAGTAACCGCGCTTGGGATAGCATGGATTTCAGATCATCTTCTGCGGGTGGCAGGAGTGTGCCTTCCAGGATGTCATCAAGAGCCTTGTCCAGCAGCACTTCGACCGGTTCGTCTGAGCTGTGTTGCGGCCATGCCGCATTGATACTGGTCTCGGCTTTTTTGCTGATCTTGCCTTTGGTTGTTCTGCCGTTTACCGTCAGTTCATGTAAGAGGCCGGCCTTTTGCCACCAGCGTTTGCGGTCTGTTTCAACTTGCCGGGACTGTTCATTTTCAAGCTTCTTATGGTATTCATCCACCAGCAGCTGGAATTGCTGCTGCAGTTTCCGGTCCGGGTGCTCGATATCTTTCCAGTCGTCCTGTAAACCCTGCACCTTACCCTGTAGTGATGGGAGGTCTTCCGTGTCATTGACAATAGCCTTGAGTTGTTTACACAGATCTTTTTGCGCGGCCAGGCGCTCATCATCGGCAGCCTTGATGCTGGCCTGCTCTTCCTGTAGTTCACTGAACAGCGGGTCAAGGTGTTCGCGAAACTGGTTCCATAATTCCTGGTCCCTGCTGCGCCACAGTCTGCCGGTGGCTTTCCAGCTGCTTTGCAGGGATTTTGCCAGGGCGATGGCTTCGCTGCGCTCCGGCATATGCACCAATTGGCTGGCAGAGCGGATCAGTTTCATTTTCTCCCGTTCAATCGTCTCAAAGTTGGCCTGAACAAGTTCATTACCCTTGTCGAGGGCGGATTTGAGTCGCTTGGCGATCTTCTGGCGTTGTTTAAACGGCAGGTCACCCAGTTCACGCAACCTCTTTCTGGCGTCGTTCAAGCCCTTGTTCAATGCGGCCAGGTCGGTGTTACCGGCGTTGACCAACTCATCCAGTTCATTACAGAACTCCTGCATCGACTGTACTAAACGGTCCTGGATTTCAGTTCTTTTATCCAGGAACGGTTTGGCGGTATCAAAGGCCTTGTTTCCGGCTTCGCTGAATTTTCGCCACATCCATGGCGCCGCCATGAACTTCTTTTCACCTGGTATTTGCTCGCTTGCCTCCAGTGCTTTCCATTCCATCTGCAGGCTCTTTACGCGGTCCAGCAGGGCATCCGGGTGCAAGTCGGCTGCCGGCAGAACTTCCATCTCTGCAATCAGGCGTTTGCGGATCTTGTTGTTGGACCAGTGATGCCAGTCCCGTAACTCGCGTAAACGGGCATGCATGCCGGCCATTTTGCTGTTGACCTGCTTCCAGGCGCGCTCGTTGCCATTTTCCCTGGCGGCCTGTTGGATTTTTGCCCGGGTTTCTAGCGCCTTGTGCAATTCGCCGTTTTCCAGTTCGGTTTCCATCTGTGTTAACAGCGTCGTTGCATGCTCGAGTCGCTTTTCCAGTTCCTGTTTTTGCGCATCGAGACTGGCCTGCATTTCATCCAGCGCCGTATTGGCGGTCTCCCAGCAGGCCTGGTCATCCGGATGCGGAGGCACGCAACGCTTCCAGGTCTTCTCCAGTTGGTTGCGCATTTTGCTGACACTGGCCTGCCTGAAATGACTTTCATGTTCGGTTTCGTACAGGCATATATCCGTGGCGATTCTTGCCAGGGCATCATTGGCCCGTGGAAGTTTTTCAACGATATCGACCGTCTTAACAGGTTCCTCTTCGCTTGGTTTTGTGGCAGCGGGCTGCGGTGCTTCAATTGTCTTATCGCCGGCCGGGGGTGCTGACAGACGTTGCATCACCCTTTGATGGCGATCGCTTATCGATGTGCTTATTTTTGCACCCAGGGCCTTCCACTCGGCATTCAGGCCGTCGATTTCGGCCGAATGATCAGCTTTCATGTCGAGCGCGAGCTTTTCCAGTTCAACGCAGATTTTGAGAGCTTCAATATTGATCTCATCGGAGTCACCCTCGGCCAGAAGTTCCTGGTGCAGGCGCTGTTGCAACTGGCCATAAAGCGTTTTGTCCCGTTTGCGTAAACCGTCAATGACACGCTTCAAGGTCTTGTGCTGGGTGATCCGGCCGGCGGCAAAGCTGCGGATTTCGGCATCATTGTCCTCGATACTGCAATCACCCAAAACACCCTGTCTTGTTACCTTTTCAATGGCTGCACGACGCAATTCTGCCTCGGGTGCGTTCCTGGCAAGGTGCTCGATCAATTCGCGGTTGCCGGTCATGGCGATCACGCGCATACGCTGAGCCAGAGGTGGCCGTGATTCGTTGGTGGCCGCCGCCAGTTGCCTGATACGGTCCTCGAGCACGGCTTTGACCTCAGGGTGTTGCTCCTTGTCGTAAATGGTCAGAATATTTTCCAGCTGGTGAAGACGTTTTATCGCTGCAATACGGACCCGGCTGTCCTGATCGGAGGACGCAATGTCCATGAGGCTGCCAATCAGGTCCGGGTGTTGCTCTGAGCTCACCGACTGCAGGCGTATGTCTGCATTCTTGTTTTGCCATTTGGGTTTAAATAAACGTTGTTTCCAGCTCATGGTTCGGGTGCTCCCATCGCAGGTATCTGTCCGGTTTTGGCAGATCCTGGTTGAGGTGATGTAAAAAAGAGCCGCTCGAGTAACTGGAACTGCTCTTTTGCGGTTTTAACACGCATCAGGTCATATAATACGTTCTTGCTGTCGGGCTGGCTTTTCAGATACCAGCCAATATGTTTGCGCGCTACACGCACGCCGTGTACCGGTCCGTAAAAGGCGTGCAAGCGACTGAGGTGCTCACACATAACGGCGTGAACCTCCTCTGCTTCAGGCGCAGCTAAGGTCTTGCCGGTACTGAGGTAATAATTCAGTTGTCTGAAAATCCACGGATTGCCTTGTGCTCCGCGTCCGACCATCAGTCCCTGGGCACCGGTGTAATCGAGGACTTCACGCGCGTGCTCCGGCGAGTTCAGGTCGCCATTGGCGAAGACCGGTATGGAAATATTAGCGCAGATTTCCCGGATGGTGTCGTACTCGGCCTCGCCGCGAAAGCGGTCGGCACGGGTACGGCCGTGTACCGCCAGGGCAGCCACGCCGCAGGATTCGGCAATTCTGGCCACCTCAACACCGTTGCGGTTGCCGCGATCCGGTCCGGTGCGGATTTTCAGGGTGACGGGTACGTCCACACTGCTGACGACGGCTTGCAGAATGTCTTTTACCAACCCGGTATCAGAGAGCAGGGCAGACCCACCGAGCTTGCCACAAACCTTTTTGGCCGGACAACCCATATTGATATCGATGATTTGAGCGCCCAAACCGACATTGTATTGTGCTGCCTCGGCCAGGCGCGCTGGCTCACTGCCGACGATTTGCACGGCAACCGGAGTGGCCTCGCCCTCAAAGCTGCTTCGCCAACTGGTTTTCCTGGTGTGTCTTAATTGGGGGTTCGAGGTGACCATCTCGGTGACCACGTATCCGGCGCCCAATTCCCTGCACAACTGCCTGAATGGACGGTCTGTGACACCGGCCATTGGCGCCAGTGCAATGGGGTTGTCCAGTATATAGGGTCCGATCTGCATGAGGGAATGATGACTTGTTATGGTGTACCGATCAGCTTAATGCTTCAAAAATCTGAAAACCCGCCACCCACGTACCAATGGCTGAGCCCAGGTTGGAAAAAAAGAATACCAGTAATATACGTGTTGCAGGGTTCTTGAACCAACCCTTGATGGTGGTGGCATCGTCCCTGAGACGTTCGAGGTCTGAAATCTTTGGTTTGCGTAACCAGGACTCGACCAATCCCGTGACCATACCTGCGGCCACGGCCGGATTCAAAGATGTCAATGGTGCGGCGATCATGGCGCTCAGGATGGTCAGCGGATGTCCACGGGCTATCAGTGCCCCCAGCGCCGCCAGGCCACCGTTAATCAGCACCCACAACGTCACCAGTTGCCAGCCGAGTTCCGGGCTGCGGGAAAAGCCGATCCAGAAACCGGTTAAAACCAGGGCGGCGATGATCCACGGAACGAATTTGGGCCAACGTTTGGGAGGTGGAAGCTGCGACAGATCTTCGACCTCTGCAGTTGGTTCTGCCTGGTCGTTTTCAAGATATTTCGCCAGTCCTTCAAGATGACCTGCTCCTACCACGACGAGTATCTTTTGCCCTGCATTGTTGGCGTTATCCTGGCGCAAGCGGGCCGCCATGTAACGGTCGCGCTCGGCAATCAGCGCCTCGTAAAGTTCCGGGCTTTGCTCGGCAAACTCGGTGAAAGTGGATTCGAGAATGTCACCTTCCTTGAGTTTTTCGATCTGTTCCTCATCAATCTCTTCTGAACTGACCATGCTCATCAGCAAACCGGAGGTCAACATCATGCGTTTATACCAGGGCACGGCCCGGTAGCTGCGTTTGAGCGTGGTGGCCAGATCACGGTCGATCAGCTGCAGCGGCAGGTCATGTTCGATGGCGGCGTCTGCGGCCGCTTTCAGTTCGGCACCGGGTTCAATACCGAATTGATCCGCTATACGTCTCTGGTACGCACCCAATGCGAGGTTGGCCATGACCAGGCCTGCCTTTTTCTCGCGGATGATGCGATACAGGTCCATGTCTTTCCATTGCTGCTTTTGGGTCAGCGCCAGGTGACGGGCGGGGCACAACTCAACCGCTATGGCGTCAAACCTGCCGCTGACAGACATCTGCTTGACGGCCTCAACGCTGGCGGGGGATACATGAGCCGTTCCCAATAAAAAATACTCAACGCCATCGCGGATGATTTCCCTGGATGGTTGCTCATTGAGAGCGGGGTTTTCGATCGCTGTTTCCAGCTTTGATAAGGTTTCAGATTCAGGCATGCGGTTTGGGGAGCCCTCATTAGGACTCCGTATGTTTCTAAAGGGCGCAAGGATAACGCAGAAGCGCCCCCAATGCCTATTTTTCTATGACTGCACCGGGTTGCAACACAGTGAACAGGACCAGGTCATACTCAAAATAGACAATATATTCCCTGTATCGCCAACTGGAAATGGGCGGGTCCCCCACTGCGGGCTTCTTCTCTATCGGTGCTCCGAACTTCGCTTCGACTGTCGCTTTGTTTTGACCGTTTTTTGGTAGATTCATGTTTTCGACCTGGCGTACCTCATCGATGATCAGCACGTCAGCCGAGATTACCTGGAACATTAAAGTCAACATGAAAGCGAGAACAATCCTTGTCATTGCTTTTCTCCACTGCCAAAGGAATCCGCAGAATAGCATAAAAATCGTCTTTCGCCTTGTGCTTCGATGAATGTAGGGGTATTTCGCGAAAAATGATTGGCAGGTCGCACGTCAGGCGTTTTGCTCCAACAAACGCAAATAGGACTGATAACGCCATTTGAGTATAGCGCCCTCCGCCACGGCTGCCTTAATGGCGCAACCGGGCTCCGTGGCATGCACGCAGTTATTGAACTTGCACAAGCCCGCCCACTGCTTGAATTCAACGAAACCCGCACTCAGGTCGCGGTTGTCGAGCTTCCAGATACCGTATTCCCAAACACCCGGGGAATCGATCAGGTTACCACCATCGTGAAACTGGTACAGAATCGTTGACGTCGTCGTGTGCGTGCCTTTGCCGGTGGAATTAGATAGTGCGCCTGTTTGTATATCAAGGTCGGGTAACAGGCGGTTTACCAGCGAAGATTTTCCAACACCGGATTGCCCGACAAAGATGCTGGTTTTGTCCTTCAGGACAGGCTCGAGCTGGCTGATTCCGGGTGCTTGTTTGCAGGATGTTTTGATCACCGTGTAACCAAGTGCCTGGTAATCCGCCATCCTTTTCAGGACCTTCGCCCCGGCAGCGCTTTCGTCATCGACCGGCAAATCGGTTTTGTTCAACACGATGACCGGTTCGATTCCAAGGCTGTGTACGGCAATGAGGTAACGTTCAAGCAGGTCACGTGAGGGTAGTGGGCGTGGCGCTATGACGATCAGAACCTGGTCGAGGTTGGCGGCAATAATGTGCTGGCGCTGGCGTTCGTCAGTCCGCACAAAATAGTTGTCACGTGGCAGGATTTTCTCAACAACCAGTGAGTCCTGGTCGGCAGTTGCGACCAATACCCGGTCACCGCAATAGGGTCTGCCCACGTTTCTGCGGAATTTGCAACGGCTTTGCCCTTTGTCCGGTAAACGCACCACACCATGACCGCCATAGGCTACCAGCACCCGGGCTTCGGTCAGGTGCCTAGCGGTCACGATTATATTTTAGATGGGACATTTGTATATTGTACCTGTCAAACGCAAATTGATCATGGCGAAAAGTTGCCCATATGGGTATAGTTCGCAAAACAATTTATTTGAAGCTTTATGGGTGAAGATATCAAAAATCGACTGATCTGGATCGACCTGGAAATGTCCGGGTTGGATACCGTAAATGACACCATCCTTGAAATCGCGATGATCATCACCGATGGTGAGCTGAATGTGCTTGCTGAAGGTCCGGTGTTTGCGATCCGCCAGGAGCAGGGTATCCTGCTGGAAATGGATGACTGGAACCGTTCCCATCACACGGATTCCGGCCTGTGGCAACGCGTTGTCCACAGCCCCAATGACATGGCTACTGTCGAAGCGCTCAGTGTTGAGTTTCTTGGCAAGTGGGTTGAAAAAGGCGCCTCACCGATGTGTGGCAATAGCATCTGCCAGGACCGCAGGTTTCTGCACCGCCTGATGCCAGAATTGGAAGGCTGGTTCCATTACAGAAACCTTGATGTCAGCACGCTTAAAGTATTGGCCAAGCTTTGGATGCCCTCAGCGGTCAACGAATTTGACAAAGAGAATCGTCACGAGGCTCTGTCCGATATCCGGGAGTCCATCGAGGAACTGCGTTACTACCGGCAATTTATGGGTGAACTGGGCGGGCAGGACTCATCCTGAGTTTGGCTCCTCTGCATACATTCCGCTAAATCTGCAGCAGGATTTGGCCAAATCGCAATACACCCCCGTTGTTACCCAGGGAATTTCTAATGAGACAAAGCAAACGTTTTAAGTTGATGGTCCTGTGCTTTCTGCTCACCGCTTGTGCCGGCCCTGCCTGCGCAGCCCAGGCGTTGGATGAAACCGAAGCAGCCATTGTGGCCTGGACCCATGCCAATGTCGAAGGTGCGGTTGAGCTGTTGGAAACACTGGTTAATATCAACAGCGGAAGTCTGAACAAAGACGGTGTCGAGGCTGTGGGTGCGGTACTGGGGAAACAGCTGGACGATCTTGGTTTTAAAACCCGCTGGATTGAGCTGCCCGCAGAGATGAACCGCGGCGGTCACCTGTTTGCCAGGAACAAAAGTGAAGCCGGCAAGAAAATATTGCTCATCGGACACCTCGATACGGTGTTCGAGCCGGAGGATGCATTCCAGGCGTTCAAACGGGAAGGGATGACGGCCTACGGGCCCGGCATAGAAGACATGAAGAGTGGTGATGTCGTGATCATCTATGCGCTCAAGGCATTGGCGCATGCAGGTGTGCTGGATGATTTACAGATACAGGTCGCGTTTACCGGCGATGAAGAATCCACCGGAAAGCCGATCAGCATATCGCGAAAGGACCTGGTTGACGCCGGCAAGTGGGCCGATGTTGCCCTGGGTTTTGAAGCCGGCATCGACAGCCAGGATAAGGAATGGGTAACCATTTCACGCCGAAGCGCCAGTAACTGGTGCCTGGAAGTCACCGGTAAGCAGGCGCATTCTGCAGGTGTTTTTAATGACAAAACGGGTGCTGGCGCCATCTTTGAGGCCGCCAGGATACTCAATGATTTCTACGAGGAAGTCCGTGGCGAGGAATATCTGACATTCAATGCCGGCACCATCATGGGTGGCACCGAGGTCGAAGCGGATTGCCAGCAGGCGCAGGGCAGGGTTTTTGGTAAAACCAATGTTGTACCTAACCGGGTAGTGGTCAGGGGAGGGATGCGTACGATCTCCGATGAACAGTTACAAAGGGCCCGCGAGGCCATGCGTGAGGTGGTAAAAAGGAACTTACCTGTGACCAGCGCAAGCATCAGCTTTGAGGACAGTTACCCGGCCATGGCCCCGACCGATGGAAACATGGCTCTCGGTGACATGCTGTCACAGATCAACCAGGACCTCGGGCGTGAGGCCATGCCGGTACTGGATGCATCAAGGCGTGGTGCGGCTGATATTTCGTTCGTGGCGCCATACACCGATGGCCTGGCGGGCATGGGGGCTTATGGTGAAGGCGGGCACACACCGCATGAGTCACTTGATCTGTCATCCATTCCCATTGCGGTTCAGCGCGCAGCGATATTGATGTACCGGCTTAGCCGCTGACCCGGCTGATAATATAAAACAAACCGGGTGCATATGGATGTGCGCCCGGTAGTCTGATTCTTCACGGTGCTACTTCAGCAGTGAACCGAGGATACCCCTGAAAAACTTCCGCCCCATGCTGCTGCCGGCCGCAGAGCCCAGGCTGCGGGCCATGCTTTTTATAAATGCCTCGGTTGTACTTTGACGGTTACTTCTGCTGACCCTGGGCTTCGTTTTGGCAGCCTCTTTTGCAGCCTGCTTTTCACGTTCGGCCTGTTGTTCTTTCTCCAGTGCGGCTGCCATGCGTTCGCGTAACATTTCATGGGCGGAGCGCGGGTCAAATGCATCGCGATAACGCCTCATGTTGTTATCCTTTAAAAGGATGGCCTGCCTTTCTTCCTCGGTGGCCATACCCATGCGGGAATGCGGCGGACGGACTAAAACCTGCTCCACGGGCGCCGGTATGCCTTTTGCCTGCAGGGTTGAGACCAGCGCTTCGCCGACACCCATTTGCGTGATCGCGGTGATGGTATCCAGCTTGGGGTTGACGCGGAATGACTGAGCGGCAACCTTGACCACCTTTTGTTCCTTGGGCGTGTATGCGCGCAAGGCGTGCTGGATGCGATTGCCCAACTGGCTCAATACACTGTCGGGAATATCCCCCGGGCTTTGCGTGATGAAATAGATCCCGACACCCTTGGAGCGGATCAGGCGGACAACCTGCTCGATCTTGTTGAGCAATGCCTTGGGTGCATCCTTGAATAAAAGATGGGCCTCGTCGAAAAAGAACACCAGTACCGGTTGCTCCGGATCACCGAGCTCAGGCAGGTTCTCGAACAACTCGGACAATAACCACAACAGGAAGGTCGAATAAACCCTCTGGCTACGGATCAACTGGTCGGCAGCGAGGATGTTGATCATTCCGCGACCATCGCGGCTGGTCTGCATAAAGTCTTCCAGTTGCAGGGCGGGCTCGCCGAAGAACAGGTCACCACCTTCACGCTCAAGCATCAGCAGGCGGCGCAAAATGGCATTGACGGAAGCCGTTGATACACTGAAGCCCACCCCCAGGTTCCTGCCGTTTTCACCAAGATATTCCAGCGTGGTGCGCAGGTCGTTCAAATCAACCAGCAGCATGCCTTCGTCATCGGCGAATTCAAAAACCAGGGTCAGTATGCTCTCCTGGGTTTCATTTAAATCCAGCAACCTGGAAATCAGCTGGGGGCCCATCTCGGAAATGGTGGAACGAACCGGCGTTCCCGTTTTGCCAAATACATCCCAAAAGGCCACCGGGTAGCCGCGTTGCCGATAGTCCTGGATGCCGATCTTTTCAATACGCTCGTCAATTTTGGGGTGCGGTTTGCCGGCCTGGCTGATGCCGGAAACATCGCCTTTTACATCTGCAAGAAAAACCGGAATGCCCAGGTCAGAAAAACCCTCTGCGAGACATTGCAATGTGACTGTTTTACCCGTGCCGGTCGCACCGGCCACCAGGCCGTGACGGTTTGCATAACGTGGATTCAGAAAAATCTGACCGGCATCACTGCCGCCGATAAGAATGCCTTCGTTCATTATTTTAGCCCCTGTTGATAAGCTTTATGTGAATTTGATTATTCAAGAGTAGAATGTTGTTTAACAGCTTACCAGTTCTTCTGGTGGCACTAAAAACGAAACATGGCAATCGAGGGAGAAACATGCGTTGGAAGGGTAGCAGGCAAAGCAGCAATGTAGAGGACAGAAGGGGCCAGGGTAGCGGTTATAACTCGGCAAGGTCAGGTATGGGTTTGCTGAATTTTATCCCGATGCTGATCAAGACCAAGACCGGCCGTATCATGTTGCTGGTTGGTGTTGTGGTGTTTTTCGGCAGCAGGATGATGGGTATAGACCTGTTGCCGCTCTTATTAGGAGGCGCGAGCGGCCCGGTCGTGACCCAACAGCCCCGCGAACTGAGCGCCAGTGAAAAAGAGGCGGGTGAACTTGCAGCGTCCGTGCTGGCCTATACCGAGGATGCCTGGCAAATCATTTTTCGCGAAATGGGCAAACAGTACAAGGAGCCAAAGCTGGTTTTGTTCAGTAATGGTGTGAGTTCGGCCTGCGGTATGGCATCGTCTGCAGTCGGGCCATTTTATTGCCCCGGCGATCAGCAACTATATGTGGACCTGACCTTTTTTGATGACCTCGCCAGGCGCCACGGCGCACCGGGTGATTTTGCCCAGGCCTATGTGATCGCGCATGAGGTCGGTCATCATGTTCAGACACTACTGGGTATAAGCAACGGGGTCCGCCAGGCCCAGGCTGGCCAGAGCAAAACACAGGTAAACTCGCTGTCGGTAAGACAGGAGTTGCAGGCAGATTGTTTTGCCGGGTTATGGGGCCATTATGCCAACACCAGTGAGCAGATCCTTGACCCGGGAGATCTCGATGAAGCATTGACCGCGGCCACAGCCATTGGTGATGACCGTTTGCAGAGAGAAGCTGGCAGAAGCGTGGTGCCAGACAGTTTTACGCATGGTTCCTCGGCTCAGCGGGTGAAATGGTTCAGAAGAGGGTTTGAATCGGGTGACATCAGTGCCTGCGATACTTTTTCGGGAGCCATTGACTGAATAAAAAACACCCCGGGAGTAGCCAAAAAGCAGGGGGGGGTTATTTGACTGCTGGTTCCCGGGGCGTTTTGCAAAGGATACGGATTCAGATTCCCGGTGAGTTGATCTGAATCAATAAATCCTTTATCTCATTCTTTTAATTTCAGCACCAGCGCCTCGGCCGCATCGGAAAGATAGTCCTGCGGGTTGTCGCTGCAATAGTTCACCAGCCAGTTGACGATGGAGGTGGCAGGATAGTCCTGGCCGATGAATGAATCTGCACCTTGCTCCAGCGCGGCCTGGTAATTTACTCCGCTGATAAATCCCTGTACCCAGGATATCGAACTGTAGAGTTTTGCACTGTTGCTGCGTTTTGCGGCTACATAATCCGGGCAGCTGAAGTTACCCTCACCCTTGATGGCCCAATCAGCAAAGCTGAAGGGGGAAGTCAACATCAGAATTAAAATACAGATCGACCTTTTCATATACGTTATAACCTCCAAAAAATATTTCTGACCTACAGGCGAGGATCACATTAAAGCATGGTTTCGCGATGCAGTTCAGCCCATTTTTTCAAGGCATTGGCGGGCAAATGGTTAAGTAATATGGAACGAAACCAAAAAATATACGTTACTATATTTAAAAGGTATAAATAAATGCTACTAACGAGGTGAAAAATGGCGCAAACACGGGAGCTCATCAAGACTTTGAAATCGGCGCTCAAAGCGCATGGCAAAACCTATGCTGATGTGGCCGTTGAGCTTGGCCTGACCGAAGCCAGCATCAAGCGTTTATTTTCCAGGCAGGGTTTTTCATTAAAGCGCCTGGACCAGGTCTGCAACATGCTGGATATGGAAATTACCGACCTCGTGCAGCTGATGAAGCAACAGCAACAGCGCTTGCAGCGCCTGACCATCGAGCAGGAAAGAGAAATCACCAGGGATGTTACCCTGACGCTGATTACGGTCTGTGTGCTGAACCGGTGGACCATGGAGGATATTCTTTCCTACTATCATATTTCCGAATCCGAATGCATTCGTCACCTGGCAACGCTGGACCGCCTGAAGTTGATAGAGCTGTTGCCGAAAAACCGCATCCGGCTGATCGTGGCGCCCAATTTTGGCTGGCATGAAAATGGCCCCATACAGACATTCTTTCAGAAGAAAATCAGCCAGGAATTTTTCAGTACCCGCTTCAATCGCGATGACGAATGCCTGATCGTTCTGAACGGCATGTTCTCTTCACAGAGCAATGCCGAGTTGCAACGCAAGCTTAAAAGGCTGGCCAGGGATTTTGATGTATTGAACAGCGATGATGCCGCGCTTGACCTCGAACACCGTGTCGGAACGACCCTGGTTTTGGCCATGCGTGGCTGGAAGTATGGTCTTTTTCAGCCGATCGTCAAAGCCAGGTTTGATGAGTTACGGTCAAAAAGTATTAAATAACGATACCCAAATATCATTATATAACGACTAAATTTATTATGGTTGCTATATGTAATCCCGTTCTCCAGTATGACTTTCAGTAGCCGGTGGCCTGACAGGCCGCCCGTTTCCAAAGCAGTCATATGGAGAATATGTGATGAAGACCTTAAATCGAATTTTTCTCAGTGTCGCTACACTGTGTTTCACCAGCTTCTGGAGTCCCCCGGATTTTGCCGCGGGCTTGATGACACCCACGGACTCCGACCTTCCACAATTGAGCATCAGGGAACACCATGTCGATGTCGTGATTGAGGATGGCTATGCCATTACCAGCGTTGAGCAGGTATTCGGTAACCCCCATTCGGTTGACCTGGAAGCGATCTATTCATTTCCTATCCCGGAAAAGGCCGCCGTTGGCGAGTTCACCTTTTGGATCGATGGTCAGCCAGTTACCGGCGAGGTGCTGGAGAAGGAGCGCGCCCGTGAGGTTTACGAGGCTGAGAAGCAGGCCGGTAACGAATCTGCGCTGACCGAGCAGGATGATTACCGGAGCTTCGATATTTCCGTCTACCCGGTGCGGGCTGGTCAGGATGTGCGTATCAGGCTGACTTACATACAGCCGGCCCATGTGGATACCTCCATCGGCCGTTATGTCTATCCGCTGGAGGATGGCGGAGTTGATGAGCAGGAACTGTCGTTCTGGAGCTACCAGGATGCCGTTGAAGAACGTTTCAGTTTTAACCTGACCTTCCGTTCCACCTGGCCCATTGATGAGTTCAGACTGCCGCGTCATGCACAGGCCAATATTCAGAAATTATCCGAGTGGGAGTGGCAGGTTTCACTGATCAACGAGGCTGCTTCCGCCGAGGACGGTGACGGTGAGACGGTCAATTATCTGCCTTCAGTGGTCCATTCCCTGGATCAGGATATCGTTGTTTACTGGCGCCAGGCTGAAGGCCTGCCAGGTGCGGTTGAGCTTGTCAGTTACAGGGAGCATGACAAAGACAGGGGAACCTTCATGATGACGGTTACACCCGGTGATGACCTGAAGCCGATTACCGAGGGCAGGGACTGGGTATTTGTACTTGATATGTCCGGGTCGATGGCCGGTAAGTTCCAGAGCCTGGCCGAGGGCGTCAGGCGGGGACTCTCCAGCCTGAACGCCAATGACCGGTTTCGGGTGATACTTTTCAATAACCATAGCCGGGAGATGACCAACGGCTTTCTGAATGCGACGCCCGGGAATGTACAAAATGCAATAGATTTGCTTGGGGCGAACCAGCCAAACAGTGGCACCGATCTTTATGCGGGACTCGAGCATGGCATGCGATTACTCGACAGCGACCGCAGCAGCGCCCTGATCCTGGTGACCGATGGTGTTGCCAACATCGGCTATACCGAGAAGAAGGACTTTCTTGCCCTGCTGGAAAACCAGGATGTCAGGTTGTTCAGCTTTGTCATGGGCAACAGCGCCAACCGGCCATTACTGGAAAGCATGGCCAGGGTTTCAAACGGCTTTGCCATGAATGTCTCCAACAGCGATGACATTGCCGGCAAACTGATGGAGGCAACCTCAAGGTTAACCCATGAAACCCTCCATGATATCGATGTCCGTTTCTCCGGTATCAAGGTAAGTGACCTGACGCCGGAGCGCATTGGCAGCCTATACCGGGGTCAGCAGTTGATCGTTTTCGGTCACTACTGGGGTAACGGTGAGGCGCAGGTCACGATCGACGGCAAGGTCTCAGGTGAAGCTAAAACCTACTCGACCAGGATTGATTTCCCCAGTGTTGAGACCCTGCATCCCGAGATTGAACGCCTGTGGGGGTTTGCCATGATCGAGGATCTGCAAAACCAGATGGATTACTTCGGCGAAGATGCCGATATCGAGCAGGCCATTGTCGATGTGGCCATCGCCAACGGCCTTGTCACCGATTACACCTCGATGATCGTGCTGCCTGAGGAGCGTTACAAGGAACTCGGCATCAATCGTCTGAATCGAGATCGTATTGAAAAAGAACAACTTGCACGCCAGGAACGCGCGCTCAATGGTGTTCGCGATAACCGTGTTGATCACACTCAACCGATGTATTCCAGTCCCAGGGCAGGGCATGCCAAAGGCGGCGGTGCATTTGGGCCCTGGATGGCCTTGCTGCTGCTGCCCCTCCAGCTGCCTGCCGATACGCCGCGGCAGGCGCTCAACGAGGGCCAACTGATCCTCGAGGGCGCCCCGCGGATACCACCCCCCCTCGACGACGAGCTCAGCCGCTACCAGAGCTCGCGCTCGAGCTGGTTCGCCGACTGGACGCCAG
>JBFFWN010000024.1:0-22304 GCA_041570235.1 Lysobacterales bacterium | reverse complement strand
GTGCCCACTGCGCCAACCGTGACAGAACAGGCAGAGGAAGAGCTTGTCCGGCCGGTGGATGTGGCAACTGAGACGCAGGAAGCTGAAACCGGCGCTGAAGAACCCGTTGCCGTGGATGCCACTGAGGAAGCCGCCACTGAGGAAGCTGCCACTGAGGAAGCCGGGGCACAGGTTGAATCAGCGGCTGAAGCAGAGCTCGAAACCACTCCGCCTGATACCAGCGACACGCCCGCCGAGGCCGGCCAGTCCGATGACAGCCGGCAACCGGCCACAAGCGGCATTGACGAGCCTGAGCCAGGCATCGAAAAAGCACTGAAAATACCAAGGACACCTGCAACAACCGCGCCACCTGCTGAAGAATTGCAAGAAATCCCGGATGTAGTCGCCACCCCGGATAGCAACCAGGGAGTAACCGGTGAATCCACCGTCAGCCAACACATCCGTGTCAATGCTGACCTGTTGGATTCACTGGTGAACTCCGCCGGTGAAATCAGCATTTTCAGATCATTACTGGAGCAGCAGATAGTACAGATGCGTGATCATCTGAAGGAATTTGATGTCACCACTGCCCGCCTGAGGGAGCAATTCCGCAAGCTCGAAATTGAAACCGAGACGCAAATCCGGTCACGTTACCAGCAGGAGGCCCCGGAGGGCACAGAGGAATTCGATCCGTTGGAAATGGACCGCTTTTCGTCATTACAGCAACTGTCCCGCAGCCTGTCCGAGTCCGTGTCTGACCTGTTGAACCTTCAGGAAATGTTGGAGGAAACAGCTCGCCGGTCGGATGCCCTGCTGGTGCAACAATCCAGGGTCAGTTCAGATCTTCAGGAAGGACTGATGCAGACACGCATGGTGCATTTTGGCACCATCGCGCCCAGGCTCCGTCGCATCATCCGTGTTGCCTCCAAGGAAACCAAGAAGAAGGCCCGTTTACAGCTTCGCATGACCGGCGGCGGTGACCAGTTGGATCGGAATGTGCTGGAGCGAATTACCGCGCCACTGGAACATCTGCTCAGAAACGCCATAGCGCATGGTATCGAGAAACCGGCGGACCGGCAGAAGCTGGGCAAACCCGCCGAGGGCCAACTCAGTATAACCGTAGCGGCGGAGGCCACTGAATTTGTCATTCGTGTTGAAGATGACGGCGCCGGCATTAACCTCAAAGCCATACACAAACGCGCCTTGGAAACCGGCCTGGTGGACCAACATGCGAAGCCCACACAGCAACAGTTGCTCCAGCTGATTCTGCACAGCGGATTCTCAACTTCCAAGACCGTTACATCACTGGCCGGGCGTGGCGTCGGCATGGATGTCGTTAATAACGAAGTCAAACAGATCGGCGGTTCGGTCGAAATATTATCCGAGCAAGGCAAGGGCAGCTGCTTCATCATCCGGATTCCGTTCACATTGGCGGTCATGCAGGCCATCGGTATCATGGCGGGTGAGCACCGCTACCTGATCCCGGTCGCCAGTGTTGCCGGCGTTACACGTATTTTGCCGGACGATTTCCAGGACTTGCTGAAACAGGAGAACCCGGTATACGAATTTGCCGGTGAACACTACAACATCCTCGAACTGGAGCCGCTGCTCGGCGAACCAACAACACCACTGGGTGATGAAACCATCTCTGTGCTGATGATCAAGGCAGGCGAGCAAAGGGCGGCCTTCAGGGTTGCCGAATTGCTGGGGCACAGGGAAGTCGTGGTCAAACCGGTCGGACCGCAGATCAGCAGCGTACCCGGCATACTTGGTGGAACCGTTACCGGCGACGGCAAAGTCGTGGTCATTATCGATGCCGGCCCATTGATCAGGCAGGCATTGATCACCGGGGCGCGACCCGCACCGGCGATGGCACGTGCCAGTACCCAACGCCTGAAGAAACAGGCTCTCGTGGTGGATGACTCGATCACCATGCGCAGGGTGACGACACGCGTATTGGAAAACAATGATTTTGAAGTGATCACCGCCAGGGACGGTGTGGAAGCCACCGAGATTCTCCAGGATCGTATCCCGGATGTTATTTTACTTGACGTCGAGATGCCGCGTATGGATGGCTACCAGTTAGCCGAGTGGGTGCGTGCAGACGCCAGGTTGAGACAAGTCCCGATTATCATGATCACCTCCCGGGCCGGCACAAAACACCGGTCACGCGGACTCGAGGCGGGTGCTAACGCTTATATTTCCAAACCCTACAAGGAGGCGGAATTGATCAAGGAAGTTGATAAGCTGTTGGATAACAGGGGACGGCATAACAATGGCTGATATGGAAATACGCACCATCGTGGCGCCGCTGTTGAAGGGCCACATCATACTGCCGAATGTAGCTGTGGCCGAACTGTTGGCCCTGACCATGCCTGAGCCGTTAAAAAAAGCACCCAGCTGGATATTGGGTGAACTGATCTGGAATGGCTGGCAGGTACCGATCATCAGTTTTGAACACATGATCGACAATACCTACGGTAATGTTATCACCTCCAAGGCCCGCATTCTGATCATCAAAACACTGGGCGAATCGACCCAGGTCAACTATATCGGGCTGATCATCCAGGGTTTACCCCGATTGCGTAAGGTGACCATGCAATCACTGGTTGAGAAACCGCAAAAAGACCTGCCCGACGAGGTCTTCAGCGTCGTCAGCATTGATGAACTGGACGCCTACATACCCGAGCTGGGCGATTTTACCCGGCGGGTAGAAAAGGCTGCTTACGATAACTGACAGATTGAACAGGCGTTGCCGCCGGGCAAACAATCCCGCCCTAGAAATCGCCCGCCATCGTCTGCAATACAGCAATTGCCACCGGTCCTGCAGTTTCGGTGCGCAGCACCCGGGGACCCAGTGAAACGGGCGTAACCGACTGCTCTTTGAGCTGTTGCAATTCTGCATCGCTGAAACCACCCTCTGGCCCGGCCACAATCGACAGCCCGGATGTTTTTAACGGGCAGGAAGACAGGCGTATATCTGCCAGGGGGTCGAGCACAAGGCGTGTTTGCCCATCACTCCGGCTCAACCACTCCGGCAGTGAAAGCGGAACTTTTACCTCGGGAACCCTGGCCCTGCCGCTTTGCTCACAGGCTGAACGCACCACCGCCTGCCAATGCGCCATTCGCTTGACCAGGCGGTTTTCATTGAGCCTCACTTCTACACGACTGCTGGTTAGCAATCGGATTGCGCTGACCCCCAGCTCGGTGGCTTTTTGCAGGCAATAATCCATGCGTTCACCACGACTGATGGCCTGCACCAGGGTGATGTGCAGGGGTGATTCATTGGCCGGGTCCAGCCTGCTATCGAGCTTGACGGTAACGGATTGCTTTCTTGTTTCGATGACCTTTCCGCAATAATCAAACCCGTCACCATTGAACAGGGTAATTTCATCGCCGTCAGAAACACGTAACACCCTGGCAAGGTAATGACACTGGGAACCTGTCAGTTCGACCTGGCTGTCGGCACCAAGCGACTGAGGAGTGTACAAACGTGAATTTCGCATCAGATTTTCACCTGCTATCCCACCCGGAACGCAGCCGCTCCGCGGTTATAATCGTTGGGCCAATGGGTCACTATTTACCTGCGCACCATGCCGGAATCCAGCTTTAGTCTGCTATCATGGAGAGTCGGGGTCGGGCATGCAAGCCACGCCGGCCGATAACAATGGGTTTTTTCACTGCTTACTCTCCAGGGTAACCAAAAACACTATGGTCAAACCAACATATTCAGAGTTTCTCGAAGTTGCCCTTGCTGCAGCTAAATCTGCGAAAGAAGTTATTCTTTCCTATTACAACGGTCACTTTGATATTGAAATCAAAGCCGATCAGACGCCGGTAACCGTTGCTGACCGGGCGGCCGAACGGGTGATCCGGGAAACCCTGCAAAAGGCTTTCCCGGATCATGGGATTTTTGGCGAAGAGTACGGATCGGACAACAAGAGTACTGAATACCTGTGGCTGGTTGACCCGATTGATGGCACCAAGAGTTTTGTCAAACGTTACGGTATGTTCTCCACCCAGATCGCCCTGATGCATAAGGGTGAATTGGTGCTGGGAGTTTCCTCGGCGCCCGCCATGAATGAACTGGTCTGGGCCACACGCGGGGATGGCGCCTTCGATGCCGATGGTCAGTTGCATGTCAGCCAGATCAGCAACATCGACCAGGCAAGCATTTCAACCGGCAATATCCAGAGCCTGGCTGCCAGCGCCCAATGGCCGGCGTTGGGCAGGATCATGGCGAAGACCAACCGCACCCGTGGTTATGGTGATTATTATCACTACCACCGCCTGGCCGCAGGGCAGTTGGATGCGGTCATTGAATCCGATGTCAACATCCTTGACATCGCAGCCCTCTACGTCATCGTCACCGAGGCAGGGGGGGTGTTTACCGACCTCGACGGTCGCTCGCCTGACCTCGAAACCCGCTCGGTTCTGGCCGCAACGCCAGCGCTCCATCTTGCATTATCAAACGAATTGAAACAGACGTGAGCTGAATGGCGAAACTTCCGCAAATACATGCCAGAACATCCCAGGACCCGGGCAAATTCATCAAGGCAGAAAAACTCGAGCTGGAATTCAGCAATGGAGTGCGGCGCGACTATGAGCGTCTATGCACCCGGGGGCTTGGCGCGGTCATCGTGGTTGCGATGCTCGATGATGACACCGTTTTGATGGTCAAGGAGTACGCAGCCGGTTTGCATCACTACGAGCTTGGCCTGGTTAAAGGCAGGCTGGAAATGGGTGAGAGTATTCTCGAAGGCGCGCAGAGGGAACTCAGGGAGGAAGCCGGCTACGGCGCCAGGCAACTCGAGGAACTCACGGTGCTCAGTCTTGCACCGGGTTATATGACTCACATAACCCACGTGGTGCTGGCACGTGATCTGTACCCCGACAAACTGGTGGGAGACGAACCGGAGGAGCTTGAAATCGTACCCTGGCCGATCGCTGATCTGCACACGCTCGTCCAGCGCCCCGACTGCACAGAAGGCCGAAGCATTGCCGCCCTGTTTATCGCCCGGGAATTCCTGCAAAGAGAAAAATCATCATGAACGAAAAACCATCGCCAGACATGCTGGCTCAACTGGTGAGCATCAGTCGCCGTGCCGGACTGGCCATACTCGAGTGGTACGACGGGGATATGGATATCACCAGGAAAGCAGACGAGTCCCCTCTGACCCAGGCAGATCTTGCCAGCCATGAGTTGATCTCGGCAGAGTTGACGGCATATTGGCCTGATATCCCGGTATTGTCAGAGGAGTCGGCCGATATTCCCTGGCAAACACGCCAGAAATGGCAACAATACTGGCTGGTCGACCCGTTGGACGGCACCAAGGAATTCATCAACCGCAACGGTGAATTTACCGTGAATATCGCCCTTATCCGGGATCACCAACCGGTGGTTGGCATCGTCCATGTACCGGTGACCGATACCAGCTATTTTGGCTCCCGCGAGTCCGGCGCCTGGCGCCAGCGGGGCGCTGCTGAAGCCTGTCCTATTCACGTCAGGCAACCGTCGGCTGATCCCGCAATTATTGTCGGCAGTCGCTCGCATGCGAACCCCGAGCTCAGCAGCCAGCTCGAACGACTTGGCCCGCATGAACTCGTCAGCATGGGCAGTTCATTAAAATTCTGCCGCGTGGCAGAGGGGATTGCTGATTTCTATCCACGCCTTGGGCCCACTTGCGAGTGGGATACCGCGGCTGCCCAGGGCGTTGTCGAGGCTGCCGGCGGCAGGGTGGTTAAGGCCGACGGCTCGCCGCTCGACTATAACAATAAGGAAAGTTTTTTGAACCCTTATTTTTTTGTCTATGGTGACCCGCAGAAAGCATGGTTGCGACCTTTTCAGGACATGGGCTGACCCTTGATGATAGCCAAAGGCAATCCAGGATGCGGCACCGTTGTGGGTGTCGGCGCCGGGGGATGGATCGGCGCATGGCAATCACGAGCGCCATCAATATGCCTGAATAATGCATCAATTATTGATTGCATAAATTTTGCTGCGTCAACTTGACGCAGGGCGATTTTATTAGTATAAACTGCACAACCATCCTGTTGGGGCTTGCCAAATAACTACAATAATAGATAAGAAAGACAATAAAATTACAGGAACATAAGCGGCTTCGGCCGCTTTTTTATTTTTCGGGCACCAAGGTAGAATAAGGCTTGATGAAGTATTTAGACCTTCCAAAATGGCAACAGATCGCGATACCCGCAATTGTTATTTGTCTTGGCATTTTCTATTTGGCCAGGTTCTACATTGCCGACGAGTTGATTGATGCCAATCACCAGGTCAAGTCCTTGAAAAAGGATCTGCGGGAGACGTTGGACAGGCTGGATAAGGAAACCGCACGCGCGACAATTGCCGAACGGGAGGTTGATGTTGTGCGCCGCGCCAATGAACTCCTGCGCGCCTCTGAGCGCGACCGCCAGAACGAGATTGCCTCGCTGCAGGCGGACCTGGCATTCTATCGCCGGCTCGGGGGAGCCAATGGCTCCCAGGCGCCGCTTGCGGTGCACTACCTGGAATTACAAAGAACACCATCACCCAGGGTTTACCGGATTATTTTCACACTGACTCAGAACCTCAGGTGGGCTGCGGTCATTTCCGGACGCATCCACCTCGGTGTGGATGGCATCCAGGACGGGGTTGCGAGGCAACTGGGTGAAGACCAGTTATTGGCCGATTCCACGGAACCGCTAGACTTCCATTTCAAGTATTTTCAACAGTTGGAACGTTTAATCACCTTACCGGAAGGGTTTGAACCCAATCGCTTGAGCGTCGAATTGAAATCCGCAAGCCTGAGCACGACGGTGGAACAATCGGTGCAATGGCAAAGTCTGTTTAATGATGATACAACCGATTCACCCCCAACCGATGATGAAAACCCGGCTGAATAAGACGTCGGGAGATTGAAAAACAAACTGTGAACCGCCATAGTTAGTATCACCCAATCAGACAGAAACCACATGGAAAACCAACTACCCACAGACCTGATCAAGTTTACCGATGCCGCTGCACGCAAAGTGATGGAACTGATCATGGAAGAGCACAACCCGGACCTCAAACTGCGGGTGTACATATCCGGCGGCGGTTGCTCCGGTTTTCAATATGGTTTCACCTTCGATGAGGACAGCGCCGCCGACGATATCGCCATAACCAATGAGGGCGTCACATTGCTGGTGGACCCGTTGAGCTTTCAGTACCTGATGGGGGCCGAGGTAGATTACAGCGAAAACCTGCAGGGCGCCCAGTTTGTCATCAGGAATCCGAATGCAGCAACCACCTGTGGTTGCGGGTCATCTTTCTCAGTTTAGACGGAGTGAACGCAGTCACCACAGACCACCTGGCACGTTCGAAGCGCAACCGCTTTACTGCTGTCCGTCTGAATCGCGAAGTCGAGTTGCGGGACGATGCCAATTGGGTTAGCGCAACACTGAGTAATCCGAATACCCGTCTTGTGCCATTGTGGCGTAGCCGCAGCCTGTTGGCGCGCGATGACAGTGGCACCATCGCCATCTACCTGTCACCTGCTGAACTCAAGGAACCAGACCGCATCCAACCTCCGACATTGCTCGGAAACGACGGTGTTCGCGACTATTTTGCGGTATCGGTAACCGACAGCCAGAAGGACCTGATTCTCGAAAATCACCCCGAGGCCAGCTTTGCAGACCTGCGCAGGGCGTCCATCGACATGGCCGCCAAGCATGCCGGAATTCTCGCTTATGCCAAGGCATTGCACTATTGGCAACACCGTCACAGCTTTTGCGGCGTCTGCGGCGGACCGAACTTGCTGCGTTCTGCCGGTCATCGGATGAAGTGCAGCAATGACGAGTGCGCCCGCGAGACATTTCCACGAATAGATCCGGCCATCATCGTGCTGGTAACACACAAGGATGCCTGCCTGCTGGGCAGAAACAGCAAGTGGCCTCCCAAGGTATTTTCAACACTCGCGGGTTTTGTCGAACCGGGTGAAAGCCTCGAAGATGCCGTGGTGCGCGAAGTTTACGAGGAGGTCCAGGTGCAATTGGAAGAGATTCGCTATGTCTCTTCCCAACCCTGGCCGTTTCCTGCATCCGCGATGTGTGGCTTTTATGCAGAGGCTGTGGACAGGCAAAGCGGTAACAGCAGTGAGGTCGAAGAGACCCGGTGGTTTACCGTTGAATCGCTGACCCGGGCAGTCACGGATAACGAGATCCGGCTTTCTGCACCGGTATCGATCGCTTTCAGGTTGCTCGCAGACTGGTTTTATAAGCATGGCGGCGGCAACCTCGAAGAATTGGTTCGGCAACAACGACAATGAATGTTTGGCATGCGGGATGCTAGAATAGTGATATTGGAATCCAACCCGGTGAAGGATCACGGTCAATGACCATTATCTCGATTTTAATTGCATTTACGCTTTGCCACCTGGTGCGCAACTTGCGTTTATTACGGCGTTTTGAATGGGTAAGTCCATTCATAAAAACCTGCAACGGCTGGCTGGACTTTTTGCCGGGCTGGTCAGGACCAACCGGTTTCTTCGTCATTCTGGGCCTTCCGTTACTGGCGATATACCTGCTAAACAGCCTGTTTTTTGGTTTGCTGGGCCAGTTGGGCAGTTTTCTTTTTTCCATCGCCATGCTGATTTACACCTTCGGGCCACGTGATCTTGATGTGGACGTTCGTTGTGTGATCCGCGCGAAGAACGAGGAAGATCAGAAAGAGGCTCTCGAGATACTGCTTGGGGGACCGGTTCCGGCAGATCCCGATGATTGCCAGACGGCCGCCATTGACGCGGTTTTCAATAAAGCTTTGAAGCGCTGGTTTGGCATCATTTTCTGGTTCGCTTTACTTGGCATTTATGGCGCTCTGCTATACAGGCTATCCGTTTGGCTGACCGGCAGCGAGTTCGGATTAAGGGATGACCAGAAAGAACTGATCGTACGTTTAAAAAAAATCATGGAATGGCCGGTTGCACAGTTGATGACACTCTCGTTGGCCATAGCGACGGATTTTGATTCCGTCTACCAGGCATGGAAGAAATACCATGTTGAGAGAGGTCACGGCCTTTTTGAAGGAAACAACCTGTTCCTGCTGACCAGTGCCCGCACCATTGTCAAATCCGGTCACGCCGCACAGGATGGTTACGCCGACCAGTTAGGAGGTCCGATGGCCAGCATCAAGTTGTCTATGGACCTTGTGTGGCGCTCACTGGGCGTCTGGGCAACGGTCCTTGCACTGTTGTTGCTGGTGAACGTAATCGCATGACAGGCGGCCCTGCCCGGGTTCTGATCCGCCATTTTTTCAGCATCCTGGCAGTCCTTGCAGGCATAACGGTCATTCAGGCATCTGAAGCTGACATCATCCTGCCACAGGCCAATGGCGAAACGCTTGTTCTGCCCGGCCCGGCGCAACGTATCATCACGCTGGCGCCCAACCTCGCAGAAATCCTGTTCGCAGCCGGCGCCGGTGACCATCTCAAGGCCGTGGTCGAGTACAGCAACTTCCCCCGGCAGGTAGTGGATATACAGCGGGTAGGTGACGCATTCAGGATAGACCTTGAACGGATTGTTGAACTCGAACCGGACCTCGTCATTGCCTGGTCTTCAGGTAACCCGCAAAGTGCGCTGAAAAAACTCGAACAACTGGGCATCAGGGTATGGCAACTTGAAATCAACCGGCCGGAGCAGATTGCTGAAGCCGTCGAGTACATGTCGATCGCCGCGGGAACTGAAAATGTTGGCAGGGCGAAGGCCAAACGCCTGGTCAGCAAGCTGACTGAACTGAAACGCAATAACCTGAACAAGACGCCTGTCAGGTATTTCTACCAGGTTGCATCCCACCCACTATACACGGTCAATGGTGAGCACATCATCAGCAAGGGGCTGGCATTGTGTGGTGGCCAGAACATATTTTCACAATTGGCGGTGCTGGCGCCCCAGGTCAGCCATGAATCCGTTATTCTTGCCAATCCGGAGGTGTTGATTTCCGCACAGGACGGCGACGGCAGGCCCGCATTGGAGATTTGGAATGACTGGCCGCGCTTACAGGCCGTGAAAAAAGGCAATATGCTCTATCTCCCGGCTGATCAGGTCAGCCAGGCCACACCCCGGTTTCTGGATAGTATCGCCCTGGCGTGTCAATACCTGGACGAGGTGCGCTCAACCAATGCCACCGCCATTGATACTCCATTGGGTGAAGTTCAACATCCATGAAAACACCTGCCAGGCAGCAACGGCCATCAGGACGTATAGCACCGCCCAGGCCATAACCATCACTATTGCCGGCGGCTTTCAGGCGGGCTGGTGCATCGACTGATACCACTCACCGCCGCCAAACTGGCCACTTATGGCAACAGTAACCAGCACGGTAACTGCAAAGCCAGGCAATGCGGTGACCCCGTTCATGGTTTTTACAATATCCCGGTAATTGTTAACACATCAGAGGTCAAAATTAAGGTTACAAAATACCTGTAAGCAATGCCAGCCCAACTCCAAACAACAGTATCCCCACCAGTGTCCGGATGCCGCCCATCGTGACTTTTTTCAGGAACTGCCTGGCCAGCAATACGCCACTGAAAGCAGCCAGCGCACCGGTGATCACCAATGGCCAGCCTTCAAAATCACTCGCCTGACCACCAGCAGCTGAAAACAGCGCCACGTACACGCCAATCCTGGTCAGGTCTACCAGAAAACCGATGAAAGCATTACTGCCCACATAGGCCTCGGCGCTCAGGCCTGTCTTGGCAAGAAAAGCCGATCGCAGGGCGCCCTGGTGGCCGGACAGACCGCCAAAAAAGCCCGACAGCAACCCGCCAAGGGGAAGATAGCGTCGTTCAAACTCCATTTCGCGGAAACGTGGTAACAGCTCAAACAGGGCAAAACCGATCATCAGCAAACCGATCAATACTTTAACGGGAGTGATTTTTGAAAAAGCCGCCTCGTTGACCGCAATCGTCAGGCTGGAGTCCGATTGCGCCAGCCAACCTAACAGCAGCGCGCCGAAGATAGCGGAAATGATGGCGGGCAAACCAAATTTCACTACGACCTCCCTGTCCGCATGACGGCCGAGCAGGGACACCTTGAATACATTATTGGCACCGTGCACCATGGCGGTGGCGACCACGGCCATTTCTGCGGGGAAAAACAACGCGAAAACGGGCAACAACAGGGTACCGAGCCCAAAGCCGGAATACATGGTCAGACCAGCGGCAAAAAATGCGGCTAATGCGACGGATATAAATGCCATCATCAGTCCCTGGTTCGCTATTGGTTGCGATTACTGCATCGACAACTTTCAGTCACCCGGTTGGTTGGCGAAAGCTTCCACCTGGCGCCAGACACGCAGCAGGTTACCGCCCAGTATCTTGGCTACATCCTCTTCAGAATAACCACGGCGCAGGAACTCCGCAACCAGGTTCGGGTATTCAGATACATCCTTCAGGCCCAACGGCAGGCTGTCGCCGACACCATCATAGTCGGAACCGATTCCCACGTGGTTTACGCCAACCAGCCTGATGACATGGTCAAAGTGATCGACCGTTTCGGCAAGCGTTGCATAGGGGAAGGGGTTTTCCTTTGTGTAATCTTCCGACCACTTTTTAACCTCGGGACTTCCGGATTCATACCCATGTTCATTTGCCCAGCTTTCCCGAAGTTCTGAACGGCGGGACGAGTACTCATTGGCCTTTGCAGTGAGAAAAGACGACCCGAAGTTGATCTGGATAACACCGCCGTTTTTGCCCAATGCAACGATCATCTCGTCACTCATATTGCGTTCAAAGCCGGGGGTGAAATGCCTGGCTGAGGAATGTGAGGCAATCACCGGCGCCGAGGAAACCTCCAGCGTTTGCCAGAATGCCTCGTCCGATACGTGGGAGATGTCAACCATCATGCCAACGCGGTTCATTTCCCGGATCACCTGCTTGCCAAATTCGCTCAACCCACCCCACTGGTGATTATCGTCATAGGATGAATCCGATATCTGGTTACTCAAGCCGTGGGTCAAGGTGATGTAGCTGATACCGCGGTCCGCAAAAAAGCGGATATTCTCAAGTTTGTGGTCGAGTGGAGAGCCGTTTTCCATCCCCATGGCCAGGCCGATTTTGCCGCTTTGCATGGCCTTCTCGGCATCGTCGGCAGAGGCGACCAGCATAAATTTTTCCGGCGCCCGTGCGGCCATCGCCTCCACCATGTCGATCAGCTGGTTGGCCAGTTGGTAACTGCCACCCTCTTTTTCCATTTTCGCCGGGGTATAAATCGACATAAACGGCAGGTTCAGGCCGCCTTTTACAGCCCTGGGATAATCAAATTCACCATCATCTGTGGCGTTGCTGACATCAACCCAGCTGTCATGCAAACGGTAAGGCACGTCAATATGGGTATCGGCCAGCAAATATTTTGCTGTCAACTCGCGGGCTTTCAGGTCGATGCTGGCAGGTTCTGCCCAGGCATTGCTCATTGATGCAGACAGGCCGATCAAACCAAGCAATAAAACGGACATTTTTTTAGTTTTTTTCATCTCAAATCCTCATCTGTTAAGACCCGCAAAGCATCAAACCTCATTGCTATCCTGCAGCAGCTCATAATCCAGCATGCGGTCGCCTTCAAAAATCCAGCGCCCGGCAAATCGTTCACCCCGCAACATCATCGGCAGCCAGATCTCGTCGTCTTCCCACATCGATTCATAGGGAATCTTGTCCAGGTCCACCCAAAGGGGTCTGGCTTCACGTGTCTCGGTCGGCACGCCCACAAATTGATCTGTCCTGTACACCCATACATGAATCGAATAACCGTCCACAAACTGGAACTTGTGCTGACCGCAATACTGCAGGTCAGAGACGGTAATCCCAAGCTCTTCCTGGCACTCCCGGACCGCACAGGCTTCCGGGCTTTCGCCTTTTTCAACCTTACCGCCGGGACCGTTGACCTTACCCTTTCCGAGCCCGGTCTTTTTATCAATCAGCAGAATCCTGCCATTGCGAATGACAAACACCAGGGTCGCCGGATCACTGGCCTGCCAGTTTTCCCAATCGATGTCATCCAGCTTTCTCACCATTTAACTGCCGATGGCCTTTACCTCTGCCTCGGCCAGGCGCTTGTTGGCGAGATCCATGTATTGGATGAAAACGACCTCATTGTTTTCGGTGACCGCTGAAACCAGTTCATTAAGTGCTTTTCTGAAATGCTCGCTAACCTCGGTGGTATAAACATTGCCCTGCTGGATTTCAAAGTACAGATGGGGGTTTTCTGAAACCACCTGGGTCGCCACTTTTAACTGGGCGTTGAAGGTGGAGCTGGAAATCTTTCTCAGCAACGGGACCGCCTCCCCGCTTTTTGCCAGTGCGCCGGCAAAGGCAATATTCACCAGGTGCGACAAGCCCAGAACCCATGCCATGACCTCGTCGTGTTCTTCCAGGCTAAGCTCAACACAGTCTGCCGCCGTGTGCGCAAAAAGTGCGCGGGCCTCATCGATTGCCTGTTGGTGCCCAACATTGACAAACAATATGTGACGGCCGGAAAGACCGATCTCATCAGGACCAAACATCGGGTGCACCGAACATACCCGGCAACCACTTTCACGCATGGCGTCCAGGCCTTCCCGCATCGGGCTTTTCAATGAACCGATATCAAATACCAGGCAGCGGGGACGCAGTTCCGCCAACCGTAACAAAATGGCATTGCTTGGCCTCAAAGGCGCCGCCACGACGATCAGTTCATACTCGTTGACCACGGCCTCCCAGTCGTTCACACGTTGATAGGGTGTATCTCCCTCGGCGGGATCCGCGACATCAACGCTGTAACCGACCATGTCGAGATAACGTGACATCCACAGGCCCATGCGGCCGAGACCACCGATCACCAAAGCACGCTGACCGTGGCCATGTTCAGACTGGACCAACTTATGTGTTTCCTGGTTGCTCAGGGAATGGTGAATGAGCGTTTGCAATATCTCACGTGCCACAGCGCCTTCCAGCCCCAGTGATTCGGCACGTTCCACGCCACGGTCAATCACTTCCCGTTCACGCTCGTAGTGACGCAATGGCAAGCCGGTACGAAGCTTGTGCTCCCCTATGGTGGTGACAACCGCCTGGCGCTCGGCAACCAGGTCGACAATGGCCGTATCGATCTCGTCCAGCCGTTGGCGTAATTCCAGCAATTCGCTGGCCGTTAATGGCGCCTTACTTGACATGAGCGTGGCAAAACTTGCGTTTGCCCACCTGCAATATGCCAGCAAACCCCGGCTCAAGCTGCAGTGAGCGATCACTGGTACTTTCGCCGTCAATCTTGACAGCACCCTGTTTGAGCATCCGAAAGGCCTCCGAGTTACTGGAGGTCAATCCACACTGCGTTAATGCTGCTGCGATACCGATACCTTCACCATCGGTATCGAGGAATTTTTCCTCGATGTCCTCCGGCATGGCGCCACCGCTGAAGCGGGCAATAAATGTTTCACGCGCCCTGACCGCCGCATCACGGTGGTGGAACCGCTCAACAATTTCCTCGCACAACAGAAACTTGATATCCCTGGGGTTATCGCCATCGTCCACACGCCGTTTGTATGAAGCCAGTTCCTCGTTGCTCTTGAAGCTCAGCAGGTCAAAATAGCGCCACATCATCTCATCGGAAATGGACATCAGCTTGCCAAACATCTCATCGGGGGACTCGGTAATACCGACATAATTATTCAGCGACTTGGACATTTTTTGCACGCCGTCGAGACCTTCCAGCAACGGCAGGGTGATAATGACCTGCGGGTCCTGACCATATTGCTGTTGTAATTGCCGCCCCACCAGCAGGTTGAATTTCTGGTCGGTGCCGCCCATTTCCACGTCACACTCCAGCATCACCGAGTCGTATCCCTGCGCCAACGGGTATAAGAACTCGTGTACACCGATAGGCTGGCCATTGCGGTATCGGTTTTCAAAATCGTCGCGTTCGAGCATACGGGCAACCGTGTATTTTGCCGCCAGGCGGATCATGCCCTCGGAACCGAGTCCCGCCATCCACTCTGAATTGAAGCGGATTTTTGTCTTTTCCCGGTCCAGCACCTTGAACACCTGGGTGGCATACGTTTCGGCATTGGCCATGACGTCTTCTTTGGTCAAGGGTTTGCGGGTCGCGCTTTTACCAGTCGGGTCGCCGATCATGCCGGTAAAATCCCCGATCAGGAACGTGACCTCGTGACCCAGGTCCTGAAACTGTCGCATCTTGTTGATGATCACCGTATGACCGATATGAAGATCAGGCGCAGTTGGATCAAAACCCACTTTAACCTTCAGGGTCTTGCCCGACTCCAGTTTCTTCTGCAGGTCTTCAACCTTGATGATCTCTTCCGTGCCCCTGGATATCAGATCCAGGGCCTGTTTTACATCTGTCATTTGTATATCCACGTTCTGCCAGCAGGGCATGCATTAAAAGACAAGCATTGTATTGCCTTGACCGGCAAGCCTCCACCTAATTTCCTCGTTTAGCCTGGCAAATGTTGCAAAAATGTCCTATAAATTCGCTCTCAGAGCCTGCTGACCTATGTTATCTTTAGCTTTGCCTGAACCCGCGACGCTGAAGATGGTCAATATGCCGCATGCAAAATAATAATGTTCTCTCGTGACCTGCCAAAATAATGCCGTCTTTTCAATTTAAAATCACTCGTACCAAGCTCTTTGCGTTTGCCATAACCCTGATTGCCGTGGGAGTGGCCCTTGGTGGCCTTCAACCCCCCGCGCCTGAGGAACAGGCAGCAAGCAAGATCATCGACCTGGCCCTGCCCGATCGACACGATCTGCTGATGCCAGCGGCAACTGACGTGATGGATGTACTGCCCGCTCAACCCCCTGAATCTGCAGCGATGGAAGCCGAGCAGTGGCAGAGTGTCAACGTCCGCTCAGGCCAGTCACTGGATGGCATTTTCAGAAAGCAGGGATTCAGTGCCAATACCCTGCACAAAATCATTAACCTTAATGACGATACCAAGCAGCTCAAGAAAATCCGCCCGGGTGATCTGTTCGAATTCCAGCGGCATGAAGACAATTCCCTTAAACGCATGCGCTATGCCATTGATGAAAGCCGTTACCTGATCATTGATTTCGACGGCCAGCAGCTAAACGCGAGCTCCCAGGACCGTGAACTTGTCCGGCAGACAACCGAAACAAGCGGCACCATCACATCCTCGCTTTTCCTGGCCGGCAAACAGGCCGGACTGAATGATGGCATGGTGATGAAGCTGGCAAACCTGTTTGGCTGGGATATCGATTTTGTGCTGGACATCCGCGAAGGCGATCGCTTCTTTCTCGTCTATGAAAAGATCTACCGGGACGGTATTTTTCTGCGCGATGGTGAAATCGTCGGCGCCACCTTTGTCAACCAGGGCGAAAAATACCAGGCCATTCGCTTTGATATTGATGGACAGGCCCAATATTTCGCGCCTGATGGCCGCAATATGCGCAAGGCATTTTTGCGCGCACCCCTCAATTTCTCCTATATCAGTTCCAACTTTAACCCGAAGCGCTATCACCCGATCCTGAAAAGGGTAAAAGCGCACAACGGTATTGACTACAAGGCGCCCAAGGGCACACCGGTCTATACCGCCGGCGATGGCAAGGTCATTCGCTCGGCATATAACCAGTACAACGGTCATCATGTTTTTATCCAGCATGCCAACAACATTGTCACCAAGTACCTGCATTTCACAAAGCGCACGGTCAAGCAGGGGCAACGGGTCAGGCAGGGCCAGGTGATCGGTTACGTGGGCGCAACCGGACTCGCACAGGGCCCTCACCTGCATTATGAGTTTCTTCTGAACGGCGTGCACCGCAACCCACGCACCGTTTCATTACCCAAAGCCGACCCGCTGGGTGAAACGCAATTGGCAGAATTCAAGCTGAAGGCCGCCCCGGTACTGGCACAGCTCAACGGGCTGGAGTCTGCCTCAATGTACGCCAGTCATTCGTCACAGACCGCAGGCAGTCGATGACAGAACAACTGCTGATGGGTATGCTGTCAGGTACCTCGCGTGATGGCGTAGACGCAGTGCTGATCAACTTCAACGGTGATGCAATGGATATTTTGCATGCCAGTTGCACGCCCTACCCGGTTGCCATCAAACAGACGCTGGATCAACTGCTGGAAACCGGTCAGCCGCCCGATACAGAGCTTACCGGTCTTTTGGACGACAACCTGGGTCGCTTTTTTGCCAGGGTTGCGCAAAACCTGGCCAGGGAAGCGGGCATGGAAATGCGTGATATCTCCGCAATTGGTTCCCACGGACAAAACGTCTGGCACCAACCCCATGGCGATCACCCGCACACGGTTCAACTGGGCAATGGCCCGCTGATGGCCAGAAATACCGGTGCCATTGTGGTCAACAACTTTCGGGCGGCCGATGTGCAGGCAGGGGGACAGGGAGCGCCACTGGCGCCATTGCTCCACCGCCATTTGTTCCACAGCGAGGTTGAGAACCGTGCCGTACTGAACATCGGCGGTATCGCTAACCTCACACTGCTGCCCGCATATGGTCGAATACTGGGGTTTGACTGCGGCCCGGGGAACTGCCTGATGGACGCCTGGACCAGGCGGCATTTGCACCAGGATTTCGATAGGGATGGCAGCTGGGCACGCAAGGGCAAGGTGGATTCCGCTTTACTTAACCGCCTGCTGC
The DNA here is from genome assembly GCA_041570235.1 of Lysobacterales bacterium. Classification (GTDB taxonomy): domain Bacteria; phylum Pseudomonadota; class Gammaproteobacteria; order Xanthomonadales; family SZUA-36; genus SZUA-36. The sequence goes on along the minus strand of JBFFWN010000024.1, from coordinate 4,687 downwards.
AGGACCCTTGTTTCGGCCTTTCACCACCCAAGAGCACCGGGCTTGAGCTGTTTAATATGAGTTGGCTCGACCACCACTTATCGGAGATGGACCACCCAACCGAGCCGGCAGACGTACAGGCAACACTGGCGGAATTGACCGCCAAAAGCATCGCCGCCAGCCTTGAAGGTTTGATGAATGCTGATCGTTTGCTGGTTTGCGGTGGCGGCGCGCACAATCGATGGCTGATGCGCCGCCTGGCCGCCAGCCTGCCTGATGTTGTTGTCGAAACCACCACGCGTTTCGGGGCGGACCCAAACTGGGTTGAAGGCACCTTATTTGCCTGGCTGGCAAAGCAGCGTTTGGCTGGCAACCCAATGGATACGCGTCATATCACCGGCGCAACACAGGCCGTATTACTGGGTGATATTCATTACCCTCCAGCAAAAGGATAATCCCGTGTCACTGCTTCTTAACATATTGTGGTTCATATTCGGTGGGTTTCTGGTATCCCTGGCTTACATTCTTGGCGGAATCGTCCTGTGCATTACCATCATCGGCATACCGTTCGGAATCCAGTGTTTTAAGCTGTCGATTCTGGGCCTGGCGCCATTTGGCACAGAAATACGTGAGAAAGAGCCGCCGGGCGGGGCGATATCCATCATCATGAATGTGATATGGATTCTGCTGCCTGGTCTTGAGCTTGCGCTGATGCACCTGTTGTTCGCCGCATTTTTTGCAATCACCATCATCGGTCTGCCATTTGCCGTACAGCACCTGAAAATGACACGACTGGCCATTCTTCCCTTCGGATTCCGGGTCGTTAATTCGAATTCCCATTAGTCGTCCCTTAACAAAATTTCAGGAGAGTTTCATGATCTAGATCAATAAAATTACCATACGCTAGAGTATGCTACGAAGTGAATTATCAGATAAATCCGCCGCCAGGCGGGCTTTCCATAAGGATATGATGATGACCTCGATCGTACAAAAGCTTCTCTGTTTAGTAATCATGATTTTGTTTGTTTCGACTGCCCAGGCGGCTGATTTTGCCGGGCCAAAGAAGTGTCGCAACTGCCACCGCGACGAATACAACGAGTGGCAGAACTCACCGCATGCCATGGCATATTCCGAAAGCTTCCAACAGACATGGAAGGATATAGGGAGCGAGGTTTCATGCCTGGTTTGCCACACTACCGGAACAGATGTTGAAACTGAAACCTTCGCCCATGAAGGGGTCACCTGCGAGTCCTGCCATGGCATCATGAGCAAGGGGCACTCCAAGAAGGGTGCCGAAATGCCCTTGCCCATCACCTCTGAGGTCTGCCAGGACTGTCACAAGCGAACATACCAGCAATGGCAGATTTCCCGGCATAGCCAGGAGGATATCCGTTGCTTTGATTGCCACGGCGTGCATGCACAAACCCTCAGATCAAATGGTGGAGACCTGCTATGCGGCGCCTGCCACTCCAAGCGGTTGGAAGATTTTGCCCATGCGACACACCAACAGGAAGGTCTGCATTGCAACAGCTGCCATATGCCAAGAACCGACTCAGACGATGTTATAGAGGGCGCTGCCGCGCCGGGTCATACGCTTTTTGTTGGCGCCGAGGTCTGTGGCCGCTGCCATGGGGACATGGTGCACTCCAGTTCGCAGTTGCCGGAAATGCGTGAACAGATCAATACGCTCACCAAGGGTGAACTGCTCACCGGCGGCAAAGGTGCCGTGGAGTTGTACGAGGAAGTACAGAATCTCACCTGGATGCTGGATGGCGCAAGACAGAAATTGTGGACCGTTTCAATACTCGGCCTGGTGGTCGGACTGCTGCTTGGCTGGATGGGAGGCTGGTTTATTTTCGCGAGCAAGAGAAGAAAATGAACAGGATCAAACATACAAGTGAAATCGGGACCGTAGACCGCAGAAGCTTTTTGAAAGGTCTTGCAGGGGGTACCGGGCTGGCGGTGATTTCACCGGCCAGCCTGAAAGCCGGCTCAGGTGTTGACAGCTACACGAAAGTTCCTTCGGTGCTGGTTGATGTATCACGTTGCATCGGCTGCCGGGCGTGTATGCGGGCATGCAAAATTGCAAACGACCTGCCAAACAATACCGATTTGTCAGAAGGGTTTCCCGACTCATGGCACAGGGAAGAGCTGCGCTGGGATCAGTGGACCGTTGTCAATCCCAAGACCGGCCACGACATAACCGGCAATGAAGCCAGCAGGAATGTCAAACGGCAGTGCATGCACTGCCTGGAGCCCACCTGCGTATCGGTATGTCCGGTTGGTGCGATGACCAAATCAGAATTGGGTCCCATCCTCTACAATGCCGACCGCTGTATCGGTTGTCGCTATTGCCTGATGGCATGCCCGTTTGATGTGCCGAAATTCGAGTGGACTTCCGGAATGTCGCCGGTCATCGGAAAATGCCAGATGTGCACACGAAAACGGCTGGCGGAAGGCAAGAAGCCGGCGTGCGCTGATGCCTGTCCGACAGGTGCGCTGAAGTTTGGCCAACGTGACAGAATGATATTCGAGGCGAGGGCCCGGATCAAAACGCGCCCCGACCGGTATATTAACCATATCTATGGTGAACACGAAGCAGGTGGAACCGCGTGGTTATACATTTCAGACATGCCCTTCCAGGACCTGGGTTTCAAGTCTGACCTGGCAGTCGCTCCGATGCCAACCCTGACCTGGGAGGTTCTTTCCAAGATTCCGGTCGTTGCTGCCGCGATGGCAGGTCTTTTCGGCACAGTTGCCTGGAGTCTGAACAGAGGGGAGAAGTCCGAATGAACGGCTGGCTCTTTATAATTATTTGCGTGGCCATTCTGCTTTGGGCCACATTCTGTGTGATCTACGATAAACGACCGCGCTTGTTGCGCCCGCTGACCTTCATATCCGTGCTGACCATCTGGGGAGCCGCATTGTGGACCCTGTTCAACCGTTTTACAGAGGGTTTGGGATCAGTCACGGGCATGAACGACGCGGCCCCGTGGGGCTTGTGGATCGGCACGGATGTTTTTGCGGGCGTTGCACTGGCGGCCGGCGGCTTCGTGATCGCCGCCACGGTTCACATATTCAAGATAGAGCGCTTCAACCCGATCCTGAGACCCACGGTGTTGACGGCCTTTCTCGGCTATATGCTGGTTGCCGTTGCCCTGTTTATCGATATAGGACGGCCTTTAAGCTGGTGGCACCCACTGGTCATGTGGCAACACCACTCCATCATGTTCGAGGTGACCTGGTGCGTCATCCTCTATTCAACGGTGCTGGCGATTGAAGTCAGCCCGGTAGTGCTTGAACGACTGGGCTTGACCACGCTGCTGAGAATTGTCAAATATACGACCATTCCAGTGGTCATCGCCGGCGTGATTCTGTCGACCATGCACCAGTCCTCACTGGGTTCACTGTACCTGATCGTACCCGGTAAACTTTACCCCTTGTGGTACTCACCCTTGCTGCCGGTATTTTTCCTGATATCGGCAGTGGCGGCAGGTATGTGCGTTGTCATCGTTGAATCATTTTTTTCCGCCAAGGTATTGAAACGCAGCCTGCACTCATCGCTGATGGCGGATCTTGGCAAGGCCGCTTCCATTATTCTGTTCCTGTATGTGGCCGTGAAATTCGCCGATCTGACCTTCCGTGGCGCCTGGGGCTCCATAGTTGATCAAAAACTGCAAGGCGGTCTGTTCCTGCTTGAAATGGTGGGCTTTGCCATATTACCGGCCATATTGCTTTCATTCCGTAAATTCCGGAATCTGCCGAGAGGTCTGATGACGGCTGCGGTGATGGTAATGGCGGGTATCGTTTTGAACCGGATGAATGTCAGCTGGTTTGGCATGAGTGTGAATGAAAGGCTCAACTACATTCCGACATGGAATGAAATTGCGCTGTCATTGGGTTTTGTGGCTGCGGGCACCGTGGCGTTCTTCCTGGCCGTCCATTTTCTGCCGGTATTTCCCGACATGGAAGAGGAAGCACGTGAACCCTCCAGTGCTAAATTACCGCTGACCTGACTCCACCCCCAAAACCCTTGAGTACGGTTGCTTGATACCGTCAGGGCGTGTACAAAATAGGTTCAGGGGAACCCAGCGGGGCGGCGGAGAAATCCGGTGTGTTACTAACTTATCCGTGTTAATTTTCATACCGGGTTCGGACGCTCATTCAAGCTGGGTCAATCAGGAGCTTTTATTGTAGCGGAGTTCTCCGACCAAGGCGCGGCCTTCATCAACAGCAAGAGGCCCGGTATCGCCATCAGTGTGCACAGCACAAAGAACTGGGTGTAACCGATGGCTTCGATAATAAAACCGGTTGAGGCATTGGCAAATGTCCTTGGTATCGCTATAAAACTCGAGAAAAGAGCAAACTGGGTGGCTGTGAACGCCTTACTGGTCTCGCGCGCCATGTAGGCGGTCAGTGCAATTGAGCCCAACCCGACTCCGAGGTATTCGCCACTGACCACGATAAACAGCCCCACGGGATGGTGACCGACAGTGCTTAACCAGACATAACCGAGGATGGTGACCATCTGTACAACACCAAACACCCATAAAGCCCGGTTAATCGAAAGTTTCAACATGACAACGCCGCCGATGATACCGCCGGCAATAACGGCCCACAGCGCCGCAACCTTGGCTATGGAACCGATTTCCGTTCGGCTGAAGCCCATATCAAGATAAAATGGTGTGGCCAGTGCCGTGGCCATGTT
>JBFFWN010000023.1:0-22720 GCA_041570235.1 Lysobacterales bacterium | reverse complement strand
CCCCCGGGAAAACGCTCGTAGCTGGCCAGCATGTGAAGGTCGTGATTGCCTAAAACGGTGCTGACGGAGCCTTCGATGCTCTTCAGCAGTTGTAAAACCTCCAACGATTGGCCGCCCCGGTTGACCAGGTCGCCGCATGGCCAGAGCATGTCCGACGCCGGGTCGAAATTAATCTTCTCCAGCAAACGCTGCAGCGAATCATAGCAACCCTGGATATCACCAATCAGATAGGTCGACACTTTTTATCCGGCGGTTCAGTGAAGCGGGGTGTCGGGCTTGTGAAGTGTGAACTCCGGAATTTCGGCGCGAAAAGAGGTCCCGTCCTGCGTGACAAAGCCGTAGGATCCCCGCATGGAGCCAACCGGGGTGGGAATCAGCGCACCGCTGGTGTAACTGTATGACTTGCCCGGTGCAAGCTCGGGTGATTTGCCAATCACGCCTTCGCCGATGACCTCTTCGACATTGCCGTCTGCATGGGTGATGATCCAATGACGGTTGCGCAAGGTGATGACCTGGTCAGACCGGTTGGTGATATACATCGTGTAGGCAAAGGCAAATTTGTCCTCGTGCTTACCGATAAATTCCGGTTGCGCCACAACGTGTACTGGGATGGTCTTATTCATGTCGCTCACTTTGCTTTGAAGGTTACGGATGCCGGCTTCAGTCTGCATCATCGGGCAGGGACCTTGCAAGCGAGGCAAACTGTTCCAGGCTCAGCTGTTCGGCACGCTGACCCGGATCAACGCCTGCTGCAAGAATCTGCTCGGCAGTGAATTCGTTTTTCAGGCTGTTTCGCAGGGTTTTTCTGCGCATCGAGAAGGCCGCGCGCACCACCCTGTTCAGTTTATCAAATGAGCCAGCATCCACCGGTGGCTGTTTCAATGGCTTCAGGCATACGATGCTTGAACACACCTTCGGCGCAGGTGAAAAACTACCCGGTTGCACATCGAAAAGCGGTATTACCTGGCAACGGAACTGGGTCATGACAGACAGGCGCCCATAGGTGCGGCTGCCAGGTGCGGCCGCCATTCGCTCCACCACCTCTTTTTGCAGCATGAAATGCATATCGATCAGAAGATCGTGCCATTGCAGCAAATGAAATATCAGTGGTGTAGAGATGTTGTAGGGCAGGTTGCCCACCAGCCGGCATGGACGGCCGCCGGTGATCTCGGACAGGTCCGCCCTGAGGGCATCAATCGAGTGGATGGTGACATTGTCGCAGCCCGCAAAAACATCCTGCAGACGGGTAACGAGGTCACGGTCGAGCTCTATCAGGTGCAGTTCGGCCCCCGACTCTTGCAACGGATGCGTCAGTGCCGCCCGGCCTGGACCGATTTCCACCAGCAGGTCATCTTTTTGCGGGTCGATGCATTGGATGATGCGGTTGATCACCTCACCATCGTGCAGAAAATTTTGCCCGAACCGCTTGCGCGCTACATGTTTCACCGGCACATGTCCAGGGCGGTTTTTGCGGCCACATACATGCTGGAAGCATCCGCGCAATAATTGGCGGCGATGTCCAGGGCGGTACCGTGATCGACCGATGTGCGAATAAAGGGAAGCCCCAGTGTGATGTTGACGGCCCTGCCAAAGCTCGCATGTTTGAGCACGGGTAAACCCTGGTCATGGTACATGGCGATAACCGCGTCGCATTGCTCCAGGCGGGATTGTGTAAATGCGGTATCCGCAGGCACCGGCCCCACCACCCCTATGCCCTCGTCGCGGCATTCCTCGATAACCTTGAGGATGATCTGCGCGTCTTCCGATCCAAGGTGCCCGCCTTCACCGGCATGCGGGTTCAGCCCCAGCACCTGGATGACGGGATGCTCAATGCCAAAGCGGGTGGTGAGCTCGCTGTGTGTGATATGGATGGTATTGCGAACATTGTCCTTGGTGATGGCATCTGCGACATCGCGAAGCGGCAGGTGTGTGGTCACCAGCGCAACCCGAAGGGAACCCGCGGCCAGCATCATCACCACTTTTCTGACGCCCGCCAACTCGGCCAGCAACTCGGTATGCCCGCTGAACGCTATGCCGGCATCGTTGATAACACCCTTGTTAACCGGACCTGTTACCAGCGCATCTGCATGACCGTCACGCACCAGGTCGACGGCTGACTGGATCGTGTTAACCACGTAAAGCCCATTGGCCGTGTTGAGTTCGCCGACGGTTACCGGGCTCGCAAGGTTCTGCTGAAAGCATGCCGGTTGTCCGGCTGTGACGGTATCGCCCGGCGTCCAGTTGCTGATGGTGATGTCCAGCCCGAGGACCCTGGCCGTTGACTGCAGCAACCCCCGGTCCGCAACAGCCAGCAAGCGCAGTTCGGGGTGCTCATGCGCGAGGCGTATAAAGCATTCAGGTCCTATACCTGCGGGTTCGCCCGGTGTCAGGGCCAGTATGGGGATATCCTCAATCATGGTTCAGGGAAACTGGTCCGTTCAGCAATCATATGGCTGAGCGGACCGGGGGCTTTAGCCTTCCAGCCTGATTTCTACAAATGCTTCATCACGCATTTGCTGCAGAAACTGTTCAACCTCGATATCCATTTTCTGCTGTTGCAGATTGTTTCGTGCCGCCTTGCGCAAGGACTCTTCGGTGACGTCTTTTTCCCGCAACCCCAGGCGCTGCATAATATGCCAGCCACTCTCTGTCTGGAATGGCTCGGAAATTTCATTGTCCTGCATTGCCATCAAGGTCTGGTTGATACGGTCACCAAAGGCGTCCGGGGCAAACCAGCCCATGTCGCCACCGAGGTTTGCACTGGTAGGATCATCGGAGTGCTCCTTGGCCAGGGCGGCAAAATCTCCGCCGTCCATCAGTTCATCGTGAATTTCGCGAATCTGGTTCATGGCCTCACGCGGACTGATCAGTTCATTGGTGACAACCATGATATGACGGGCATGAAATTCGGTGGCCATCACCTGGCTGCGGTCGCGGTAGTCATTGACCCTGATAATGTGAAAACCGGCCGGGCTGCGAATCGGCACCGTGTACTGGCCTGCGCGTAGTGGCTTGATGGCCTCGGAGAAAGCGACCGGAATGGAGTTGAGGTCACGCCAGCCCACCAGGCCGCCTTCCAGCGCCTCCTGGCTATCGGAATAACTGATGGCTGCCGAGGCAAAATCCAGGCCTTCCTGCAATTGCTGGTAAACGTTGTTGGCCTTCGATTCCTGCAGGGCAATCTGCTGGGGCGTGGCGCCCTCGTTCAAGCCAATCAGGATGTGGGATATATTGTATTCACCGCTGCTGAACTGGTCGGATGCCAGCAGGATATCAACTTCTGTATCGGTGATCGGGTCCATGCTGGCGACGACTCTCTGGCGCAGCCTTTCGGTCATCATTTCCTCACCGATGTTCTGACGGAACTCGGCAAAATCCTCTCCGTCGGCCTCGATCACCTGGCGTAACTGCATCAGGGAAAGATTGTTTTGCTCAGCGAGCATCATCAGGCCCTGGTCGATGTCGGCATCGCTGATGCGGATACCGGTTTGAAAAGCCCTTTGCAGTTGAAGCTCACGCATGATCAGTCTTTCCAGCACCTGCTTTTCGAGCAAATGCTGGGGAGGCAGGTCGCCGCCCTGCGCACGAATCCTGTCGACAATGCCCCTGATGGCTATATCCAGTTCACTGCGCAGCACAACATCGTCATCGACGAGGGCGACGATGGAATCAATTTTCTCACTGCTCTGGGCAACCGCGGTCGCCGTGCCAAGGCCGGTTACCAGGGTGATGCAAACCATGCAAAAAGCGGCTTTATAAAAACGTCTCATAAACACTTGTCTCCAGGACCTGTCATTTTATCTTGTCCGGTTTTGATCATGGCAAATGCAAAAAGTTGCCTGCCAATGTCTTCCAACCGGTTATTTTAACCCATACTGATGCCGAGCAAAGCTAAATCGGTAAATTAGACCTGCATGGTTTCCAGCACTTCTTCCATGCGTTCGAACACCAGGTGCATTTTTCGCTCGGTTGGCAGCGTGGTCAGACGGAAGTGATTTCTGTACGGCACATTAAAACTGCTTCCGGGTGCAATCAGGATATGTTTCTTTTCCAGCAATTCCAACGCAAATTCCCGGTCATCGAATGTTTCAAATAAAGATGTATCCACTGCCGGAAATGCATACATAGAGCCGCGGGGTTCCACCAGGGACAGAAACCGGCTTTTGCCGACGCCATCAATGATGGCCTGCCTGGCCTGGTAAAGACGGCCACCGGGTGACGTCAGTTCACGTATGCTCTGGTAACCGCCCAGGGCCGTTTGCACCGCCCACTGGCCGGGAACATTGGCGCATAACCTTAACGAGGCCAGTAATTCAACGGCATGCAGGTAGTCCCCGGCATTATCCCTTTCGCCGCTGAAGACAATCCAGCCAACCCGGTATCCGCAGGCACGGTAAACTTTTGACAGACCGCCAAAAGTGGCGCACAGGGTTTCTTTTACCAGCGTGGCCATCGGAATATGCTCGGCATCACCATAGAGCATCTCGTCGTATATCTCGTCACTGAACACCACGAGTTGGTGTTGCTCGGCGATACGGGCGATCTCCTCCAGTAATTCGCGGCTATAAACGGCGCCGGTGGGGTTGTTGGGGTTGATCAGCACGATACCACGGGTTCGATCGGTGATCAGGCTGCGAATTTCATCCGGATCGGGCTGGAATTGATTTTCCGGCAGGCAGTTGTAATAGATGGCCTTGCCCTGGTTGAGCGCCACGGATGCGCTCCACAAGGGGTAGTCGGGGCTGGGTATGAGGATTTCATCACCGCTGTTCAACAGGGCCCTGAGGGCGAGATCGATGCACTCGCTGACGCCATTGCCCATGTACACATCATCGGAGGTGACATCCATTACGCCACGGTATTGTTGTTGCATCACCACGGCCTCGCGAGCCGGGAAAATACCTTTTTGATGGCTGTAGGCCTCCGACTGACCGAGGTTTTCGATCATTGCCAGGCGCATGGTTTCGGGTGTTCGGTAACCAAACAGGCCGGGGTTGCCGATGTTGAGCGAGATGATCTCGTAACCCTTGCGCTCCATTTCGGCGGCGCGTGCGGCCAGTTCGCCACGAATTTCGTAGCGGACCCCTTCGAGTATCCTGTTGGTCGGCACCGGTTTTTTAGCCATGATTGCCTCGTCCTGTCCTTGAATTAGTAGGCCATATCGTAAAACAATGGTGCAGAGCGACGCCCGACATTGCCCAGGCCCTTGAGCACCAATTGCAGGTAAATTGCGTCACGGTGGTCACCGTCGCGGTTTCTGAGGAAACGTCTTCCCGTTACCCGTAACGCCCAGCAACAACTGTCATATTCAAAACCGGCCTCGGCGGCCAGCAGGTCTGAATCCATCAGGGAGTAATTTACCCTGCCAAGAATTTTCCAGCGTTCATTGAGCGGGTGAAAATAACGGATGTCAAACTGATCAATGTTGTCGCGGCGGTAGCGATATTCAGCGCCCAGGCGCACACCCTTGCTGGACGTATAGTGCGCCCCGAGTATGGCCACGTCGATCTGTTTGGTCTGCCAGTTCCATTGGGCATTGACACGGCTACTGAGGTGCCTGGTGGGGTAATAGATGAATTCGGCGATAAATGGTGATGAATTGTCATCAATCACCGTTTCAAACCCTGTTGGGAATACCTGCAATGGTTCGAAATACAAAATTTGCCCAAAACTCATGCTCCAGAGCTCACGGCCCCTGGCCTGGTCAAACCTTCTTGTCGTCACGGCCAGTGTCAGCTGGTTTGCATTTGACTGCAGGTCACCACCGGTATAATGGTTATGGTGAAACAACTGGCTGAAACCGAAAGTAAACGGTGCGGAGTCAAAATCGGGAAAACCCTGCTGGTCCCTGTATGGCACATACAGGTAAAAAAGACGGGGTTCCAGTGTCTGGATTTTTCCCTTGCCACTTTCGCGCTCAAAAAATATCCCGCTGTCAAAACTGACGATCCCGGTGCCACGGTCGGGTGAGGTATCTCCAGGTTCTCCATGCCAATCGAGGTTATAGCTGGTGTACCGGTAGCCGGCGCTGGGTCGCATATAGCCCCAGTTGGTTTCAAGGTTCCACTCCAGCCGTGGAAAAATATCAAAACGTGAACCGGTGGCGCCAATATCCCGGTCGAAATAGACCAGCTCCGCGTCCATTTGCAGGCGCAGGCCTCTTGAGCCCAGTGGACGGTCGACATCAAAGGCTATTCGTGGCAGTCGCTTGTAGGGTTCATTGGTTGGAATGACCGCCTCATCCACGACCTGGAATACGTCTGCGATCATCGAAACCGCCCAGTATTTCCCGCCGCCGTGAACACCGGCCCTGCTGCGCACGTATTGCCTGGAGGCTGCTGCAAGAGAGGTGGAGAAATCCTGGAAGTACTGATCGTCGCTTACCCTGTCTAACAACAGTTCACTGCGCCAGCGGGGGCTCAGAAACGCGTTGTGATTTACGGTCACGTGGTAGCGGCTGCTCTGGGTCTTTGTATCATTTCGCATATAGTCGAAATTCAGGGTGCCGCCTGTTCTTGGTGTAATGAAACGGTATTCGCCGGTCAGCATGGCGCCGCGTTCGGTGAAATAACGCGGCGTGACGGTGGCGTCCTGGTTGGGGGCGATATTCCAGTAATAGGGAATGCTGAACTCAAAGCCGTTGTCGTTGGCCGTGCTGATATAGGGATAAAGAAACCCGCTTTTACGACGGTCATCAATGGGAAACGTCATGTAGGGCAGGTACAGGAATGGAATATTGAAAAACTTCAGTTTTGCGCCCTTGACCGTGCCCATGCCCTTTTCAAAATCCAGGTCCAGTTGCCTGGCGGATAACAGCCATTCAGGTGTATTCCCGGGGCAGGTGGTGAACTGCGGGCCCATTAAAACCGAATGATTGCCGGATTCAATCCGCACCTGCGTGGCGCTGCCCTTGGCGCTGGAGCCCACCAGGCCATAATCTACGTCTTCAAACTGGCCGCTTTCATCAAGAAAGCTGTAATGTGCACGGGTACCCGATATATGCATGATCGAGTCTTCATAAAACAACTTTCCGGGTATGGTGACCACCTCGCTTTCGGGGTCGTACTGTAAAAGCTCGGTGGTCAGCAACTGGTCGGCGCGTCTCAGCTCAACCTGTTTGCGAGCCTCGGCCAGGCCGACTTTTCCGGCGTCAAACTCTCTTGTATAGACGGTAATCGGCGCCAGCGACCGGTCGGGCAGGTTTTCCATCTTTGGCGCCAGGCTGGGGCCGGGGCAGGCCAAACCCTGGCTGACAATTTCAGCGGCCACGACTGAACCCTGGAACATGATCAGAATGATTAAACTGACCGCTGGCGGAAACTTTATTCTCAATTTTTCAGGGGTCACAAGTGGTCGCCGTTGTTGAACCGGGGTAGCGGGCGTATTGTAACAACGGATTCATGGTTCTTGGTCATGATTTTTTCTTTATTATTCACACGCCGGGGCGAAATTTTGCACAAGTTGTCACAGATCGGAGGTTGACGCAACGCCTGTGCAGCTTTGGTTTAACCAGTTTGCACGGTCCTGTTTCGAAAGCCCGGATTTCTGTTCAGCGAGCGCATGGAAGGTTTTAATGTCTTTTTCTGCTTCAAACCATAGCTGCAAAAAGGCGCAGCGGCTGCCCTCGTAGGTGTTATAGAGTGCTAGCCTGGCGTTATTCAGCGTGCCGTCAGACCAATCGGCGAAATATCGCTTACCCTGCCAGTTACGTTGACGCAATTCATCCAGCCAGCCTTTGAATGACCCGAAAAGTGCGGCCTTGGATTCGCGCAACACGGGTTCTGCTTGTTCTGACGCATAGAGTTCCGATAGTTGTTTGCGCAGGCGTTTCACCAGGGCGCTGAAGTCACTGGCGGCCTGGCGCCGTTGCTGCCATTGCTCGATATCAGCCTGCCGGTCGAAGGCCTTCAGCCAGGCTTTGAGCCCCAGCTCCTCGACAAAGCTCGCGTAACTTTCGTTGAAGCGTCCGTCATCCCTGATATACAGGCGCTGGTGCGCCAGCTCGTGAAACAGGTAGGCGGCCAGGCGGGTATCGGGGCCGGATAACATGGTGCTCAAAAGGGGGTCGTTGAACCAGCCAAGTGAAGAGTAGGCCGCCGCCGGGGATACAAACACATCCATGCCCCTTGCGGACAGCTTTTGGGCCGAGGCTTCAGCCCTGTGCTGTTTGAAATAACCCCGGTAGGGCACACAGCCGGCCACCGGGAAGCACCATTTTTTTGCCTCCAGCGAGAACTCTTCGGTGGCCACGACGTTCCAGACCAGAGCCTCACCCTCCACGGCAACATAACTGCTGTAACTGCCGTCACTGGGCAGGTCGAGTGATTGCCTGGCAAAATCCTTGACGCGGTTGGCGAGTTCCAGTTGCCCCGCCAGTTCCGGCGGGGTGGCGGGGTTATCCAGCAGCGTTTGAATATCCTCGCGTGCACGCATCAGTTTCCACTGACCGGAGATGGCCTGCAGGTAATAGCCGGGGCCCGAACAGGCCGTCAGCAGGCCGCTCAACAGTATCGCCAGGCCACACCTCGCTAATAGGTTCAGCGGTGTCATGCGCGCCCGGCAATCTGCCTATTCAGAGGACCCAATATCGTCCACAAATTTCAGCGAGGCCGAGTTGATGCAGTAACGCTGCCCGGTGGGTGGTGGACCGTCGTTGAAAATATGCCCCAGGTGCGCATCACATTGCGGGCACAACAGCTCGATCCGGTGCATGCCATGACTTTTGTCGAGGCGCTGAACCACCTCTGCGGTATCCAGTTCCCCATGAAAGCTTGGCCATCCGCAGCCCGAATGGAACTTGCTGTCAGAGCCGAACAGGGGATGATCGCAACACACGCACAGGTAATATCCATCGTCGGTGGTATCGCAATATTTGCCGCTGAACGGCGCTTCGGTGCCGGCCTGGCGGGTGACACGGTATTGCTCGCTGTCGAGCTGGGCTTGCCATTGCTCGTCGGTTTTACTGATTTTCTTCATGTTGTCCTAATTGTCTCCAGCTGATGTATGCTCTTGGTACCGGTTTCATCGTGGTGGTTCATGCGTTTGGCTGCCGGGTGTAATGTTCACACTATTACATGGGATGCACACTCATTATGATCAAGGTATTTGAAGATTTTGATATTACCCTCGTCGGGCACTACCAGGCGGTTTTGGAATCCAATGATATCGCTACCTTCATGAAAAACCAGTTTGGCACATCCGGGGCAGGTGAATTGCCATTTGTTGAAGTCATTCCGCAGCTATGGGTATTAAACGAGGCCGACGCCGAGCGGGCGCGCGCACTGATCGAAGGCATGACAGCGCCTGAAGCCAGCACACCATGGATATGTGAATCGTGCAAAGAACCGCAGGAGGCGGTTTTTACACACTGCTGGAAATGCTCGGCCCCACGCCCCGTCAACCCGGGTTAAAGAGGCTTAGCGATCCTCCCCACGGAGCTCCCTGACGGCAGCTTCCAGTCGCTCTGCGGTCAACTCCCCGGCGGCGATGGGCTGGCCGATTCTCAACTCGATCAGCGCGCGGAATTTATAGGGCCTGCGTTTATGCAGGGGATCGCGGCGGCTGAATAACGAACCCCACAAGTTACACAATGCCATCGGAACCACCATGGCTGGCTGACTGGCAACGATTTTTTCGATGCCCGGTTTGAAGGTTTGAATTTCGCCCGATGTGGTAATCGCACCTTCGGGGAAAATCCCCAGGATATTGCCCTCTTCAATCACCTCGTGCATGCGCTGGTAGGCCTGCTCGAGAATTTCGGGGTGCTCCCTGCGGCCGGCAATGGGTATCGCCTTGCCGGTTTTGAAGATAAATTTCAGCAGCGGCATCTCAAAGATCCTGTAATACATCACGAACCGCACGGGCCGCCGGATCACGCCGCCGATGATCAACGGATCAACAAAGCTCACATGGTTGGCCGCAACAATCGCCGCACCCGATTCAGGGATGTTTTCGATACCGGTAACCTTGACCTTGTAAATGGTATGTATCAACAGCCATACCAGGAAGCGCATCAGGAATTCGGGAACAATGCTGAAGATATAAATCGCCACCACCAGGTTCAGTATGGCGGTGAACAGGAACAGGTCGCGGATGGTAAAGCCGATACTGCCCAGCAGTATCATGGCGACGATGGCCGAAATCACCATGAACAGCGAGTTCAGGATGTTATTGCCCGCGATAACCCGCGAGCGGTGGCTGGGCGTGGTGTGTTGTTGCACCATGGCGTATAAGGGCACGATGTAAAAACCGCTGAAGATGCCGATCATCAACAGGTCGAACACGATGCGCCAGTTGCTGGCCATAGAGAAAAACCCGGCAAGACCGGTATAGGCTGCCATTTGCGTGGGGCTGGCAAAATACATATCGACGCCAAACAGGGTCAGGCCCATGGCGCCAAACGGCACCAGGCCGATCTCTACCTGTCCACCCGATAAACGCTCACATAATAATGAGCCGGTGCTGATGCCGATAATGAACATCGCCAGCAGCGAGGACATCAGTATTTCATCACCGCCCAGCACGGTTTCGGAATAACTGGGTATTTGCACCAGGAAGGTCGCGCCAAAAAACCAGAACCACGAGATACCCAGCACGCTGTTTAAAACAATGCGGTTTTCCCGGATAAAATTGATGTTCCTGACGGTTTCGCCGATAAAGTTCCAGTTGATTTTAAGGTCTGGCGCAACCGCGGGCGCGGTGGGCACGCCACGGCTGGCGATGTAGCCTGCAACCGCAATCACCAATGCCGTACCGCTGACCCACACCGGCCAGTCGGCTTCCATCCCCATCAACAGGGGCCCGGCGATGGTGCCGGCCAGGATGGCGACAAAGGTGCCCATTTCAACCAGCGCATTGCCGCCGATCAGTTCGCTGGGTTTTAACACCTGCGGAATGATGCCGTACTTGATCGGCCCAAACATGGTGGATTGAAAACCCAGCAAAAACAGCACACCCAGCAACAATGGCAGGCTATCGAGCCAAAACCCGAGTGTTGCCGCCAGCATGATAAACACTTCAAACAACTTGATGCGCCGTATTTGCACCGACTTTTCATACTTGTCTGCAAACTGGCCGAACATTGCCGAGAACAGGAAAAACGGCAGGATAAATGCCATCGCGCTGAGGTTGACGATCTGGTTGGTGTTCAGCCCGGCCAATTGACTGCTGTGGAATACCAGCATGGCCGCGAGCCCGTTTTTAAAGACATTGTCGTTGAACGCGCCGAGGGCCTGGGTTACAAAAAACGGCATGAAACGCCGTTCCTTGAAAAGACTGAATTGCGAGTGTTGAGACATCTTCAGTTTTGCCGGCAGCTTAGCCGGCGAGGGATGTCAGCACGCCTGCGATGGTCGCGGTCATCATGGTGGCGAGTGTGCCGCCCAGCACCGCCCGCAAGCCCAGCCGGGCAATGTCGGAGCGGCGGTTGGGCGCCAGTCCGCCGATACCACCCAGCTGGATGGCGATGGATGAGAAGTTGGCAAAACCGCATAGGGCATAGGTGGAGATCAGCACCGAATGCTCGGACAGTTGGTCCTTGATTTCGCCCAGGTGCATGTAGGCAACAAACTCGTTGAGGACGATCTTCTCACCGATAAGGCCACCCACCAGCATGGCCTCGCTCCAGGGGATACCGATAATCCAGGCCAGCGGTGACAGGATATAACCAAGGATGATGGACAGGCTAAGTGGCTCGCCAATCAGTGTTTCGATGCCGGTAACCTGGCCAAGCCATCCCAGCGGGAAGTTGATCATGGCGATCAGTGCAATAAAGGCCAGCAACATGCCACCCACATTGAGGGCCAGCTTGACACCATCGGCGGCGCCGTTGGCGGCGGCCTCAATCACGTTGGTGGCGGTTTTCTCAATTTCCAGTTTCACCGAGCCCTTGGTTAGGGATTCCTCGGTTTCGGGCCGCAAAAGCTTGGCGATAACAATGGTGGCCGGCGCCGCCATCACGCTGGCTGCCAGCAGGTGCCTCGCGTAAAACAGGCGCTGCGCCTCATCGGTGCCTCCGAGCATGGCTATGTAGGCGGCCAGCACTGCGCCGGCGATGGTGGCCATGCCGCCCACCATCATGGTGAGCAGTTCGGATTCTGTCATCTTCGAAATGTATGGCCGCACCACCAGTGGCGCCTCGGTCTGGCCGATAAACACGTTGGCGGCCACCGACAATGATTCAGAACCGCTGACTTTCAGTACCTTTTGCATCACCCAGGCCATGCCCTGGACGATTTTCTGCATCAGGCCGATGTGATACAACACGCCCATCAGCGCGGCAAAAAAGATAATGGTCGGCAGCACCTGGAAGGCAAATATAAAGCCGAATTCGGTGGCCTTGGCCATATCGCCAAAGATGAATTCTGCGCCCGCCATGGCAAAATCGATCGTCTTGACGAAGATCATGCTGATCGCGTTAAAAAATTCGCGCCCCCCGGGCACCATGATCACGACGATGGCAAAGACGATCTGCAGGCCAATGCCGGCGGCGACCTGCGTCCAGTCAATGGACTTCTTCTGTGTAGAAAACAGGTAGGCCACCGAGATCAGAGCCGCCAGTCCAAATAAACCAAAGGCAATGCTGCTTATCATTAAGTACTCCAGGAGAAGTTTATTTTTTTTCTAAATTTTATTTTCTAAGGGCGCAATGTATCGGCTTTGTCCGTGGCTGGCAAATCAAAGCTTGATCCCCACCCAGTTTCTTGCCGACCATTGCTGTACACAGGCTGCAGCCTGGCCGGCCCGGTATATGGCATTCACCACCCAGATGCCCAGCAAACCGTAACCGAGCACCGGACCTGCGATATAGGCTGCCGGCAGAAAAAACGCCCATTGCGCAATCACGCTGATCCACATGCTGCGGCGCGTGTCACCGGCGCCGATCAGGGCATTCATCAAAACCATGCCTGCGGCGTCAAAACCAATCGCCATGGCCCACAATATCATCGGCATATAAGCCAGTTGAAGGGTTTCGGGGTTTTTCAGAAATATACCCAGCAGGGGCTCGGCAAAGGGGATCAGCACCAGGCTGAGTACCAGGCCGTATACCAGCGAGATCGCCGCGGCGTTCCAGCCCCACATCGCCGCATCCTCCACATCGTTGCGCCCAAGTGCATTGCCGACCATGGTGGTGGCAGCCAGGGCAACACCAAATGCCGGCAGCACCGCGGTGATATGGAAGGTCATCAATACGTTTACGGCGGCTACTTCCGCGGTACCGATGTGGCTGACGATCCACACCAGCATGACCATGCCGGCCGAGAAAAACAGCTGTTGAAAACTGGCTGGCAGGCTCAGTTTGAATTGCTGCCACAGCACAGCCTTGTGCGGAATCCTGTTCAGGAAGCCCTTGTCGCGGGCGTGGCGCAGGGCAAAAAAGAAATACAGGCCGGTGCCCACGTACAGCGATATGGTGGTTGCGAGGCCGGCGCCCACCACGCCCATTTCGGGCGCGCCGAGATTGCCGAAGATCAACACCCAGTTAAGAAAAATATTGATCGTGTGCATGATCACCAGCGTTCGTAAGTACACGCCGGTCATATGAATGGCGCTCCAGTACCCGCGGAACGAGAAATTCATACCAACCGCCACCATGCTCAGGAGACGCACCTGCAGGTAGGGAACGCCGTCGGCAATGACCCGCGGGTCATCACTGAGAATGGGGTAAATCAGCGGTACAAACTGGTACAACACCACGCACAGCGGTAAACCGATCAACAGCGCCAGCAACAGGCCGCCATTGAGCGGCACGGCGGTTTCATGGTTTTTGCCTTCCCCCAGGCGCCTGGCGGCCAATGCCTGCACACCGGCGGACAAGCCGATAATGAAGGATATTGCCATGTAGTTGGTATAACTACCGATGCCCGTGGCCGCCAGCGCGGAATCACCGAGGTGGCCAACCATGCCGATATCGACCAGGTTGAGGATATTTTGCGACATCATGCCGCCCATAATAGGCAGGGCAATGGCCCAGATAGATTTACGCCTGTCCCGGTTGGGAAAGTAAGACCTTAATCTTGCAATGGTGCTCAAGTGTTCAATCTACGAACTGCAGGCTTTCGCGGGTGGCCGAAAACTTGATTTTTGGCCAGCGCTCCTCGGTCAGTTGCAGGTTGACACGCGAAGGCGCCAGGTAAACCAGTTGGTCTGCCGCGTCGTAGGCCAGGTTGTTCATTAGCTGATTGGTAAAGTCCTGCAACATTTTTTCATCTTCGCAACTGACCCAACGGGCGGTTTGTACATTGACGTGCTCGAAAACCGAATCAACGTTATACTCGTTTTTGAGGCGATAGGCCACCACGTCAAACTGCAATATACCCACCGCGCCGAGCACCAGCTCATTGCCAATCAGCGGCCGAAAAAACTGTGTCGCGCCTTCTTCCGACAGCTGTAAAAGGCCTTTTTGCAGGGCCTTGAGTTTTAACGGGTCGCGCAGCTGGGCGCGCCGGAACAACTCGGGCGCAAAATTAGGGATGCCGGTGAACTGCAGTTTTTCTCCCTCGGAAAAGCTGTCACCAATGGAAATGGTGCCGTGGTTGTGGACACCGATAATGTCGCCAGGCCAGGCCTTGTCGACCGAATCGCGGTCCTGGGCCATAAAGGTGAGCGCATTGGGTATCTTGATGTCCTTGCCCAGGCGCACATGCCTGAGTTTCATGCCCTGCTCAAAGCAACCCGAGCAAATGCGCAAAAAGGCAATCCTGTCACGGTGGGCGGGATCCATGTTGGCCTGTATCTTAAACACGAAACCGGTCAGGTTTTTTTCATTGCTCTCGACCACGCGGGTGGTGGTGGCCCTCGAGCCGGGCGCCGGGGCGTGCTCGACAAAAGCATCCAGCAGCGGCGTTACGCCAAAATTATTGATGGCCGAGCCAAAGAACACCGGTGTCTGTTCGCCATCGAGATAGGCCTGCGGGTCAAACTCGTGGCTGGCGCCCATAACCAGTTCGATCTCGTCGCGCAATTCCTGCGCATCGTATTGACCGAGCCGTTCATCCAGCAGGGGGTTGTCCAGACCCTTGATGACCTCGGCGCTCTGCGTGACATAGTTTTTGCCCGACTCGTACAGGTGAAGCGCATCATCCAGCAGGTGATATACACCTTTGAGGCGCTTGCCCATGCCCACCGGCCAGGTGATCGGCGCGCACTGAATGCCGAGTATCGATTCAACCTCGTCCAGCAGTTCGATCGGGTCGCGGCCCTCGCGGTCGAGCTTGTTGATAAAGGTGAATATGGGTGTCTGGCGCAGGCGGCAGACCTCCATCAGTTTGATGGTGCGCTGCTCGACGCCCTTGGCGCAGTCGATCACCATCAGGGCCGAGTCGACTGCCGTCAGGGTGCGGTAGGTGTCCTCCGAAAAATCGGCGTGACCGGGTGTGTCCAGCAGGTTGACGATGTAATTTTTATAGTCGAACTGCATCACCGAGCTGGTCACGGATATGCCGCGCTCCTGCTCCAGTTTCATCCAGTCCGAGGTCGCGTGCCTGGCCGCGCGTTTTGATTTGACCGCGCCCGCCATCTTGATCGCTCCGCCGAATAACAGCAGTTTTTCGGTTAGCGTTGTTTTACCCGCATCCGGGTGAGAGATGATGGCAAACGTGCGCCTGCGGGCAATTTGTTTTTGCAGTTCTGACATTGGATGAAAACCAGGCTGGTTATTTAATCAGCGGATTTTAACAGAAGCGTATAAAGGTTCATCATTAATTTGGCAGTACGCCATCAATCACCGAGCGATTTTCGGGTGTCAGGGTCCGGCCATCGGCGGCTACAAAGCGAAACGGCAGCGATTGTAACGACATGCCGGCATTGAGCTGAATCACAAAGTGCAGATGCGGACCACTGCTGTAACCGGTGTTACCCGAATTGGCAATCCACTGGCCCTGTTTGACTTTTGCGCCACGCCGCACACGGACGCTGTTGGTATCCAAATGGGCGTAAACGGCCATGGTGCCGTCGTCATGCAGGATCCTGATCAGGTTGGCGCGCGCCAGGAATTTGTTGCTTTCACCGGCGTCGCGAAAACCCTGTTCCAGCTCGATCACCGTGCCGCCACGGGCAGCAAGCACAGGCGTGCCGATGGGCATGACGATATCAACGGCATACTGGTTGGGCACTTCGTTATGGGTAATATCGTTATCGAAACCCTGCGAAATAGGAAATTGCATGCCTTTTGGAAACGGCGGGTAGTAGTCGAATTCCGGCGGTAAGGCTTCAAGTGGCGGCCCGACCATCTGTTTGTAGGACAGGCGGTAGCTGAAACCCTGGTGGGGGTCGATTGCCCGGATACTCAACAGGCGTCTCTCTGCCTGGCCGGGCACCGTAAAACTGGCCGGCAGCGGTGGGTCGGTTATAACATTTTCGGCATCTTGCAGCTCGATCATTAATTCTACCGGGCCCCATGTGTGGTTGATGGCAGAATATTCGGGTTCGTGTTGAGTGCCCAGTTTGCGCAGTGTTGCCAGTGGATTGTTCTCGGCTGGCATATCCAGCGTCACATAGCCTTCATCGTGATCCGGCGGCATTGAGCTAAAGTGCCAGATGCCGGTTTCATCCTGCCATTTGTACAGCTCACCGGCCTGGATGCCGGTGAATACAAACATGCCGGCTAAGGCGAGCAGATATGCGATGCGAAAAGGCTTTAACATTCGATTACATTGACGGCCAGGCCGCCACGTGAGGTCTCCTTGTAGCGGTTTTTCATATCAGCACCGGTATCACGCATGGTTTTGATCACCTTATCCAGCGAAACCTTGTGTTTGCCCTCGGCCTGCACCGCGAGGCGTTGTGCATTTATGGCTTTGACGGCCCCCATGGCATTTCGTTCAATACAGGGAATTTGCACCAGTCCGCCCACGGGGTCGCAGGTTAAGCCCAGGTTATGCTCCATGCCGATTTCGGCTGCGTTTTCAACCTGGCCCATGGAGCCGCCCATGGCGGCCGTCAAGCCACCTGCGGCCATTGAGCAGGCCACGCCCACCTCGCCCTGGCAACCGACTTCGGCGCCCGAGATGGAAGCGTTGAGCAGGTATAAAATGCCGATCGCGCCCGCGGTGAGCAGGTACTCGATGATGCCATCCTCATTGCTGTTTGGAACGAACTTCTGGTAATAACGCCCAACCGCCGGAATGATCCCCGCCGCACCATTGGTGGGTGCGGTGACCACGCGGCCGCCGGAGGCGTTTTCCTCGTTTACAGCCAGTGCGTACAGGTTTACCCAATCGATAATCTTTAATGGATCCTGCCTGGCCTCGGGATCCGAGTTTTTCAATTCACGGAAAAGGGCAGGGGCGCGGCGCTCTACGTTCAGCCCGCCCGGCAGGATGCCGGTTTGGACAAACCCCCTGGCGATACAGGCCTGCATGGCATCCCATATTTTCAACAGCTCCTGCCGGACGGTTTTCTCATCACGCCAGGTCAGTTCGTTGGCCATCATGACCTGTGAGATACGCAGCTGATGTTGCTTGCACAGGCTCAGCAATTCGTCGCCACTATTGAACTCGTACGGTAACGGGGTTTCATCCTTGACGATTCTGTCGGATTCGGCATCATCGTGACTGACCACAAAACCGCCGCCCACCGAGTAGTAATCACGTTCGAGCAGCACGTTATCATCGGCATCGAAGGCGGTAAAACGCATGCCGTTGGGGTGATGCGGCAGGCTTTTGCGCTTGTTGAATACCAGGTCTTTTTTTGCATTAAAGCCGATGCGGTGTTCACCGGGCAGCTGTATGGCCGAGCTTGATTCGATCTCCTGCAACATGCCATCGACCAGGTCGGGGTCGATGGTATCGGGCAACTGCCCGGAAAGCCCCAGGATAACGGCCTTATCGGTGCCGTGACCCCGCCCGGTAAAGGCCAGTGAACCAAACAATGTGACCTGCACCCGCCGGGTTTTAGTCAGCACCCCGGCGCTTTCAAGACGCTGAACAAAGGTATGGGCGGCACGCATCGGGCCAACGGTATGTGAACTGGATGGACCGATTCCTATCTTGAATAATTCAAAAACGCTGACAGCCATGTCATGCTTCCCGCTGAAAAACGATGATTCTAACCTGAAAAGTGCAAAAACAAAGGATAAAGCTAATGACCGGGCTGATTCTGTACCACACCGAGTTCTGTCACCTTTGCGA
This sequence comes from Lysobacterales bacterium, assembly GCA_041570235.1. GTDB lineage: Bacteria > Pseudomonadota > Gammaproteobacteria > Xanthomonadales > SZUA-36 > SZUA-36. The sequence continues at coordinate 4,592 of JBFFWN010000023.1, read as the reverse complement.
GGAAGCGGAGGGCATCATGCTGCAAGCGGGGTTGATGGCGCGCTATCGCAAAATTGACATCGAACCCGATGAAGACCTGCTCGAACAATACGGCGTGCGCATACCGGTGCTCAAACGCACGGACACGGGTAAGGAACTTTCGTGGCCGTTTGACCTGGATGACCTGGGTGCATTTTTAAAAGAGTGAACATTAAAAAACCGCCCGGCAACAGCACGGGCGGCTTATGTGTTTTCAAGCCCGGTTTCAGGCAACCGGGCAGTTGATCATTTACAGGTTGCGGTTTCTGTCTGATGAATTATCGTCGCCGAATACATCATTGAACTTGTTGCCGATCTTTTCGAGAATCTCCCTGAACCAGATGGCCAGTCCTTCAAACAGGCTCTTGGTGCGGGAGGAGGTCTCTTCCATGAACAGGCCCAGAAGGATGTAACCGACCAGCGTGGCAAAGGTGTAGATGACACCCAGCACAATGGCGGCCAGCCTGATCAGCCAGACTTCCTGGTTAAACCGTGCAGCCAGTGTTTTGCAAACACCCAGTACGATGGGCTGTCCGGGTTCACCGTTTAAGTTTCTTTTAACGCTTTCAAAAAATGTGTCGCTCTGCATGGTTTTCTCCTGTCGTGCGCTAAGTGTAACGATGCAGTTTCCATGCCAAATGTGCCATAAGCCATGACCGGGCAAAAACAGTTTTGATAAAACCGCCTGAACCCGCGCATACATTGGCGCTGTGCAATATTGGCAGGCAGGCTTGCCAATACCGGGCGAAATCCGCAGTACCCGGCCGATCAGGATGCGGTTGATAAATTGGCCACAATCAGGCCATTTTCGCCATTTACCGGGTCAGGCGCCGGGCTGATATGCATGAACTTTTATCACACTGCATGCTAGACTTTCCAATGCAGATCAATTGCTGGAACCCGGATGACCGAAGCCATTGCCTATATCGATGCGAACCGTTTGGCCAGGGCCCTGAGCGCCGGCATTCAACGGGTTTTTCAGCGTCGTGATTATATCGACCGCCTGAATGTGTTTCCGGTGCCCGACCGTGACACCGGCACCAACATGGCATTCAGTTTAAAAGTGGTGGAAGAGGCCATTCACTCGGCTGAGAATTTGTCGATAAAGCAACTGATGCAGCGCGTTGCCAGGGCTTCTTTGGATGGCTCGCGAGGCAATTCCGGGGCCATCATGGCGCAGTATTTTCACGGCTTCAGCAAATCCCTGGGAGAGCAGGCACGGTTGAGCGCCAGCGAGCTTGCAGAGGCCAGCAGGGCAGGGGCAGTGGCGGCCTGGACCGCCATGTCGGAGCCGGTGGCCGGCACCCTGCCCACCGTTCTGGAAGATTTTTCCACCGGTTTGCAGCAAAAGGTAAAACAGGGCACCCGTGATATCGGTGAGCTGTTTAAATATGGCGTGCAGTGTGCAAAGGAGTCGCTGGCGCGCACGCCCGAGTTGCTGCCCGTGCTAAAACAATCGGGTGTGGTTGATGCCGGCGGCCAGGGCTTTGTTGACTTGCTGGACGGCATCTGGTCGTTTATTGAAGAGGGCTCAAGCGAGGAGTTTTTATTTGAAGCCGAAGACCCGGCAGTAAGCCAAAGCGCGATGATGGAGGTGGATGCCGGCGAACACCGCTTTTGCACCGAGTGCATTATCGAAGGCGATAAACTGGACCGCGGCAAGATCATGCAGCAACTGCAGCACCTGGATTGCAGTTCATTGGTGGTGGCTGGCGGGCAAAGCCGCATCAGGGTACATATCCATGTGAATAACCCCGGTGATGTTTACCTGCTGTGTGAGCAGTTTGGCGAATTGCATCAGCAAAAGGCCGATGACATGCAGCGCCAGGTGAGGCTGATGAACCACACCGGCCAGGTGGCAGTGGTAACCGATTCGGGTGCGGACATACCCTTTGAAGAGCAGGAAAGGCTGGCCATACACATGGTTTCGGCCAGGCTGAACTTTGGAGCCACCGAGTACATCGACTATGTATCACTGATGCCGGCCGACCTGTATAAGATGCTGCAGGAATCAAGCGAAGCACCCAAAACATCACAGCCCCCGTTGGGCGACTTTGTCCGTCAGTATGACCTGTTAACCGGGCATGGTTACCAGGTGATGTCGGTGGGGCTATCGACAGAGCTGAGCGGCACGACGCAGGCGGCGCGCTCGGCCGCCGAGCGCTTTGATGGCCGCGTGCGGGTGTTTGACACGCAAACCGGCAGCTGCGGTGAAGGCCTGTTGACCATAATAGCCGCGGAAGCCGCCAAGCAGGGCATGTCGCTGGATGACATCGAACAATTATTGGCCGAATTTCAGCCGCTTTGCCACACCTTTGCCATGGCGGATGATCTTGCCTACCTTGAACGCGGCGGGCGGTTGCCATCGTTTGTAAAAAAAATCACCGAGTTTTTGCATATCAGCCCATTGATGACGGCAAGAAAGGGCAAGTTCGGGCTGGCGGGTTTAGCCACCGGCCTTGGTATTAAAACCGCGGCCTTGGGCAAGGTTGCATTGAAAAAAATGCAAAGGGATACAAGTTATCGCGTGTTGATCGCCCATGGCGCCAACCCGGATGGGGCGCACGAGTTACGCCGCTTTATACTGGGCCGGCACCCGCGGGTGCATTCCTGCCATATTACCGAGGCCGGTCCTGCCCTGGGGGTACACCTTGGCCCCGGTGGCCTGGTGGTGGCGTTTATTCCGCAGCCCGATCAGTTGAACTGAGCCGGGGTAAACGGTGACAATGCACATATGACTGATTTGATCATAAAAATGGTGTTGGCTTACCTGCTGGGTTCGGTTTCGGGCAGCCTGGTGATTGGCAAGTTCAGGCAGGTGGATATTCGGGCGCAGGGCAGCGGTAATGCCGGCGGCACCAATGCGTTTCGCACCCAGGGCCTGGTATTTGCGCTGGGTGTTGTGATTATTGATGTGGGCAAGGGTTTTTTGGCTGCGTGGCTGATTCCGGGATTGAGCCTTTTTGGTTCGGCAACTGATGTGAACCCGGCCACCGTGGTGATGGCCTGCGGTTTCGCGGCCGTTGTCGGGCACTGTTTTCCCATATGGCATGGGTTCAGGGGCGGCAAGGGCGCCGCGACCGCTGTCGGCGCCATGATCGTAATCGAGCCCTGGTTGCTGTTGCCATTGCTGATCACCTGGCTGATAACGTTGATCATGACGGGTTACGTGGGGCTTTCGACCATATTGGCAGGGTTTAGCCTGGTGCCGGCTTCGTGGGCGATGAACAACGATTCGTTATTGATGTTTTCGTTGATACTGGCACTGTTTTTGTTGTTCACCCATCGTGAAAATGTACAGCGGTTGCTGGGCGGCAAGGAAAGCCGTTTTGAACGCATCCATATTTTTTCGCCCAAAAATAAATCGAAATGAAACAGGTCACCCTGATCGCATCGTGAACCGCTCCGTAAAATGAGTTTTCCCCCTGAGAGTTTTCCCCCGGTAAAACGCCTGTTGGGCCTGATGGCCGAATCGCGGCCGCTTACCCGCGCGCAGCTGAGCCGCGAACCGGGTTGCGATGCTGAAACCATCGTTGAGTATCTGCAACACCTTAAGCAACTGGGTTTGAGTATCGAAGAAAATGCAGCCGGCGAAATTGTGCTGCACGAGACGATCGAGTTGCTGGATGCCCCGTTGATCACATCTTCAATGGATGCAGAAACCCGCAGCATGCTGAAAGCCGTCAAGGTAGAAGAGACGCTGGATTCCACCAGCTCGGCTTTACAACGCATGCCGGAGCAGGACAGGCATGCTTTTGCCATGTTCGCAGAGCACCAGTCATCGGGCCGGGGCAGGCGCGGGCGCCGCTGGGTTTCGCCCTTTGCAAGAAACATTTATCTTTCTTTGGGCTGGCAATTTCAAAATCCGCTGGCCGAACTGGGTTGTCTGCCATTGGTGGTTGCCCTGGCCGTATCCAAGGCCCTGGGTGGCGCAGGGCTGGAAGGGCATCGTGTGAAATGGCCCAACGACCTGTTGCTGGATGGGCGGAAATTATCGGGATGCCTGGTGGATATCCAAAGCGATAACCGCGGGCCATGCCATGCCGTGATCGGCGTGGGTATCAATGTGTACATGCCCGAGACCGAGCAAACGGCCGAGATAGACCAGGCCTGGACGGACCTTGCATCACACTTGCCGGGGCTTTCGAGAAACCGGCTTGCCGGCTTGTTGTTGCAGGCCCTGCTGCAAGATCTGACCCTGTTTGCCGCACAGGGCTTTGAGCCATTTCGGCCATACTGGCAGCAAATGGACGGCCTGTATGGCCGGGTGATCAACGCTTATGCAAAAAACCAATCAATACTGGGAACCGCGGTTGGCATCGATGAAAACGGCGCCCTGTTGCTGGATACCGGAAAAGAAACACTGAGCCTGCATTCGGGTGAGGTGAGTTTGCACAAAACATCGTTATAATGCGCTCATGTTAAGAATCATCGTTATCAGCCTTGTTGTCGCCAACCTGTTTTTACTGGGGTTTCAGGGCAGTGCGCCCGAGGTAAAAAAAGAGGTGGTTGCCCCCAAGCGGGTATCCGGTGATCCGCGCATACCCACCATTCATCTTTTCAGCGAGATCATT
>JBFFWN010000022.1:0-23054 GCA_041570235.1 Lysobacterales bacterium | reverse complement strand
CAGTAGTATTCAACACAACCAATGGTTACCTGAATGCCTGGTCGATTGCATCCCAGGCGGATAAATACACGACAGCCTGGTTAGCCAGTCCGCAGTTTATCGTTGGTGTGATGATGTTTTTTGGCGGTATGGTACTGAACAAGATATCGGATAAGACCTTGGCCAGGTTGAGCGCTGAAAGAGTGGGTGGAGGGAATTACCAGGTACCTTTTGGCGGCCTTTACCGCTGGGTATCATGTCCCAATTATCTCGGCGAAATCATTCAGTGGACCGGTTGGGCCATTGCCAGCTGGTCGCTGGCAGGGTGGGTGTTTGCCATCTGGACGATGGCGAACCTGGTACCCCGGGCGCTTGCACATCATCGCTGGTACCAACAGAATTTTGAGGATTACCCGCCGTATCGACGCGCGTTGTTGCCCTTTTTGCTATGAGTCTTCATGCTCACGGTTCCAGGGATTCCTCGACAATGCGAAGACGCTCCGATATTTCCTGAAGTTGCGCCTCAAGTTCGGCCACCCGGTCGCTTAAACCGCCTGCGGGGACCGATGCTGCACGCTGGGGAGTTTCGGCTATATCCGGTTCGCCGCATAAAAGGTGAGCATAGCGGCCTTCTTTCTGACCCGGTTGACGGGGCAGTGCGATCGCCAGTGGCGGATCACGCTCAAGCAGGTGCGAGAGCGCAAATTGCACATCGTCGAGGTCATCGAAAGCAAAAATTCGCTGGCTGTGAGATTTCAATTCTCCCAACGTTTGTGGTCCGCGCAACAGCAGCGTACAGATCAGCGCGATACCCTGGCTGTAGAGGTTCAGTGCCTTGTTGCCAAGGTGTTCGTATTTGGCAACCCGCGCGCCCCAGTGTTCGCGTACAAGATCCATGCTCTCAAGCTCACGCAGGGCGTGACCGACTTCGCCTTCGCTGTAATTGACCACAGGATATCGCGAGGTTTTCTGATTACAGGCGTTACGCAGGGCGTTCAGGGTCAACGGGTATTGATCGGGTGTGCTTTCTTTCTTTTCCATAAGGCAACCCAAAACCCTTGCCTGGATAGCGGTCAGTTTTTCCACAAAATTCACTCCGGTGTATTAAGCCGTTTATCTTAACCGACAGCAAAGTTGCATGATATGGCCTGCATTACAGTATTTTTTTGAAAGTTACACCGAAAACGTCCGGGGTATTAAGTGTGGTGAGGTTTCGGCAGATTGGGCCGCTTTAGCCAGGCATTTGCACAGGTCAGCACCGCCGTTGTAAACAGGTATCACTAAGGAAATGCGTGGCCCATCGTGGGCTGGTTTTGATTATCCAAGGTGGGGCCTGATCAGTTGCGAACGATGCAAGACTTATCACAATTACCGTCACGAAACATCAGAAGCCTGTTTGCCTTTTTTAATGCTTACCACTTCTCGGATTCCGACGAAAACTTCACCCGTCTGTCCATGTATCGACAATACGTCGCCGGCATGCAGCACATGTCGCATTTCACCGTCTGCGCTGACCAGGGTGGCTTCATCCGCCTTGACATGTAATTCTGATACACCGAGTACCGCGCTGTAACTTTTGTCTTCTATACCGTGTACACAGACCGCGGCGTGAGATGTTGAGCCTCCGCGCGCTGCCAGCAGGCCGCCCACGGACAGGATCAATGGAATCTCATCAGGCACAGGGTTTTCAAGCACCAGTAAAATGCCATCAATCTCATCCTTTCTGTCCTCGATGGTTGGCTTTAGCCGGTCAAGGTCATCCGAGTTGAAGGCGATAACGCCGCGGAAAGCACCACCGGCTATACCGATGCCTCGACCGGCCGGTGGACCGGGCGACTTGAAAGCGGTCGGGTTGTGATGCACATCCATCTGGGCGCTGCGGGCCTGCAGCACGCTAAGCACTCCGCGTTCCACAGTGAACTCAATCTCGGCATCGGAACCCAGGAACCGTCGCAGCCTTGCGCTGACATGATTGAGTCTTCGTTCAAGCATGGGAGCCAGGGCGTGCAGTGTCTGTACCGGTTCAAACGATTTGGCTGCGGTGATGCCGCCTACCAGGTCATCGCCACAGGCACTGAACTTGACGTCTCCGGTGAACTCCCTGAAACCTGTCGCGCGCATCCTCGTGTTGGGAATCACGCCGGTCAATGAAATCCCCATTTCATCGATGCCCGGTTGCAGTTTCTGCAGGTTGGTGCGGTTGCCGGAAGCCATGTGTTGAACCGTGGCAGCGGTATGCCAACCCTCGCTGAGATGTTTGATTTTGCGATATTGCCGGGCCCGTTTGCGATCCCAGGATAAATGAACCGCCCTCAGGGCAGTGAGCAACTGTAATTCTGCATCAACCATCAGCGCATCGAGTTCCACGCCGTAGCCCGCTTCACGAATGGCATGCTTGGTGTGCTCTGTCACCTCACGCATGGCCGCGCCAGGCAGGTCTGTTTTCAAAGCCACGCCATGACGGAGCTTGGCTTTCTCCACCAGGTCCAGTGCTTCAAGGTCAAGGTCCCAAACCGCGCCTGAAAATGATACGAGAAAACGCCGGAATGCATCCCAGGCATACCATTCATCCTCGACCGCCAGGGCTTCTGCCACTGCATCCGTCATGCCGACAAAAACCATGGTCGCCAGCATTCCTGGCATTGAAAATACCGAGCCTCCGCGTACCGCAAGCAGCAAAGGAGCCTCGGGGTTGCCTAGTTTCAGACGTTTTCCTTCATTGATTTCGATGTCTTTTTCAAGCATGCGCACATGCTCTATCACCTGGGTCTCAAACAGCTGTCTTTCATTCTTATGCAGGTTCAGACGGGGAAGGGCAGTGGGAATGATAAAACCATCGCGCGTGGGAATACCGAGGTAGGAAATGTAGATAAGGCCGCTGCCCTTGCCGCCAAAGCGCTCCTGCAAACTGGCGGCGCTGCGGTCTTCCACCCTGCGCTTGATATCTTCATCATGTGACAGGTGGATGAAGTCCCAGGGGTCATGGTCACAGGTGCCAGGCCCTGGATGGTCGGATCTGCGTCGCTGTTCTGACAGGTAGGTGCGGGCCAGGTCTGAGAAGTGCACCAGGCTGTTGAGGTCGTGCATGGTGCGCTGGAAGTTGGCCAGCACCGCCCGCATCTCGTCCGCGCCATAACCGAGGTGCTCAGCCATGACCTCGTACGCGTTGCTGACCCGGTGAACCAGCCTGTGATAGTTACGCTGGATTTGCTCGAGCACATCCAGCAATTCGGACGTTTTGCGGGCGGGGTTAACCAGCATGCTGGACAGGTCCCATAATTCGCGTGAAAACAGTCCATCGAGATCAAGATTGCCGGCGCAAAGATGAACGATATTCAGGCATTCCCGCAATGCAACGCCATTTTCCTGGTAACCGGAGGCAACGTGCCTGAGGGCGAAAAACCCGAGTTCTTCGAGTATGCAGTCAAGCTGGTGCAACAGGTAACGCTGACTCGTAAAAGCGCCGCTGCCGACCAGGGATTCGAGCTCACGGCGCAGACTGCAACTGCGTTCAAAGGCCGCAAACTGGTTGTTGCCCCGGTATAAATCTATTAACTCATCGAGCGCGCCAAACAATGCATCCTGGTGATCGAAGCGTATGCGGTTGATAAATGCACCGACTGCCGCGCGCGCCTCGCGCTCCGCTTTTTCAGCGGAAAAGCCTTCCGTGCCAGGTAATGATGCCTGCAAGGTGCGGAGCGCCGATTCAAGCGGAGCACTTGCCTGTTCCGTCCAATTGCCATCCCGTAACTTGCTGGAGAGGCTTCGTAAACGGTGTTGGTACACCCAACGGTTTGATGCCTGGATGCCCTTGGTGACCAGCGATTCAAGCTCCTCTTCCAGTGTATTGGTGGACTCACATTGCAAGAGTTCCATCGCATAGGTGTCACGCCATTCGCCCAGCCGGTTGGAAATCTGGGAACTGCCCAATAATTGTTCCAGGTCGCTGACGATGCGTTGAACCAGCTTTAAAACCTGTGGTTGGGAACGCGCATCTTCATCGGCGGGGCCAGGAACTTCGCGATCGGGTTCAGGAAACTCTGCCTGGCCTGTTTCCAGCCACTGAAGGTAGGCACGCGCGAGTTTCAACGTGTGCTTGCCCATTGCGTGGTGGGTGCTACGCCGGATTTCATTGGTGACGGTGCTGCCGCGTACATGAACCTCGGAAAGATCAATGGTGTCCTGCCAGACCTCATCAATGAGTTTTGGCTGCGATACCAGGCCCGATATGCTGCGCACGAGGATGCTGGTCGGCAGGCGCAAGCGCTCGGCAAACGGGCCATTCATAAACTCCGCCAGTTCTTGCCTTACCCGGGTGATCTCCGGTTTCAGGTTCTTGGCGCCGGGCATGCCCCGGTAGGAACTGCTGCACAAACGGGCAACAAGGAAGCGCAATACGTAGACCGCTTCATGACGGCTGCCACAGTTGTTCAGTCGTCTCAGCAACTGCGCCAGGTCCCGCAGGCGTGCGACCTGGATGGTCGGCATATCCTCAATATGCAGATGATAGATTTCCCTTTCCAGGTCGACCACATCGCCTTCGAGTCCAGCCAAGCCCGTGATCAGGGCATCGGTGATCAGTGTGCCGTGCGGAATCCTTAACTGCCTGATGATGGCATCTGAGTCTTCCTTGAGTGCGTATATGGTTAAATAGCCATGCGCATCGTAAGGCACGATCAGGGAGTCGCTGGTTTTGAAAATCCGGTGGTTTGCAATTTCGAACATCCTGTAACGCCGGCTCAGGTAACCCATGGTTTGCAGGTAAAGGCGCAGGCTACGGATATAATCGCGCTCATGGTCTTCGCGACTGCCAGGCTTGAGATACGAATCCACCAGCGCCCGGTTGAGACTGCTGATGTATTTTTGTTCCATTGCGCTGAAGGATTTTTCCTCCTTGACGCTAAGGCCCTGGAATGAAGCATAAGGTGCGCTTTGCTTGCTTTTCTTTTCCCGGGGGAGGTAAATGCCGGTCACCTCGCGCAATGCCGCGTAAAGTGCAATCCCCTGTGATTCGAGCCTGCCGTTTACCTCGCGAAGGGCGCCCAGGTAGTCTTCGTAACGGCTGCCCTCAATGCTGACGCCATGATCCGCTGCGAGCCTTTCAATGATGACGAGCATTTCCTCACGCAAAAATTCGTAAAGCTCCTGCCCCCGTACGTGGGCGACACCCCGTGCCACTGCCAGTGAAATTGACAGGATGGCATTCATGCCAAGGTTTTGCTTGCGTTGCATCAGCTGAACATCTGCCTCCGGACCAGCGTCATCCGGGTGCTTGCCACGGCGTTTCGCCGTCGACATTTCCAATTGCAGCAGGGCATGGTCGATATCAAAAAGGTTCCAGTTTGCGATGTTCTGTTTTTCAAAAAGCGGGGCGGCAAATGCGTGTACGTGATCGACGGCATTCAGGCAGCCCTTGCCGTTATATCGTTGTGTGCGTTTGAACAGGGACAGTAAGCCCTTGTCCCCGAGTGCTTCAACCTGTTTGCGGGTCACCCTTTCCTCAAATGAGAACACACCGGGTTCCACCTCTTTTAACAGGTCAGAGTGCCTTTGAACGGCTTCAGTGTATTCAGCCTGCTCGAACACCGCATCGATAAGATGCACGGCTTCACCCGTACCGGATGAGGTTCCCAGCGGGGTCGCGCCGTGGAAGGCCAGCCTGACACATTGATCCGGCCTGGCGCCTGGAACCGACAATTCAAGATCAACACCGACAGTGGGAATACCGGCATTGGTCGGTTCTTCCCGTGCACGCAGACGTTCAACCAGTGCATTCTCCGGTACTTCCGGATCTCCGACGCGGGCCTCCATGACCCTTTCCATCTGCGTTGTGACCGCCTGGTATTTGACCAGTCGCTCGGTATTTGCACCGCCTCCGGCTTTGAGGCCAAGCGAGTTGGTGGCCAGCGCGATATGTGCCTCCATGTCATCATTGGGGCTCTTGGATCGATGAGAAACGATCAGGTTCAGATCTTTGCCCAAAGTGACAAGCACGGCCAGCAGTGTTTCGTACAGCGTTCCAATCTGGTTGGCCTTGATCAGTACTGAATTGATCAGCTTTTTGTTCGAGGCCATTTCGATGGTGCGGTCATTGGTGGTTACCAGGTCATCGCCTATAACCAGTACCCGGTCTCCGAGAGTTTCCAGTAACTTGTGCCAGCCCTCATGGTCGTCTTCGGAGAAACCATCTTCGATGGAAAGAATGGGGATGTCATATTCACTAATGGCCTGCTCGTAGATGGCCAGCACAGCGTCCCGGTCCATGACTTTTTTAGCGTGATCGCGCCAGAACAGGTACATGCCGATGCTGTCGGGCACGTCGAACTCCTCGCGGTATGCGATTTCCAGTTCGGACAGGGCGGGGTCGAGCGCGATGGCCACGTCGATACCGGGACGAAAACCGCACTCCTCAATGGTCTGTTTCATCATCATCCACAGACGCAATTCGGGCAGTTCGTATTCGCCGCGGTCCACGTAAGGCGCGAGGCCTCCCTCAAGGCCGATGCCCATAACACGACAACCCTCGGCCTTTTCGAGGATTTCCTTCAGACGGTTCTGCAGACGCACGGTCATTTCCTGCGCCTCCTGCGAATCCAGCGCACCGATGATCAGGAACATGGCCTCCTGCATGCTGATATTGGATTCGGGGTATTCTTTTTCGGTGTGTCGTCCGCCCATGCCGCAGTTTCTGAACTGCCATGGCGCACTGACTTTTCCAATACGCGGGTGGGTGGCCTCCTGCATACATCGCTCAACGATGCGGGCCTTCGCTTCACCGGCCATGGCTGCCCAGCGACCGGGCTTCGGCAATGCCGCTGCCGCCTCACTTGCCTGTCGTTCTCTTTTGCGGAATTCACGGTACTTTCCGGGGTCTGCCAGCAGAAAGTCGAGCCCGGTGACCACTCCCAAGCCAAGCAGCAACCGGCCGAGGTTGAGCGCCAGCGCCAGGTCCCGGGTCAGTCCGATAGCAATCAGCACCAGCCCGGTTGGCAAGGCCAGCCTGGCGACCGAGAGGCTGGCCCTGGGGCCGGCTGCGGCGACGGCGAGATTGTAGGGCGCATCGGGGTAATAATTCAGACCTTCACGCTTGATCCCGGTTGCCTTGCCATAGGGTATTCGAATAAACAGCTGCACCAGGTAAGCGAAGCGGGAGCCTATGGCTGCGCCCAGACGCTCCTCCACGGAATTCTGAATGGAATCGCTTAATGCACGAAGGCGGGCGGCTTCGAGAAAATGCCCAAGTTCATGGAACGCAATCGCCGAGTGAAAGACGGCATAGGTAAATAACGCTGAAATGATGGTTTCCGGGCTCAGGAAAATAAAGTGCAAGACAGCTTCCCTGCTTGCTGCGCTGTCGGGGATGGCCAGCACCGAGGAAATAAACGCCACGTGAAAGGAAACAAGAATGTGGTTGGCGATGACCCAGCCTTCCTGCAGATAGGCGCGCTTGTTTTGGAAACCCACACGGGTATGCCTGGTGAGAGTACCAGCCATTTTATTTTTAGCGTGTCTGATCAGCCTTGCGGCAGTTTTCATGGCGCCCGCACTCGTCAGTTGCGCGAAACTATATCGGCGGAATTTTTTTTCAACAATGACTTGGATCAATTTGCACCGAAGCGGTGCATTCAAAGAATAGCCTTGAATTAGCAGAACTCAATATTCGAACAGGTGTCGCAGTGTAGCGGGATTACGTTTGAGCGGTTTAAACCGTTCAATGGTCTTTCACCGCAAATGGGTTTGTGTAATGATTGATCAGATAATTATTGGTGAAAAAGAGAGCGGAAATGGCGGAAATAGGAATGATCACTCCGGCGGAGCAGGTGAGGCGCACCATCGTTGCAGGCACGCCGGTGGCCTACGCGGTCACCTGGGAAGAAGAACGTCTCAAGGCATTGCTGGAAGATGCTTCCAGGGAATTGTTTGGTGATGACCGGCCGGTCTGGGAGTGGTCTGCAGCCATGGGGTTTTCCGGCGGTCCCGGCAAGGACCTGAAACTGTTTGACCCGGTTGATGCAGTGTCATTCCTGATACACGAACAGTCCGAGGCGATATGCCTGATGAAGGACCTGCCGGTGCATTTTGAAAACAATCTTGCCCTGGTGCGTGCCGTGCGTGATGTCTACGACGCCTATGCCAACCGCAAAGGTTCTGTGGTGATGTCGCATCCCTGGAACGTATTGCCAGCGCAACTGGGTAAGGAGGCTTTCCTGTTTGAACTCGCATTGCCCGATTCCTCAGAGTTGCTGGAGTTGTTGCACGCAATCGATCGCGAGCAGGGTGACGACAGCGAATACAGCGAGGACCTGCTGGAAAGAATGGCAGCTGGCATGGTCGGCCTTTCCCTGAACGAGGCGCGTGACCTGTTCCGCAAAATCATCAGTGAATCGGACCTGGACATCGATTCGGTACTGATGGAGATCAACATGGCCAAGGCGCAGTTGCTGATGAAGGAGAACTGCCTCGAGGTGGTCACCAAGACCTTTGATATCGACAAGATCGGAGGTCTCGATAAACTCAAGGCCTGGGTGATTTCGAGAAAACAGCTATTCACAAAGGAAGCACAGGACGCCAATATCAAGATGCCGGCGGGTATCCTGTTGATGGGTGTCAGCGGTTGCGGCAAGTCATTGGCCGCCAAGACCATTCCTTCGGTCTGGAAACTGCCATGTATCCGTCTGGATATGAACAAGATCATGTCGGGTGGCTGGGGTTCGCCCGAGGTTGCATGGGAGCGCGCCATTCGCGCGGCGGAGAACGCGGCGCCGGTGGTGTTGTGGATCGATGAAATTGAAAATAGCTTCGGGTTTCTGAACGACTCGGCCACCAGTGGCAACATGACGATATTTTCATCTTTCCTGACCTGGATGCAGGAAAAACCGCCCAATGTGTTTGTTGCGGCAACCGCTAACAGGATTGAGATTCTTCCGCCCGAAATGATTCGAAAAGGCCGTTTTGATCAGCTGTTTTTCGTTGATCTCCCCGAGGTTCCGGCGCGCATGGAAATACTGCGTATTCATATCGAAGACCAGGGCGGTGACCCTGAACAGTTTGACCTCAACCACCTGGCGGGTATCGTCAAGGGCTGGACGGCTGCGGAGATCGAACAGATGGTCAAGGCTGCCCGTATTGATGCGTTTACCGATAACCGTGACTTCACCTACGATGACATCATTCACAATATTTACAGAATTGTGCCGTTGTCCAAAACCATGTCCGAGCAGCTCAATGCATTGAGAATCTGGTCTCACAACCGCGCTACCCGCGCCAATTGATTATCGGCTTGCAGCAGAGTGATGTTTAGGCCGCACGGTGCGGTCGAAACCGCCATGTAATTAGTCACGCGGGATGTTTTTTGGGTTACATTAGTATATCTTAATGTTCAAATAACCATTCCCGCAGGTGTGTTTTCATGTCCAAGCCGATACATGATCCTCTATCAAAGAAAGTTGATCAGCAAAGTAAGGTAGAGGTCAAGAATACCACCTGCTATATGTGTGCCTGCCGCTGCGGCATACGTGTCACGCTGCGTGACGGTGAGATTCGCTACATCCAGGGTAACCCGGATCACCCCTTGAACAAGGGTGTCATCTGCGCCAAGGGTTCCAGTGGCATCATGAAACAGTATAGTCCCGCCCGCCTGACCAAACCGTTGTTGCGAAAACAGGGCAGTGACCGCGGCGACAGTGATTTTGAAGAAATCAGCTGGGCCAAGGCCTTTGACATCATGGAACAGCGCCTGTCAAATTTACGCAGCACCGATCCACGAAAATTTGCGCTATTTACCGGTCGTGACCAGATGCAGGCACTGACCGGCCTGTTTGCCAAGCAGTACGGTACGCCGAACTACGCCGCCCATGGCGGATTCTGCTCGGTCAACATGGCGGCAGGGATGATCTATACCATCGGTGGCTCGTTCTGGGAGTTTGGCGGTCCGGACCTCGAACGTGCAAAATTATTTGTCATGATCGGTACCGCCGAGGATCATCACTCCAACCCGTTAAAAACCCAGTTGTCGCGCTTCAAGAGGCAGGGTGGGAAATTTATTTCGATCAACCCGGTAAGAACCGGCTATTCGGCCATCGCAGATGAGTGGGTTCCGATCAAACCGGGAACCGACGGTGCGCTGTTCCTGGCCCTGATTCACGAAATTATCAAGCAGGGACTGTTTGACCGGGCGTTTTTGACCCGCTATTCCAACGCCGCCGAACTGGTAGACCTGGATGAGGCTTCGGCCAATCATGGCATGTTTGTGCGCCTCGATGTTCCACATGACGAGGGCTGTTTTGATCCGCAAAACAAGCTCTGGTGGGATGGCAAGCAGGGCAGAGCGGTGTCGACGCTGGATCCGGAGGCCGAGCCATTGTTGTTGGGTGAATACCAGCTGGATGACGGCACACCGGTAAAGACCGCCTTCCAGTTACTGGTCGACAGGGTCACGGAAAATACCCCTGAGTGGGCTTCCGCGATCACCGGCATACCCGCTGAGACCATCCGGCGCCTCGCCCATGAAATGGGTATCACCGCACGTGATGAAAAGATCGAACTACCGATACCCTGGACCGATGTATGGGGCAATGAGCATCAAACGGTCACCGGTAATCCGGTGGCTTTTCATGCCATGCGTGGTTTGGCAGCGCATTCAAATGGTTTCCAGACCGTGCGAGCCATGTCGATACTGATGAGTCTGCTGGGTACGATTGACCGGCCCGGCGGGTTCAGGCACAAGGCGCCATTCCCGCGGCCGATACCGCCATGCGCGAAGCCGCCGAATGACCCGAGGGCGGTAAAGCCCGACACGCCGCTGGACGGTTTGCCACTGGGTTTTCCGGCAGAGCCCGATGACCTGTTCGTCAACGATGATGGCAGCCCTGTCAGAATCGACAAGGCTTTTTCGTGGGAGCACCCGCTGTCGGTACACGGCATGATGCAAAACGCCATTACCAATGCCTGGCGGGGCGACCCTTACAGGATCGACACGCTGTTCCTTTTTATGGCCAATATGGCCTGGAACTCGAGCATGAACACCTCCGAAGTGCGCAAGATGCTGAATGACAAGGACGACGATGGCGAATACAGGATTCCGTTTCTGATCGTTGCCGATGCCTTTCAGTCCGAGACCGTCGCGTTCGCCGACCTGGTGCTGCCGGACACCACCTACCTGGAGCGTCATGACGTGATGTCCATGCTGGACCGGCCAATATCCGAATATGATGGCCCGTGCGATTCTGTGCGTATCCCGGTCCTGCCGCCAACGGGCGAATGCAAACCGTTCCAGGAAGTCATCATAGAATTGGCATCGAGATTGAAATTACCGGCATTTACCGATGCCGCGGGTGGACGTAAGTACAAGGACTACCCTGATTTTGTCATCAACTACGAGACCGCACCCGGTTCCGGTATCGGTTTCCTGGCGGGCTGGCGCGGCGCGGATGGCCAACAGGCAATGAAGGGCGAGCCAAACCCGAAGCAATGGGAGATGTACGAGAAGAATAACTGCGCCTTCCATTACAAATTACCGCCTTCGTTTCAGTACATGCGTAACTGGAACCAGGGTTATCTGGAGTGGGCAAAGCGGCATGGACTGATCCGCTATACGGACCCGGTAAATATTCACCTGTACTCCGAGGTGTTACAGAAATTTCGCCTGGCGGCGCAGGGTAAATCTGACAGCAGGCAACCGCCAGACCACTTGCGGGCGCGGGTGGAGAAGCATTTTGACCCACTGCCGTTTTATGAAGCACCGTTGGAAGCGCAACAGACAGACCTGGAAAAATACCCACTCAATGCGATCACCCAGCGCCCCATGGCCATGTACCATTCGTGGGATTCGCAAAACGCCTGGCTACGCCAGATCCATACCTATAATTTTCTTCACGTCAACAGCAAGACTGCACGCGATGCCGGTATTGAGGATGGCGGCTGGATGTGGGTTGAATCCATGCACGGCAAGATTCGTTGCCTGTGTCGCTATTCGGAAGCGGTAGAACCGGGTACCGTATGGACCTGGAATGCCATCGGCAAGGCCTCGGGCGCCTGGGCGCTGGATAAGGACGCCAATGAATCACAGCAGGGCTTTTTACTGAACCACCTGATCAGCGAAGAGCTGCCCGCATCGGCGGATGGCGATCACCTTTCAAACTCGGATCCGGTCACCGGCCAGGCCGGTTGGTATGACGTTCGTGTCAGAATTTATCCTGCGGATAAAAAGGAAGAGGCCATCAGCTCGCCACAGTTTGAAACCATGCCCACGTTGCCAGGGCAGCAAACGGATCGAAAACCCAGTCGCTGGCTGACATATTTTGCCGGCAAGGGGGGCGGTTCATGAAGCAGCTTGCCCTGGTCATTGATCTCAACGTGTGTGTCGGTTGTCATGCCTGCGTGACCTCGTGCAAGGAGTGGAATACATCCGGTACCGCTGGATATTTGAGTGATGAAATGCCGTTCGGAAAGGATCCTGTTGGCACATTTTTCAACCGGGTGCAGACCTTTGAGGTTGGCCAGTTTCCCAACACCGAGACCGTGCATTTTCCAAAGAGCTGCCTGCATTGCGAAGACCCGCCCTGCGTGCCGGTTTGCCCTACTGGCGCCAGTTACAAGCGTGAGTCCGATGGTATCGTGCTGGTGGATTCGGAAAAGTGTATCGGGTGTAATTACTGCTCATGGGCGTGCCCGTACGGCGCGCGTGAACTGGACGAAAATCAGAAGGTCATGAAAAAGTGCACCTTGTGTGTCGACCGTATCTATGATGAATCCTTACCGGAAAGTGAGCGCAAACCGGCCTGCGTAATGGCCTGTCCAGCCGAGGCGCGCATATTTGGTGACGTCGGTGATCCGGACTCCGAGGTGTCTGAACTGATCCGTGAGAATGGCGGTTACCAGTTGATGCCCGAATGGGGTACAAAACCGGCCAATCACTATCTGCCGAGACGCAAGGCCAGCATCACCATACATGAAGATCAATTGGTGCGTGCAGACAACCCTTTGAAAAATGAGCATCACGAGCCGATGCCTGATACCGGTGACCCCACACTCGATGAGACGAGTTGGTAATAACAAGAGGCCAGAATCATGCATCCTGCATTTTCCATAATTTTTCTGACAACGCTGATCGGAGCCGGCCAGGGACTGTTCCTCGCGCTTTACAGCGGCCGCCTGTATTCGGTGCTCAGGGTTTATCCAAACGACAACCCTGCAGATTTCTACGTTATGGGCAGTCTCATTGCCTTGCTATTGCTGATAGCCGGCCTGATCAGTTCGTTTTTTCATCTTGGCCGCCCGGGGCGCGCCTGGCGGGCGGCATCGGCCTGGCGGACATCCTGGATGTCCCGCGAGGTGATCGTTTTGCCGGCGTTCATGGCGGCGGTTGCCCTGTGGGGATTGATCCATTGGCTCAATTGGAATCCTGTCCTGTTCACTTTTCAAAATGCCATCGCAATCGATCTGTCGATACTGGTGGGTGCGGCAGCAGTTACCCTGTGTCTGGCATTATTTATTTGCACCAGCATGATTTACGCCTGCATTAAAATGCTGCAGGAGTGGGCGACACCGCTGACGGTTATCAATTACACGCTTTTTGGTGCTGCATCCGGATTTATGCTGGCAACAGCAATCGCTGCTTCCCATGGTTTGGCGCAGACCGCCATGTTTGCCGGTTGGGCGATCGTTTTGACGCTGTTTGCCCTGGTTGGCAGGCTCGCAAGCCTGTATCGAAATGCCCGGCTCAAACCGCGTTCCACCCTGGAAACGGCAATCGGTATTCGGCACACGCATATCGAGCAGAAAGCGCAGGGCGCCATGGGCGGCTCGTTTAATACCCGTCAATATTTTCACGGTGCGACAAAGCGCAAATACAAAAACATCAAATGGCTCTTCCTGTTGCTGGTGTTTCCCATTCCCCTGCTATTGCTTGCACCTGGCATGGTGTTACTTGGAGCCGGGCAGGGCCCCGGTGCCCTTGCACTCTTGTTTTTAGCATTTCTGATCCAGTATATTGGCCTGGTGATGGAGCGGTGGTTCTTTTTTGCCCAGGCAAACCATCCACAGAACCTGTATTACCAGACGATTTGAACATCTGCTCCGCTTACATCAGTATATTGGAATGCATCCGCTGACCAGCGTGGTTTTAGGGAACATCGATTGATGAAACAAGGCTTAATCCTGACAGCGCTGGTCGTGATGTTGCTTGGCGCAGCATGGTCGTGGTTTTCAAACCGGCAAGCCGAACAACAGCTGTCACCATCGGTGCAGGTGCAGGATTTGCAGTTGCCGGATTTGGGTAATGCCGGTTACGACTGGATCGCAAAGGGGATTTTCAAAAACGAAACCGGTGGCCAGGTCGACAAGCTGACCTATTGGGGTGAAGGAGAAGACTTTCCATCAATGGGTATCGGGCATTTTATCTGGTTCCCTGAAGGCGTTGATGCGCCGTTTGACGAACAGTTTCCGAGCATGGTGGCCTACGTCGCAAAGGCCGTTGATGACGATATTCCGATGCCTGCGTGGCTACGGGAACTGGAGCCGTTTGATGCACCCTGGCCCAACAAACAGAAATTCGACGAAGACTGGTCCTCGGCCGAACTCAGCGAATTGCGGCAATGGTTGTCGGATACGCGTTTATACCAGGCCCGCTATATTGTTTCCGCGTTCAGGCAGCGGTGGCAGGACCTTGAGCTTCCGGCTGAACAAAAGCAAGGCTACAACCAATTGCTGCAGGAGTTGATGGCCAGCCGGGAGGGCCTTTTTGCGGTTATTGATTACTATAATTTCAAGGGGCTTGGCATCAACCCGCGTGAACGTTACCAGGGGCAGGGCTGGGGGCTGCTGCAGGTATTGCAAACGATGCTGGAAACCCCTGTCGAACCCGGAGCGTGCGTGGATCAGTTACAACGTTTTTCGACTGCGGCGGCTGATCGCCTGAGTTTACGCGTTCAATTGGCGCCACCTGAGCGAAATGAGGCCCGTTGGCTGGCAGGCTGGTTGAAACGGCTGGGCGGTTATCTCCATGATGCGTCAATGGCCAGGCGCGTCAGTGGCTGCGGGTTTCGTATTAAACCGTATCTGCAAAACCCGGCGGTTGATGCCATGACCATCAACTGGCTCAGCAACCAGGCGCAACGCGGCCAGCTGAAAATTCGTAAAATGGGAGGGCCGCCGGCTGGAACGGAAGTATTGTTTGAATCCAGCCCGGTGCAGGCTGATGCATTGGGCTATCACCCGGAAGAAAACTGCGCAGAGGACTATTGTAGTGATGTGGATCTGCCATATCTGCACCAGGTTCGCATCACTGATTTACAAGCGGGCGGCAGCTATGAATACGAGGTCTTACAGGGTGCGGACAGGTCGAGTGGCAGCTTTTCAACGGTAGACCCCGAAACTGACAGTGTTCGTTTTATCGTCTACGCCGACTCTGAAACAGAGCCTGAATCTACCGGAAAACACGCCCATTGGCCCGGTATCGATGCTTCCAGCATCCTGCGAATGTATCCGCTTGATCAAACCACTGGGTACGCCAATAACCTGGACGTGATCCGCTCCAGAAACCCCGGTTTTGTCGCCATTGCCGGAGATATGGTTCAATCTGGCGGGGAACAGCGTGATTGGGACGAGTTCTGGCGTCATAACGAAGCCCTGGCGGCCAACACTGCTATTTTGCCGGCCCTGGGTAACCATGATTATTTTGGCGGACCGGGCGAGCTGGGCAAATACGGCACTGAAGACTCTGAGCGCTCGGTACTGAAATACCTGACCTATTTTGATCTTCCCGATAATGGAGCGGCCAACCAGACCCACACGGAGCGCTACTATGCCATGCAGTACGGCCCGCTGAGCCTGATCGTGCTGGACCCCACAGATGGCTTGCCGCATCGTTCCGATCGTGACACCAACTGGCGCTTGCGTGGTGAAAATGATGGCGGCAATGCACCCGACTGGCACCAGGGGTCAGAACAGTACCAATGGCTCGAGCAACAACTGGTCAAGGCACAGCAGAACAGCGCATTTACTTTCGTGATGTTTCACTCGGCGCCCTATACCTCCGGTGTTCATGGCCAGCCTCCGGGTGAAAATCCGGGTGAGGACATTCTGTCTTCGATGCCGCTGAAGGCGCTGACGCCGTTGTTTATGCGATACGGCGTGGATGCCGTTTTCAGTGGTCATGATGAAATGTATGAGCATTCGGTGGTTGCGGGCATCGAAACGACAGGGGATGGCAGGACATTTGACCAGTTGATCCATTTTCTGGATGTTGGAATCGGTGGTGATGGGTTGCGCGGTCCGGCGGAGAATGTTCAAAATCCCGAGCGGGTGTTCCTTGCACATACCGATTCGCCTGAAATATACAACCAGAATGGTGTGCTGATCGATGGCGGTAAACATTACGGCCACCTGGAGGTAAATATTTCAAAATCAGAGGACGGACAGTGGCAGGCGAAGCTTGAACCCGTCTATGTTTTTCCGTTGATGGGTGAGGATCAGCTCTCCATCGGCTTTGAAAGAAGGCTGTATGATGACGTAATCAGTATCCAGGCAAGAAATTTGGAATAATTTATTATTTTTTTGTCGAGTTTTCCTTCTGCTGTGTTAATTTATAAAAAGTTGGGGTCGATAAACGGAATTGCTTTCTATGTCATGTCTTGTCAATCTGCGGGCTGTGCGTGCACAACTGTCAGCAAATGAAAAGAAGATTGCCGACTTCATCCTGGATAATTCCGCCCTGATCAGGGATTACTCTTCGCAAAACCTGGCGGCTTCTGTTGGTGTCAGCCAGTCGAGTGTTATCAAGTTTAGCCAGAAACTCAATTATCGCGGTTTTACCGACCTGAAACTGGCCATTCACGAATCGGTCATAATGAGTGAAGGCGCCCAACGTTCAACTGCAAGACCGCTTGCCGGTCATCAACACGCAGACTGCATTTCACAGCGTCTTCATAAGCTTAAAAATGATGCCCTGATCACAACGATGGAGTTGAATCCGAATGACAGGTTGGTGTCAGCGGTCAAGGTGCTGGAAACCAGCAGGCGTATTCAGATCATCGCCCAGGGCGCCAGTTCGATGGTTGCCCGCAGTTTTGCCGGTATGCTGGTCCAGATCGGTAAGTCGGTGATTGCCGAAACCACGGCCTATATCCAACTCTCCAGCATTGTTACCCTTGCTGAAGACGACGCCTTGTTTGTACTTTCATATTCCGGTCACACTGCACAAATGGTACAGATTGCACAGCAGGCCAAACAGGTTGGAGCAGCCGTCATTTCACTGACCCAATACAGCGCCAACCCGATACGCTCTCTTGCCGATATACGTTTGTTCTCGGTCGGCCGGGAAGATAATGCTGTGGCGCCTCACATCATCTCTACCGCATCGCAGCAGCACGTGATTGATGTCTTGTTCAGTATGCTGCTCGAGCGGGATAACAAGGCGAAAGAATTGTTGGCTCTCAACCGCAAGGCTGTCGAGGAAACCTGACAGCTGGTAGCGTCTTTTACGAATTGCCCGGTTCAGATGCCGTCGGGTGTATCCATTCCGATCAATTCGTCATAGCTCGGGCGGGCGCGTATCACCTTGATGGTATCGCCGTCCACCAGGACTTCGGGAACCAGCGGGCGGGTATTGTAAGAAGACGCCATCACCGCGCCATAGGCGCCGGCATTTTTGATCGCTACCAGGTCACCAGCACGTAAGGGCGGCAACATCCTGTCGCGCGAAAAAGTATCACCCGTTTCACAGATCGGCCCCACAATATGGTAGTGAACGCGTTCACCACTTGAAGGGCGGGCGGGTATGATGTCGTGGTAGGCATCGTACATGCTGGGCCTGAGCAAATCGTTCATGCCGGCATCGATGATCAAAAAGTGATCACGCTCACCTTCCTTGATATAGGTGACACGTGAGATAAGAACGCCGATATCACCCACCAGCGAGCGACCCGGTTCGATCAGGATACGGCAGTCGAGCTTCCCGAGTATGCTGTTGGCCAGCGCTGCGTAATCACTGACCGCGGGCGGTTGCGCGCTACCATCCCCGTAGTCAATCCCGAGGCCGCCACCGATATCGAGCACCGAAATTGCGTGTCCTTGCGCACGCAATTGTTCCGTCAGCTCGGCTATACAGCGGAAGGCAGCCTCAAAGGGCTCCAGGCGGGTTAACTGGGAACCGATATGGATGTCGATACCCTGTACCCGTATGCCGGGAAGGCTGGCTGCCCTGGCATAGGCTTCCTTTGCACGTGTCCAGGGGATACCAAATTTGTTGCTGGCCTTTCCGGTTGAGATTTTTGCATGGGTCAGGGCATCGATATCCGGGTTGATACGAAAGGCGACGGGCGCCTGTTTACCCATGCTTGAGGCCACTTCGCTCAGCATCTCCAGCTCGGGCTCAGATTCAATATTGAACTGGAAAATACCCTGCTCCAGGGCAAACCGCATTTCACGGGCAGTTTTGGCCACGCCTGAATAAACGATCCTGCTGGCGGGGATGCCCGCCAAAAGAGCTCTTCTGAGTTCGCCTTCCGAAACCACGTCGGCACCGGCGCCGAGCCGGGCCAGTTCACCGATAACCGCCTGGTTGGAGTTGGCTTTGACGGCAAAGCAGATCAGCGAGTTGTCAGGCTTGAACTGGTCTGCATACACGTGGAAATTGTGGCGCAATGCGGCTGCGGAATAACAGTAAACCGGTGTTTCAACCTGCTTCGCCACCTTTTCAATGGGCACGCTTTCGACGTAAAGTTGTCCTTCACGGTAATCAAAAAAAGCCATGGTGATAATCTCGCCGGGGACGGAAAAAATAATATATGATTATAAGCCTGTTTCGCAGGAATATATAATTACTAAAACGAATATATTGCGTTGTGTACAGTTGATCCGTGTTTGTGAGATCGGCGATGTACCTGCACTCAAGGATCAACAAAATCATGACCCAGCAATGGTTGTCCGTTCTGCCCCCGATAGTCGCTATCGTCGTCGTCCTGTGGAAACGCGAGGTCATACTGGCGCTTTTTCTTTCCATTTTTACCGCGGAGTTGCTGCAGCAGTCCGCGCTGTTGTCCAATTTGCCCCTGGCGGCTTTGTCTACACTTGAACGGATCATTTCCGTACTTGAAGACAAGGATAATGCGCGGATACTTGTATTCAGCCTGATGATTGGCGCCTTGCTGGCTTATATCCGTCAGTCGGGCGGGGTAACCGCCATGGTCAATGCGATTATCAACCGTCGTATAGCGCGTGATGCAAGACATGCATCAATGCTCACGACCGGTGTGGGCCTGGCGGTTTTTGTCGAGTCAAACCTCAGTGTATTGACCGCCGGCATTCTTTCAAGGGGCCTGTTTGACCGCTTTGGCTTAAGCCGGGCAAAACTGGCGTATATCATCGACAGTACCTCCGCACCGGTCTGTATTCTTATCCTGCTGAATGCCTGGGGTGCCTATATCCTGGCATTACTGGGCAGCTACGAACTCGAAAAACCGGCTGCCCAGATACTTTGGGGAACGCTGCCGCTGAATTTTTATGCCCTGGTAACACTGGGTATTGTTTTTTTCTCGGCCTGGACGGGCAGGTATTTCGGTCCACTGGCAACAAGTGACACAATTAAACACGAGGACAGCGCCGAGGATCTGCATGTAAATGCCACGCATCCTTCCTATATGTTCGTGCCGCTTTTCGTGATGGTGGCCGGTATGGTGGGGTTTATGTTCTGGACCGGTGATGGCGTGCTGGCCAATGGCAGCGGATCAAAGTCGGTATTGTATTCGGTGACACTGGCCAGCCTGGTGGCGTACGTGATGATGATGAAAGGTGAAGATTTCAGCCATGTCAAGCTGGTTAAAATCGGTTTTGAAGGCATGGGCGAGTTATTGCCGCTTGTCACCATTGTACTTTTTTCGCTGGCGCTCGGCGCCAGTCTGAAAGAGCTTGGAACCGGAATATTCATCGCCGGCCTGGTGGGGGAGTTCCTGCCCGTGACGCTGATTGTGCCGATGATGTTCCTGGCCGGTGCGCTGATTTCATTCTCCACCGGAACCTCGTGGGGAACCTTCGCCATCCTGATTCCCATCGGCGTGCCGCTGATCCAGGCATTGGGTTTACCACCATCACTGGTGTTGGCTGCCATTCTGGGCGGCGGTATTTTCGGTGACCACTGTTCACCGATATCCGACACCACGGCGGTATCCGCCATTGCTTCGGGTTGTGACCTTCTGGAACATGTGAGAACACAGTTGCCATACGCATTGGTTGCCGGCGGAACAACCCTGGTGCTCTACTTTGTCGTCAGCCTGATTTACCTGTAAAACAACGGCTGATCGGGTTTTGCATCACCATGGGCCAAGGTTAAAAGATGAGGTTTTCACAAATGCGCGATAAGTCATTTTTCGTTTTTGCCATCGCAGCAGGGCGCCGCTTGGCTTCCCTGCTGATCCCGGTCATATTTTTATCATTGGCGGCTTCACCGGCATCGGCGCTGGATAGCGGTGGTATTAGCGACGCCGGGGTTGTCGAACTGGCCAACCGGGCAATGACAGAATTTGATGTTCCGGGAATGGCGATCGGCATCATCAAAGCTGACAAGGTCGTTTTTTCCAGGGGCTTTTGTGTTCGGGAAGTTGGAAAAAATGACAGGGTGAACGCCAGGACCCTGTTCAACATTGCTTCCAACAGCAAGGCATTTACGACCGCGGCACTGGCCACGCTGGTCGACGACGGCACCATCGCCTGGGATGGTCTTGTGATCGACTACATCCCCGAGTTTCGCATGCATGACCCATGGATAACGGCCAATTTCACCGTCACCGATCTGCTGACCCACCGCAGTGGCCTGGCGCCGTTTAAAGGCGATATGTTGTTATGGCCCAAGCCCAATTCGTTCACCACCCGGGATGTCATCCATGCCTTGCGTTATTTTGAACAGACCGGCGGCTTCAGAACAAATTATTCTTACGATAACCTTTTGTATATCGTCGCCGGCGAAATCATTCCGCGTGTCAGTAAAAGAACTTGGGGGCAGTTGGTGGAAGAGCGCCTGATGCGACCGGCCGGCATGAAACACTGTTTTGCTGACAAAATCCCCAAAAAACATATGAAAAATATGGCCACGCCACATGGTGTGATTGATGGTGAGCTGAGCATCATCGAGCGCAACCGTATTCCGGCGCAGCCCCCCAAGTCTGCGGCAGCCGGCGGCATTATTTGCAGCCTCGATGATATGCTGACCTGGGTCAGGGTCCAGCTGAGAGGTGGAGTCACGCCGGATGGCGAGGTCCTGTTCAGTGAGGAACAAAGCCGGGAAATGTGGGAGCCACATATATTGCGGTCTGTCAGCGAGCGCGAATTCGAGTTGGACCGGACCCATTTCAAGGCCTACGGGCTGGGTTGGCGACTGGCGGACGTGCATGGTTTCAAGCAGGTTTCACACACCGGTACGCTGGCAGGCTTTAAATCCTACATGGTGCTGATCCCGGAACTGGAGCTCGGTGTGGTGTATTTGAGTAATGGGTCCAGCTCGGCGGCACGCAGCACGGTGATGAATACCATTGTTCGCTCTTTCATGCCGGTGGAGCAGGTGGACTGGATACAGATGCATCTTGACGAAATGGCTGCGGCTGAACAGGAGGCGCAGCAGAAGCTTGAGAATGTGCCCGGACGGGAGGAATGGAAACTTCAACCACATGATGTTTCTGACCTGTCCCGGTTCGTCGGCCGTTACCGTGACCCCTGGTTCGGAGATGTGTTGATCAAACTGGAAGACGACCAGTTGGTTTTCTCATCTGAAAAATCACCGAAACTGCTAGGCCCTCTGACCCATTTTGAAGGCAAGCAATTTATGATCCGCTGGATCGACCGTTCACTCGAAGCGGATGCATTCATCCATTTTGAAGTCGCTATGGATGGCACGGTCACCGGGATGTCCATGTCCAAACTGACGCCCGGCGATTACGATTACGAAGACCTCGATTTCACCAGGGTGGAATGATTTATGCGCCCAACCCGCGCTCATGTGAACCTGGAAGCGATTGCCGATAATTACCGGCTGGCCTGCCAACGGGCGCCCGCTTCACAGAACATTGCCGTGATCAAGGCCAACGCCTATGGGCATGGCATGCTTGAAGTGGCCCGCAAACTTGAGCCACTGGTGCCGGCATATGCCGTGGCCATGATTGATGAGGCCATGCTTTTACGCGAGGCCGGCATCCGCAAGCCCATATTGATTATGCAGGGTGTTAATGAAACGGAGGAGATCCGGGAGGCTGCGGCAAGTGATTTGTGGATCATGTTGCATCAACCCGGGCAGGTAGAAGCTGTTTTGAATGCGAGCTTGCCCAAACCGGTCAATACGTGGATCAAACTGGATACCGGCATGCATCGCTTAGGCCTGGGCATAGAAGAATTTGGAGAACTGTACGCAAGGTTATTGGCCTCAGACAATGTGGGGCCGGAGCCTGTTGTTTGTACCCACCTGGCCTGTGCGGATGATTTGGCAGAGCCAATGACTCAGAAGCAGACGAATTTGATCAGGACCGCGGTCAGCGGACAAAACATAAGCCTGAGTATTGCCAATTCAGCCGGCATCCTGTTCTGGCCCGAAAGCCATGCCGGGTGGAACAGGCCGGGGATCATGTTGTACGGGAGCTGTCCCACCGGCTCATTTGACAGCCCCGCAGTGGGTTTGCGACCCGCCATGACAATGTGCTCAGAGATCATCGCCGTCAGGCAGGTGGCAACCGGGGAGGGGGTCGGTTACGGTCTCGACTGGGTGGCGAAACGGCCTTCTGTTATCGGTACGATCGCCATCGGCTATGGTGACGGGTACCCGCGCCATGCACCCAGTGGGACGCCGGTACTGGTCAATGGTCAACGTGTACCTGTTGCCGGCAGGGTATCAATGGATGCGATATGCGTCGACCTGACGGATCTTGAATACATCAACCCCGGCGATCCGGTAGAACTGTGGGGTGAAAACCTCAGCGTCAACGAAGTGGCGGCAAGGGCAGGGACCATCTCATATGAACTCCTCGCAGGCCTGAGCGGACGCGTGCCGGTTCAATATTCAGGCGTGTAGATTCACTGCTGTCTGGCTCAAAGTCAAT
>JBFFWN010000021.1:0-23263 GCA_041570235.1 Lysobacterales bacterium | reverse complement strand
TCAGGTCGTCCCGGATAACGCCACGCACTTCCGGGACGACGGAATTAGCCCTCGCTTACCCACACCCTCCACTGGTAGGCGCACGTTTAAGCTCCAATATCACCTTGGGTTCATATTTCAGGTCGATAAAATGCGGATCCGGCTCTGCAGCAGGATGTCTTGAACCCGTTGCAGCATTGAAACGATAAGCCAGTTGATCCGGCTGCGGGTTCGCTACCCTGTCCAGCCCCGCAAGGCTGTCACCCGCATAGGTGTTCAACCAGGAGTTAATGCCGCCCTCAAGGATATAGACGTTCGGAACGCTCTCGGCCTTAAGGATCTTCCAGGCTTCGGTGGCCGCAAGCTCGTCGTTGCTGATGGTCACGAAAATCGTATTGGCCAGTTCAAACTGCAACTCCTTGGCCTTTTCCTGTACCTTTTCCAGCGGAACGTGAACCGCTCCCTGCAGGTGAAACTGGTTGAAGTACCGCTCGTCCCGCACATCCAGAGGCAACACCTTGATTTTCGTGTCGTTCATGTACTTCAACAATTCAGCAGATGAAATCTGCACTTCACGATTATCTAGCCTGGCCTGATTTTCAGCGGCTATCGCCTGCCAGCGATCCTCGTTGCCGGGTTGACCGATCACAAACGCAACTGCCGCCAACGCAACCAGCGCACCTGCAGCCGGCTTGCTCCAGCCCGGCAGAACCTGCTGTGGCCTTTTGTTGACCATTGCTTCCACTTTTTCTGCACCTACGAACAGCGCAAGCGCCACAACAACGATCAGGATAACAACCACGCCGTAACTGGCATTGAACAACTCGGGCAGGGTAAAGCGCCCCATATAGGAACTGTCAAAGAAAACCGCATAGGAACCAACGGTTTCCCCGAACAGGTAAATACCAAACAGCACACCAAAAACAAACACCACTGCATCAAGTTTGCCGGTTGCCAAACCGACCAGCGAAGTACCGGGGCAAAAACCGCCGATGATAAAGCCGACACCCATTATCAAGCCACCAACGATGCCCGGCCACAGATAGGTCGGTGGCACCCAGACCAGGTTGTAGTCCAACAGACCCAGTGAAGAAGACAGAAAAACCAGGGTCATCGCCACGATAATGGCGGTAAACATGACTTTGAAGACACGCATATCTTTGAAATAAAACTGCGCGGCCAGTAACTTGGAGTTACCAAAGCCGGCACTTTCCAGTGTCATGCCAAAAGCAACACCAATGATGGCGTACACAACGTAAGAACCCCAGTGGCCAAAAAGGTCAGCGAGTGGAAGTGGGAAAGCAGCCATGATAGTCCTCCTTAATTCCAGAATCTGCGGAAGAAATAAGCCAGTGCATACGCACCTGCAAATACCGCAAACATGAAGGCCCAGCTACCGACCGATAAAACCGCACCGCCGGACAATGCCTGGCCGGACGTGCAACCCCTTGCCAACCTGGCGCCATAACCCATCAGGGCCCCGCCGATAAAAGCCATCACCCAACGGGTGCCATTGCTGATTTGCGGGCCCTTATTGGTTTCAAACTTCATCCGGCGACCGATGATGCCCGATATCAGACCCCCGAAGACGGTGCCGACGGTCAGGAAAACAATCCAGTTATCCAGCGGATTGGCGTTGCCGCCGGCCATTTTCAGCAGATAAGCCACCTGGTCGATATGTTCGGGGTCGATAATGTTTTGAACATAAACCAGCAGCCTGTTCAGCCCGCCTGAGGCGCCGAGACCGGAGCCTGTTATAAAGAACGCAAGGAACAGAACGATACCGAGTAAGGTTCCGGCCAGGTACGGGTTCAGATAGGGTTTTGCCCCTGACATTTCACTCATTTTGACTCTCCTTTCGGACCATCTGCCTGCAGGTGGCCCGGGTGTTTTTCAACATCGTCCCAACCGACAATCATCGACTTGATTGCCGCGGTGGGCTTATGACCGGTAGTGGTCAGGTAAACATGCATCACGATAAAGGCGGCAAAGGCCCAGGCCACGAGGGTGTGCACCAGCGCCAACGCGGGCAAACCACCAAGACCAGCCGCAATGTCCGGCCAGCGCTGCAGTCCCCAGATCAATACACCGGTGATCACCTGTGCCGGTAACAGGATATTCAGGATGGCCAGGTAGGTAATCTGCTGCAGCGGATTCAGTTTGTTCTCTTTGGTTTTCTCCAGCGGATGGGGTTTGCCGGCAAATATGCCCTGGCTGTAATACATCGCCTGGGCCATAGAGCGCGCGATAAAGCCGCGCGGCTCCGGCAGATATTGCCGTATTTCACCACTGGCGAGATTGTAAAACAGCGCCAGCGCCGCATTAATCAGCACTATAAACCCGAGTACATTGTGAATATTCACCACGTAGGGGAAGCTGAAGATGGCAAAGAAATGTGGTTTGTGAATGATCAACCCCGTGAATAACAGCATCAGGATCGCACTCGCCTGTAACCAGTGCCATAAACGCTCATAGGCGTCATACATATGGACTCTTTCGTATTCGCGTTGAACCGGTGGACGGCGGCGTGAAGTGACATAGCGCGCAATCGCATGACCACTGACACCCAGGGCAACACCCAGAAACATCAGCAGACCAAGAAGGTCTGCCCAGCTTTCACTGTGCAGGCCGATAATATAAAAACCGGCGGCGCGGGCATCCGGCACAAAACTGGCGGCACCGGAACCAGCCCCTTGGACCGAACCTGCAGTCTCAACGCCGGCAAATGACATCATTTGAGGCTGGACACCACCCGGGGTATAGCCCGCCAGGGAAAACGGTGTTGCCAATATCGAATCCCGATCATGACAGTTCGAGCATTCCTTGATCGCCCTTTGACCGTTAACCACATTATGGCTGATTGAAAATGGTGTAACCTCGCTGTGAATGCCGGGGCTTTCAAGACCGATTGACTGCAGACGTGTTCTGACCGCAGCCACGGCTGATTCATCCTGCAGCCGCAGTTCATCACCCTGCAAATGCCCATCACCGTTACTGTCCAGAACCGCAAGCAGCTCGGGATGATAATCGTCTCCTGCAAAAAGCGCCTCTTCCAACTGCTGCCTGGAAACCGGAAATGCCGGGGAGCCCGCAGTCCAGTACCAGGTGCTGACCAGGTTGAATGGCGCCAGCTTGAGATCTCCATCTACATCCTCCCTTGGCAGTATCAGGGGTTTGAAACCTTCAATCAGGCTGTCGACAGCCACTGGATCACCGCTGACATTGCGGTACTGCCTGATGGGCTGCTTGTTGCTATCCAGCAATGTCCAGTCAACGCTCTGTAATCCGGGCCCAAATATCTTGGGTATGTGACAGGTTTCACAGGCAACGGCGGTAAAGTGCCGCTGTTTATATGGAAGCCATTCATGCACATTGCCGGCGCTGTGGCATGACTCGCAGCGGCGCAGGCTGTTTTCACTCTGGATTGCAGCCAGGCCCAGCGAAGAACGCCCCTTGGCAAACTGGTGCAAAGGCCGCACCAGGTAGTCGGAATTGGATAATCGTCTCGGATCGAAATCCAGGTGAACCGGGCGGCTTTCTTCGCGCTGCCTGAAATACACCGGGTTGTTAAGTGAATAGTGACAGTTGACACAGCCAACAACACGGTCGGCATGAACATCAAACGGATAATTCAGATCTTCCTTGCCCGAGATATTCAAACCGCTGTTCAATAGTTTTTGCGGCGATACCAGCTGGCCGGTGCGATCCGTGTTGTGCCGGGCTTCCAGGTCATGTGGTATGGTCAGCGGCAGGTCAAGATTATTATTCACCATGCCGTGACACAGGCCACAATTCTCATCACGCGGTTTGCGGATATCGAGCAGATTATCCTTCAGTGCGCCATTGGCCTTGAACTTTTCCGCATTCCATTGCCATTGCCCGTTCTCTAAAACCAGTATGCCTTTTGAAGATAATATGGTCGAGTTTGCCCAGGCGAAATCACCATTTTCAAGTGCTGCCTGTCTTGCGGAATGGTCATCAACGGAGGTATGACAGAGCAGGCAATTCATATCGACCAGGCCTGCAACCGGACCACCGCCCACATGCCGCGAACCATAGCGTTTCAACCAGGCTTCGATGTCGATTTCATCAGACGTTGTCAGTCCATCGGTATCGTAGGCAACGGGATCCCAGCCACCAAAAAAGCCGGGGCCTTTTTGCCAATCACGGGCGCCCGTGCCCCGCCCCAGCTGGCTTGCACCTGCGTCCGCGTGGTCACTGCCGGCCATGATATAGGCGGTCTCATGACAATCGCCGCCACAGCTGGTCATGGTGGACATTGGCAGGCCGCTTTCAATGACCGGCTTACCACCCACATCCAGGATCGGCACTTCCGGGTGCAGGCTATTGGCCAACACCGGTGTACCAAGGGTCGTGAGCAAAAGACCTGCGAGCACGAAAGTCGCTTTAAAACCGGCTTTGTTATTCATCACCTGCACCCTCGATGTCCATTGCGGCCCGCCTGCGGTTAATGCTGCCCTGCTTGATCGGATCACCATCAAAACCCAGAGCCTGCCAGTCCATCCTGCCGTTTTCAGAATGACAGGCCTGGCATTGCAGGGCCTTGTCCTTGCCGGCAACCATGTGGGTCGACGGCCAGAACATTTCGGTGGCTGCGAAATCGTATTTACCGCTATATGGCAAACCGGTCACACCTTCACCCAGGCGGAACGCGGCATCCCAGTCGAAATCTTTCCAGAAACCACCCTCACCCGAGGTAACGGGTTGAAGCAGGTATTCAAATTCAACGTCATACGGTTGTTTTGCGCGATGGATCTTGAATGGCCAGATTTTCGCGTTCGGGTCGGTGATATCTCCCTTGGGAGCATTGATTGGGGTGCTGCCAAGCGTATTGATCGTGTCACCCAGCAGATAGCGCTGGCCCAGCCCGTTGTACCAGCGGTACTCGGGTTGCAGGTTTTTCTCGTATATGAAGCTGCCCTTGATCTTCAGGTACTTGTGGGCATCCTCTTCCTGGAAATCATCGCCCGCAGTTGACCAGTCCCAGTAGGTCTTGGTGGCCTGTTTGACGGCGATCATGGGCACATGACAGGTCTGGCATGCAACCGTGTCGGTGTGCGCATTGATGCGGTCATCGCTGTGTAATTTTGAATTATGACAGTCCGTGCAGGCGATCTGATTTTCATTGTCCAGGCTGACGCTGGTTGAACGGCCACCTATGACATGGTCTTTGGTCTGATGACAGTCGACACACTGGAAATTGTAACGCCCCATGTGAACGTCCACCTCTTCCGAGGGATAGTAAAGACTTTCATCGAGATCGCCGTGTTTAACCGCATTGCCGCCACCACCGCGGAAGTGACATCCACCGCAGTTTTCCCGCGTGGGTACGCCAACGCTTTTGGCCGCTTCCAGCAAGTCCACGCCTTCAAGCGGCAAACCGGCTTTGCCTTTTCGGTAGGTACCGGAATTATCATGACAGGCAAGGCAGTCAATGTTTTTCTGCTCGGTGAAATCAAAATCTGCATCGTCCCACCCATAACCGGTATGACATGCCGTGCAGGATGCCCAGTTGCCCTGGATACCGATACAGAAGTTGTTGACCGTGTTCTTTTTCCCGGTTGTAAAAAGCCCTTCGCGACCTTCAATTTCCACAGGGTCTGATTCCCAGCGCCAATGTGCGGTATGCAGCATTTGCTCGCCCGCATCTTTGTGACAACCAAGACAGGCAGCCGTCACTTCGGGGCCGGTGGTCAGCTCGCCGGCTTTTTCAAACAGATCCTTGTGATCAACATGTGCGGGGCGCCTGGGCATATGGTCCCATGGCGTATCGGGTTCAACGATGGCGCTCGAGGTGAAATACCAGACCGGTACGCCGATCAGCAGAAATATGCCGATGAAACCGGGTAACCAATTACGTTTGCGGATTTTCATGTCATTCCAGTTGTGATTTACATGCAATTCTTGAATATTAGTATTTTATAATATAAAGAAATACGCAGGAACCGGAACAACGGAGAATTCAGCTTGAACTTGATCTAGCTCAAGTGAACATCAAATTGAAAAGCAGTGGCCACTCTATGGTCGCCACTGCCATATACAACTGGTCAAAAATGTGCTCTTTATGGGCCCGGAAAGGCTTTTTATTCCATCTCCAGGAACAGACCTTTCAGAACGATATCGGTATAACTCACAAGACCGATAACCTCCTGGTTTTCAAGCACCGGGGCGCGGGACAATCCAAACCGGTCAAATAAACGTGTGCAATAACGAATATCCATGTCCGGGTGCACTGATACCACGGGTTTGGACATGATTTCATAAATATTCACACGGTTGGGGGAGTGACCACGGGCCAGCACTTTCTTGGCCATGTCACGGAACATGACCACACCGTACTCATCATCCGCATGGCGTTTGCCAACGATCAAGGTACGGGTGTCGGGGTATTTCATTGATTTCAGCGCTTCGGTGACCGTGAGCATGCCATCCACAACATCGACTTCGGATTTCATCACATCACGAACCCGGATCACCTTCTCCAACTTTTTCATAACCTGTCCTCCACAGCCTCGGTGAGTGCTGCTATCTGGTGACGGACACCGATGGCGTCCTCAACATCAATTTGAAAAGCAATTCCCGTACCGGGGGTTTCGTCAAATTCCCCGGCTTCTGCAACTCTTTCCATGATTTCACGAGTCATATGTTCTTCGGCAAGCATCAGGATCACTTCGACCTGGCTGTCGACGGTTAAACCCAGAAACGTTTTGGCGGGGGTGATTCCCTCTCCTCTGGCCTGGTTCAACACGGTGCAACCGGTGGCTCCGGCTGAGCGGGCGGCATTGATGATGGCGTTCGTGCGTTCATCCTCTACCATGATAATTATCAGTTTAAAGTGCATCTTTTGACCTCGTTTTATCCATTTTATTGCTGTTCATCCTGGCGTTTGAGACGCCTTGTCTTCCATTCAACCAGTTGCGCATAAGCCATCACCGCCATTATCGGAAACAGGCTTGCAAATGCAATCAGGCCAAAACCGTCCAGCATTGGGCTGCGACCGGGAATCGTTTCCGCCAGGCCAAGGCCCAGCGCGGCAACCAGTGGAACCGTTACCGTGGATGTCGTTACACCGCCGGAGTCATAGGCCAGCGGTATGATGAGTTTTGGAGCAAAAGCCGTCTGAATCATGACGACAACGTAACCGGAGATGATGTACCAATGCAGAGGTGTACCGGTTATGATCCGGAATACACCCAACGCGACACCCACGGCCACGCCTATGGCAACGGCATAACGCAGACCTTGAACGGTGATCGTACCACCCGAAACCTGGTTGGCCTTGATCGCGACCGCCAACAGCGCAGGTTCGGCGACCGTCGTGGAAAAACCGATCGCAAAGGCAAACAGGTAAACCCAGGAGTAGTCCAGCCAGTTGACCGCCTTAAGCGATTCGATCGCGCTGCCATGAATAAACGCAGGCGCCGTCAGTTGTTCAGCCATCAGTCTGCCGATAGGAAACAATGCGTTTTCGAGGCCCTGCAGGAACAGCGTCAAACCCAATAGCACGAACAGCATGCCCATCGCGACCTGTGCGGGGTTTTTGATTTTTCGACGTAGCACAAACACCTGGAAGCCGAACAGGATCGCTGCAATTGGCGCCACATCACGCAACATCGACAACAGGGTGATACCAAATCCTGTCAGGCCTTCCATCAGTACAACATTCCGAAAGCCATGACGAACATCATCGGTGTCAAAGAGGCAAATGCGATCAACCCGAAGCCATCGATCAGCGGGTCACGGCCGTGAATGGTGTGCGCCAGGCCGATACCGAGCGCGGCGACCAGCGGGACGGTGACCGTGGAAGTGGTCACGCCGCCCGAATCATAGGCAATACCAACAATTTCAGGCGGGGCAAAAAATGTCATCACCACCACGCCAAAATAACCGCCAATAATCAGGTACTGTACCGGCCAGCCCTTGAGTATCCTGAAAACACCGATCACCAACGCGATACCCACTGCCAGTGCGACGGTCAGACGAAGCCCGGTGGCATAGCTTTGCTGAGCCTCGACAGAACTGCCAATCACCTCACCGGCGGAGGCGATCCGGGCGGCTTCCTGGGAGATGGCAATCAGGGCGGGCTCCGCCACCGTCGTGCCAAAGCCCAGGGTAAAAGCAAATATCAACAACCACCAGAGGTTACCCTTGCGTACAAAGTTATAGGCCATCTCTTCGCCGATCGGGAACAGGGCCATTTGCAATCCGCGCACGAACAATGCAAGCCCGACAAGTACTTCGAGCAATCCAATGATCATTTTTCCCATGTTCGGAACGGGCTGGTGCAGGACAAAAACCTGGAAGAAACCGATGACCAGCACGATAGGTAAAAGCGCCAGCCCGCTTTCAATCAGCGGTTCTGTCATCTTTCTGACCTTTATAAAAAACCTTTTAATCGGCCCCTGTTTGCGCGGGTGAGAAACAAGTGGGTTATCCGCCGGATGCATTTTTCTATTCGGATATTATCCCGGTCAGTGTCAGAGCTTGATGACCACTTTCTGATACAGGCCACCAAAATAGAAACTGGATGATACCTGGTCCGGTTTTACCCCTGCGGGCAAATAGCTTGGCAATTCGTCGCGCCACAGGTCCATTGCAAATGGCTCCAACAGGCCGAGAATTGGCTTCATGACATAACGCATGGGGTTGGACCGTTTCGGACCGTGATAATCAACAAAAATTATTCTGCCTCCGGGTCGCGTGACCCGAATGGCCTCCGCCACGGTTTTACGGCGGGCGTGCTCGGGTTGCTCATGCAACAGAAAAAAGACCACCGTTTCATCAAAGCTGTCATGCGGGAATGACATGGATGTTGAATCCTGGTGAAAAACAGCAATATTGTCATGGGCGGCGAGCTTCTTTTTGACGTTCTTGATCTGGATAGGTGCAACGTCGACCACGCTAAGTCTGGACTGGGTTTTGGCCAGGTGAAATGCAAGCCGGTTTGAAAAATCACCGTAAACACATGCGACCTGCAACACACTGCTGTTGGCCTGGAGATCCATTTCATCCAGCACAGCATGGGTGAGCTTCTTCATATTGCCCCACAGGATCAGGTTTACCACCCACTCCCGTTCGAAAAACCAGAACGAATTGGGATGCAGGTAAGCCCACCAGTAGGTGTCCTGGAGGTAATCCGGGATCGGGGGTGGCGATATGATTGCTACGGATTCGACAACTGCTTCAACAGAGTTGCTTTCAGGGTATTGATAGTCTTGGTCTACATCTCTTAAGTCGTCGTTCATATATATAGTGGATTTCCGAAGTCATGTCCTTCGGAAACCTTTTATTCCTTTTCCGGGTTCAGCCGATTGTCAGTAAATAAAACGCCGTCAGCACGGTGCCTAAAGCGGCAACGGCGTAGACGACGTTGGCAACCAGCGCGTCTTTTCTTATCCCGAAATCGTGTGCCACGACCCGTAATCTGTGCGCTGCATGCCATACAGACAAGAAGAGTACGATGAACAGGCATGCTTTGCCAAGCCAACTGGCCGCAAAATGATAAATTTGATCAAATTGCAGCCCTTCCGGCACGTTTCCGGTCGCGATCAGCAAAAATATTGCGATCAGTGCGGGAAAAACAAATGCGGTCAATGTGCCACCTGCTGCGAACAGACCCCAAACAATAGCCTTTTTTGCGACTGCCATCAGAATGCTCCCGCCAACCAAAGAATGAACAATGTAACAACCAGCCACGCGACATAATGACCGATGATGATATAACTTTCAGGCAGTGCTTTTTCACCCAACTGAACCGGCATGGCTTTCGGCGCCAGCTTGAACCACGGGAAAGTCTGGTAGAAAAGAAAATATAACAGGGCCAGCGCGTGGAAAATAATCATTGCCAGGCTCTGCTGAGACGCAAGAAATGCAAACCAGGCTTCTGGTGAAGCCGCGGCAAGTACTCCGAGGGCATAGATGGTCAGGAAACTGTAAAACGTTACCAGGAAACTGCTCATTTCCCTCAGGATATAGATCTTGTAACGACCATTACGCATAAACCAGGTGGTTTTAGCCATCGGCCTGACATATGGATTGCGGCTCATGATTTGTCTCCCGTGATGCCCATTCTCTGTTTCCAGAACTCGACTGCACCGTCAATTTTCATCTGCTGAATGGCCGCCGCCGGGTCAACATGTTTGGGGCAAACCTCTGAACAGGCGCCGACAAAGGAACAATTCCAGACGCCATCGTGGTCCCCCAGTATATTCAGACGGTCTGATTTACCCTGGTCGCGCGAGTCCCTGTTGTAGCGATGCGCCATGGTTAATGCTGCCGGACCCATAAACTTGTTGTCCAGGCCATACTGGGGACAGGCTGCATAACACAGCATGCAATTGACACACATCGTGAGCTGCTTGAACTTGGCCAGCGCACCACGCGTTTGGATATACTCCTGGTCCTCTGGCGGTGGGTCGTCCTTGCGCACGATATAAGGTTTTACCTGGTGAAGTTTCTCGATCACGTCATCCAGTACCACCACCAGGTCACGCTCGATCGGGAAGTTCTCCATCGGCTCAACGCGTACCTTATCCGGCAGATCCCGGAT
This sequence comes from Lysobacterales bacterium, assembly GCA_041570235.1. GTDB lineage: Bacteria > Pseudomonadota > Gammaproteobacteria > Xanthomonadales > SZUA-36 > SZUA-36. The sequence goes on along the minus strand of JBFFWN010000021.1, from coordinate 12,714 downwards.
AAAGGTTTTACAGGTCAGGCTGGGTTCGCCGTTGATCATCATGCCGCAACTGCCGCATACCATCATGTGACAGGACCAGCGATATGCCAGCGTGGTATCAAGGTTTTCTTTCACATAATTGATGGCATCCAGGATAACCCAGTCTTCATTGCAGGGAACCGTGTAAGACTGAAACCAGGGCGTTTCATCCTTTTCAGGATCGTAGCGCATGACTTCGAGTTCAAGCTGTCGAATGGCCATTATTTTTTACTCCCTGAATAATCACGTGTGCCAGGCTGGGAGCGCGTGATGGTGACCTCTGACCAATCCACCCGTGGACGGCCATCAGGCTGCTGAAAACACAGCGAGTGTTTGAGGAATTTTTCATCATCACGCTCAGCGAAGTCCAGGCGCTGATGCGCACCCCTGGATTCGCGCCGCTGAAGCGATGCTTCGGCCACGGTTTCTGCCACGTCCAACAGGTTGCGCAATTCCAGCGCCGACTGCAGGTCAGTATTGAATACATTGCTCTTGTCGTTTACTTCAATACCTTTATATCGATCACGCAGTTCTGCAATCTTCTCACAGGTTGCAGAGGCACCCTCTTCGTCACGGTAAATACCGGCACCCTCCTCCAAAGTGGAACGCATTTCCCGGCGGATACCGGAGATGGTTTCATCACCACCGCGCTGGGTCAGTAATGCCCGGATACCGGCAACAATACTTTCGGCCTGTTCATCCAGGGCTGGATCTCCGGCGACTCCACCGGCTTTCTCGGCATACTTGATCGCGGTATCAGCAGAGCGCTTTCCGGATACCAGCAAATCGGTCAGGGAGTTTGAGCCCAGGCGGTTGGCGCCATGCAGGCCCGAGCAAGCGGTTTCACCGATGGCAAACAGACCTGGCATCGGTGACTCACCGTTAACATTCGAATCAATCCCACCCATCATGAAATGGATAACCGGGCGAATCGGAACCGGGTCGGTGACCATATCCACACCCACGTATGCGAGGGCCAGTTCATGAACCAGCGGCAAACGCTCAAGAATTCGTTTTTTACCCAGGTGGCGCATATCCAGCAGCACGCAATCACCCCATGCGGTCTCAACCGTATTGCCTTTTTTCTGTTCATGCCAGAATGCCTGGCTCAGGCGATCACGTGGGCCGAGCTCCATGGTTTTCAGAACCGGCTCGCCGACCGGGGTTTCCGGTCCCATGCCGTAGTCCTGCAGGTAACGGTATCCATTTTTGTTGACCAGGATACCACCCTCTCCGCGACAACCCTCTGTCAACAGGATTCCTGTTCCCGGCAATCCGGTCGGGTGGTATTGAACAAACTCCATGTCTTTCAAAGGCACACCGGCCCGATAGGCCATGGCCATGCCATCGCCGGTCTTGATGGCGCCATTGGTTGTGAACGGGAAAACCTGCCCGCCACCACCGGTTGCCAATATCACAACCGGAGCATTGAACTGGAAAAACCTTCCGCTGCGCATTTCCATGGCAACCACGCCCCGGCACTTCCCATCAAGGTGTAAAAGGTCAAGCGCAAAATACTCGTCAAAGCGCTTGATCGAGGGGAACTGCATGGAAGTCTGAAACAGGGTATGCAGGATATGAAAGCCGCTCTTGTCGGCAGCGTACCAGGTGCGTTTCTTCTTCATACCGCCAAAAGGGCGTACCGCGACAGAACCATCATCTTCACGGGACCATGGACACCCCCAGTGCTCGAGTTGCATCAATTCGCGGGGCGCCTGCTCGACGAAGTACTCAACCACGTCCTGATCGCAGAGCCAGTCACCACCACCAACGGTGTCGTTGAAGTGCATTTCAAGAGAGTCATCCGGGGTTTTAACACCGGCCGCCCCACCCTCAGCCGCACAAGTGTGGCTTCTCATAGGGTAAACCTTTGAAATTAATGCAACTTTTAACTCCGGGTTGGCCTCTGCGACTGCAATGGAGGCGCGGAGACCAGCTCCGCCCGCCCCTACGATAATGACGTCTGCCTGAATGTGTTCCATATCTTTTTGCTCTATGAAGTTATTATATTGGGTAACTTTATTATATTGGGTAACTTTAAATTGCCGCCTGAAGTAACTGATTGACCCAAATCAACCAATCAGGATATTTACCTGTCTTTTTTCATAAAACCGGAGTTTTCCCCGGTGCTCTTAGCGCCGGGGAAAACTCCGTTATTCGTCAGAACCGGTAGCTCATCTGGAAGCGGTAGTACCAGACCTTGTAGTTGGGGCTGACTTCACCCATGGTCAGTATCGAATTGATACCATCCACACCAATTCCGTCGATGGCCCAGTCCGTGCTGCTGTATTCTTCCTGTTCGGCATACAGCTTGTAACCCCAGTGATCATTGATTTTGAAATCGAAATGGATCTTGAGGTTTTTCAAATTGGTTTTAAGTGTGTCAAACGGGGCTTCAAGGTTGATTGTCTGAACCGAAATATCCCCCTTCGCTACCGAAGAAACATAATCGATACCAAGGCTTGAGCGCTCGGAGATAACCGAGGACATCCCCAGGCCATAGGTATCGACCCGGTCACGCGTATTGGCGTTCCAGGGCTCGGCACCGGCCCCGTTGACGCTCAACATTTCGGCTTCGATATCATCATAGGTGTAAAAGCCATAGATATTGAGCTTGCTGCCCAGTGCGTAGTTCAGGTTGACCGAATAACTGTCATCATCACTGCTCTGCAAACCAAGCGGTGAGTTTTCATAATCCGACTGTGCCTGGATGTAACTGAGGTTGATACCCAGTGACTCGGTTGGCATAAGGTCCAGTTCAACCAGCATGCGATCACGGTCACGATCAGCCATGTTGAACTTGCGCATCAGGGGATTATCCATTGCACGACCGTCATCCGGCTGCTGATAATCTGAAACTTCCCGTTCGGCGGACTCCAGTTTGAACCGCAGTTCTGCCTGGTACATCGGGCTGATCTTGACTTGACCCCACCAGGTGGTCTCTTCTGAGCGGTCTATCGCCTGTAAGGTCCGGTCAATATTTTCCTGACGCATGCCACCGCCGAGACGGATAACCCTGTGGGCCCGGTAACGCACATCGGCAGAATAGAGTTCACGTTTGTAACTGTAAGGACTGTTGTAACGGGGTTGAACCGGCAACAGGTCGGTGACCACCGGCGTATACAGATCGACCGGTGTCTTGTTGTCACGCTCATCCCACTTGCCCCTGGCCGTAAAACTGAGCTTGTTATTCAGCCGGATATACAACTTACCCGACAGGTTGTAGGTGCTCAGATCAAGCCTGCCATCCAGTGACTCACGCGGCAAGGGCGTATCGCTGTAGAGCGGATTGATGGTATAGGGCAGGAACGGGTCGTTCTGTTTTATCCGGCCGCTGGCAGCCTTACCTGAAATCTTGATGCGGGGTGTAAACGCATAGGCCCCGGACAGGCTGTACTGGTAATACTTGTTATCCGGCTCAAGCGCGGCCCTGAACGTATCGTGCACAGGTTGCGAGCGGAACGGGTTTTGCCAGGTCAGCGAGTTATAACCATTATCAAACTGCGAGCTCATAAAGCCTGCCTGAACCTGCGCCTTCTTGCCTGACCAGGTCAGATCCATATCAAAGATGTCTGTGGTGAAATTCACCGGCGCGGGCATGATGCTGGCATTGCTGAAGTACATGCCGGCGCTCATCGGGCGCGTGCCGCTTTTCTCCTGGCGTTGGTAATCGATCCGGTAGGCCAGATCTTTGGCAAACTTGATGGTGGCGCCCGCATCGAGAATTTTTCGTTGTGTTTTCAGTGGCGCGGCGACCAGGCTGTTTTGCAGTGCCGTCATGCCGCTCGTGGTATTTGCCCGCACCCAGTCTGCCGGCAGGGTCAGGTAATCCTTGCCTGAGCCGATAAACGGCGTCTGTGCGCCGTAGCCACGGTACTTGGGAATTTCCTGCCACCCAAAACGCAGCTCATACTTACTGCGCTTACCGGTTCGCACTTCCAGCTGGCGGGAGTCATAGCCCAGGTTATGCGCATAGATATCAACATACTTGCCGGCAAGGTTTCTGTAATGCATTGCGCCATCAAGCGCAACGTAGACACCCTCTTTCTCCAGGCCCCGGTAATCACCAAAGCGCAGTGAGTCCTTGTTGACATACCCCAGGCCAAAATCCAGCGTGCCCAGCCAACCGGTATATTTGACGCATTGCTTGCAACCATAAATTTCCGGTTCGGATTTCTCAGCATCCTCAGAGTGCGCAACCGGGCTGTAAGCACTTAACACCATGAAGGGCAAGATGGCCGCTGTGCTGAAACCAAATTTACTGATAAATTTTTTCATTGTTTCTGACACCTGTAGTTCAACGGTCATTAGCGGAAATTGGTCACACCGGAGGGATGGTTGGAACCATGCACCTGTGTGTGGCAGTTTGCGCAAGAGCGTGCGAGCATGAACCTTTGCTGGAATGAGTCCTCCGCCGTTTCCGAGGTATAAGCCATGGCGGGATGCCCAGCGGGCGAGTGACATTGCTGGCATAAAAGTGGCGACCGCTGTTTCAGCAATGAAGCATGGTTACTTCCATGCGCTGAGTGGCACAGCGAACAGTCCTCAGTGACCGGTGCATGCTCCCACAGATAGGGACCACGTTTTTCAGCATGACAGGTATAACAGGTATCATTGATGGTCGACTGGACCAACAGGTAGTCGTTATCACCGCCATGTGCATTGTGACAATCGGTGCAGGTCATCTCGCCAAATCGTAGCGGGTGACTACTGGCTCGATATGTTTGGGCTCGAACTCTTTCATGGCAGGCAAAACACTTCTCCTGCTGAGCCAGTTTATCCATGATCGGATCCTGAACCGCATGTACTTGATGGCAATCCGTGCAGGCCACTTCCTCTTCCTCATGCATGCTGCCGGTCCAGTGAATGGCGTTGCCCTTGTTATGACAGGACAGGCAGACCTCGTTTACCTTATCGGCCGGAGTGGTTTCATTGAAAGCGATATTCGGTGATAAGCGCGTTCCATCTGCCTGCTTCTTGCGATGCTCTTCACTGGGACCATGACAGGTTTCACAATCATTTCTGCCTTCGGCAAAAGGCGCATCCGGCGAAGCATTGCCCATTGGTGAGAGAAATACCTTGTGAGCCGCAGGGTCTCTGCTTTCCCTGTGACATGCCATACACTGATTGGCGCCTTGTGAGTACTCGGCTGCCTCGGTGGTTTCTTCATCCGCGACGGCCAGGCTGTAACTACAAAACAGCGCCACCAGAACAAAAATACTTTTAAAACCCATCCGGAATACCGGTTTACTAATCATGACCACACCCACTCCTTGATCAGGCTCATACTTTTGTTATTGAAATTGGTTTACATTATCAAAAACCACCTTGCATGCATTTTCGTATCTTTGCAAATCAATCATCGGTGACAAAGGCGCACAACTCTAGTTGTTCTTGGCGCCCTGTTCGATCCATAGACGGATCTTTTGAATATCTTCCTTGGAAACCGGTTTCTGAGCACCGTGAGGCATACTGATGGATGGGTCGGCGCGGCCTTCCATCAAAACAAGAATATTACTGCCTTCAGTATCACCGGCAATAATCATCGGGCCATAATTGGTGCCTTTCATCAAGCTGGCGTATGAGTCCATGCTTAATCCGCTTGCAACCTGTCCCTGGCCGCCGGCTTGGTGACATTGAATGCAGTTCTTATCCAGAACAGGCTTGATATCCTGTGAAAAACTGATTACCGGGTCACCGCCGCATGCAGAAAAAAACAGCGAACAACACCCCAGGGCAATCAATTTAAATGACACTTTATTGATTTTTTTCATAAAGATTCTCCTAATTCAGGACACAACCATGAATCCAGAATAGCATTTGCGATGAACGGGTACAAAATTACGCTTTTGAGCCCCTGACACTCATGACTTAAGTCAACATAACCCTAAATATAGAAGCAATATAATTTAAAAAAGAGTTAAATTCCCTATCGTGTTTCAGGTTGAACTTCGCAAGGGTTGGGTTAATTGTTTCGGAAGGGTTTATGAAGATAAGTATTATTGGCGCAGGAATCTCAGGATTGGCGACTGCTCAGGCAGTGCTGGCTCGAAAACCGGATACCGACATCACCATATTTGAGGCCGATAAGCGTATCGGCGGCAAGGTGTGGACCGAAATCAGCCCGGAGGGTTACCTGTGCGAGGGCGGCGTGAATGGATTCCTGGATAAAATCCCGAGAACACTGGATTTATGCAAGGAAGCTGGCGTATCGCCGGTGCGCGCAAACTCTGCCGCGGCAAAACGTTATGTCTATAGTCGTGGTGAGCTACACAAGCTGCCCGAAACCCCCCCGGAATTTCTCAAGTCCAGGTTACTGAACGTTCCCGGTCGCTTGAGGGTGATCTATGAGATTATCGCCGGTGGTACTGATATCGCCGATGAGACCCTGCAACAATTTGCAACCCGGCGCCTGGGCAGTGAGGCATTCGACCGCTTGATCGACCCCATGGCTTCGGGCGTGTTTGCCGGTGATGCGAGCAAGCTCAGTCTGAAAAGTTGCTTTCCACGGATCAACGAGATCGAGACAGAGTACGGAAGCCTTATCCGCGGCCTGATCAGTTTACAGAAAAAAGCAAGACGCGAGGGCGCAAAGAAAACACCGGGCCCCGGACCGGGTGGCACGTTGACATCCTTCGAAGACGGTATGAGCGCCCTGACCGACAGCCTTGCCGCACAGTTGGGTTCCCGGGTTCAGGTCGCCACGCCGGTCATTGGTATTGACCGCGTTGGTAAACGGTACATTTTGAAACTTGAAAACGGAGCCGAGCAAGAAAGTGACGCCGTTATCATGGCGGCGCCTGCCCATGTGCAAACCAGGCTTTTGCAAAGTCTGGATTCAACCCTGGCCGGGCTCTTGCAAGAAATCCCCTACCCCCCACTCTCGGTCGTTTGCCTTGGGTATCGAAAGCAGGCTGTTGGGCAGGTGTTGGATGGGTTTGGCTTTTTGGTCCCCTCAAAGGAAAAACGTTCCGTCCTGGGCACCATTGTCGATTCCAATGTATTTGCGGGGCGGGCACCGGAGGATTCCATCCTGTTACGCTCCATGGTGGGTGGCGCACGCACCCCCGAACATGCCCTGTTGCCGGATGATCAATTGATCAGCAGTGTCAGGGCTGAGTTACAGGACATCCTGGATGTCAGGGCGGAACCTGACTTCATCCGGATATTCAGACATAAAAAGGCCATTCCGCAATATAACGTGGGCCATGCCGCCAGGCTGGACGCGATTGATCAATGTCTCGGCCAGCACCCCGGACTCATATTGACCGGCAATGCATTCAGGGGAGTCAGCCTGAACGATTGTGTGGTCAATGCGCTTAAAACAGCCGAAACAATCATTCCTCAAATACATCAACACCTCGACCATGGTTGATATCAACAACAGTGTTAAGTTCAAGGTCGGCATATACCTGATCATTGCGCTCGCGGTGACCGTATTTATTTTTTCGATGATGGTCATTCACAACAATCGCGAGGAACTACTGCAACAGGTCACCAAAAACAGTGCTCAATTGTCCAGGGTGGTCATCAGCAGCACACGCTTTGCCATGCTGCAGAACAAACCTCACGAGGTAAGCAGGATCATCCAGGATGTCGGTGATCAGCAGGACATTGAAAAGGTCAGGATTCTCAGCAAAGAAGGAACCGTTATTCATTCCTCCAAGGCTTCAGAGGTCGGCGCCAAAATCGACCAGAAGGCTGAATCGTGCGTCGGATGTCACCTGGACGAAGAAGCATTTGCTTCGAGCCCGGATGTTGGCAGGGCCCGTTTTTTCAACAATGACAGGGGCCAGCGACTGATGGGCAGCACCGCGGTCATTCATAACGAGCCGATCTGTGCAGGCTCCGGATGTCATGAGAGCAGCCAGGAACAGCCCGTGCTGGGTATCCTGGATATCGTTTACCCGCTGGAAGAAATAGAACATACCTTGCGCTCAAATACGCTCACCGTTTTCAGCCTGGCATTTGGCTTCGTGCTGCTGGCGGGCCTGCTGGTCAGTTACCTGGTAAACCGCATGATCTATCTGCCGCTGCGCGACCTGGAGGATGGAGCCAAAAGGCTCGCGGCCGGTGACCTGGAAAAAAAGATCCCGGTTCGCAGCTCAGATGAATTCGGCGAACTGGCCAAGTCGTTTAACAGTATGACTGATGCACTGCGTCAATCGAATGTTGACCTGAGAAACTGGGGACGGACACTTGAACGCAAGGTAGAGGAGGCGAGGCAGGAGTTACGCGCCGCCCACGCTGAAACCGCACGAAGTGAAAAGCTGGCATCTGTTGGCCTGCTGGCTGCGGGCATTGCACATGAACTCAACAACCCCCTGACCGGCGTATTGACCTTCGCACACCTGGTCCGCAAAAACCTGCCGGATGACAGCCGCGATGCAGAAGACCTGGACCTGGTTATCCGCGAAACCAAGCGTTGCGCCACCATCATCAGAAGGTTGCTGGATTTTTCAAGAGAAAAAGCTCCGGAAAAGTCATGGTCCAACCTGAATAACCTGATCACCGACACCGTCAAATTGATTGAAAAATCGTCAACCGTAAACAATATACACATTGTCACGCAACTGGATGATCGTTTGCCCGAGGTCTGGATCGATGAGAGCCTGATCAAGCAGGTTATTATGAACATGCTGGTAAACGCGCAACACGCCATTGAAAGTGATGGGACCATTACGATCAAAACCCGTTTTTGCACGGCCCGGGAACGTATGGAATCGCTCAATACCTCAGAAAAACAGGCTGAAATCTCGATAGCCGATACCGGCTGTGGTATTCCAGAGGAATCCCTGCATAAGATTTTCGATCCATTTTATACGACCAAGAGTGTCGGCAAGGGCACCGGGCTTGGGCTTTCGGTCAGCCACGGTACGATTACGGCCCACGGTGGCACCATTGAAGTGGACAGTAAACCAGGAGAGGGAACGGAGTTCCGTATCTATCTGCCAATCAATAAAAGAGACAACAAAGAACAAAGGAGCGACGCATGAAACGGCGGCTACTGATTGTAGATGATGAGGAAATTGTTGTACGCAGCTGCCTGCGAATTCTGTCGAAAGATCAATATGAGATTGACGTCGCACGCGATGGACTGGAAGCACTGGTCAAGGTGGCCGAAAAAGACTACGACATGCTTATCCTCGACATCATGATGCCAAAAATGGATGGCATTGAAGTTCTTCAACGCATCAAGGAAACGCACCCGGATATCGATGTGATCATGATCACCGGTCTGAATGAAATTGACACGGCGGTCAAGGCCATGAAGCTCGGCGCGTTCGACTACCTGCCTAAACCGTTTGACCCGGAGGAATTTGAGTTGGTGGTTGATAGGGCTTTTGAGCGAAGAAAGCTGCTGCAGGAAAACGTCAATCTGAAGAACGAGGTCAGCGCCAAGTATAGTTTTGAAAACATCATCGGTTCCAGCCCCCCCATGCAGTCCGTCTATCGCATGGTCGCCAGGTGCGCCCCCACCAATAGCACAGTCATGCTCAGGGGTGAAAGTGGCACCGGTAAAGAACTGATAGCACGCGCCATCCACTTCAACAGCCTCAGAAAAGACAAGCCGTTCGTTACCGTGGACTGTGCCTCCCTGAGCGAGAATCTGCTCGAAAGCGAATTATTTGGCCATGTAAAGGGGTCATTTACCGGGGCTGTAACCAACAAAAAAGGTCTGCTTGAAGCCGCCGATGGAGGGACGTTATTCCTTGACGAGATTGGCAATATATCGATGTCGACACAGGCGAAATTGCTACGGTTCATCCAGGAGAAAGAATACAAGGCGGTTGGAGATCATCTCTCCAGAAGCGTCAATATCCGTTTGATCACCGCGACCAACAAGGATCTTGAAGCCATGGTGGCTAAAGGAACCTTTCGTGACGACCTTTATTACCGTATCAATATCTTCCCAATTGAAATCCCACCCTTGCGTGACCGTCGTGATGATATCCCCTCGTTGGCATTTCATTTTCTGACTATTTTCAGCAAGGAGATGGGACGTGAGGTCAAGGAGTTTTCAGCGGAGGCCATGAACCTGCTGATGAATCATGACTGGCCCGGAAACGTCAGGGAACTCGAGAACGTGATCAACCGTGCGGTGATTCTTTCCAGCGGAGAGACCATTCGACAGGCCCACCTGGGCAATCTTCTGGAAGCTCAACCGCTCTCTGACCTGGGCGTTCCGAGAACCAGCGAAGAACTGAAAGAGATCAAAAAAATTGCCCGGCAGAAATCCGTGGAAAACGTCGAAAAACTTTTCATCCTTGGCGCCTTGAAGCGGAATAACTGGAGTGTAACAAGCAGCGCCGAAGAAACCGGCATGCAAAGGACTAACTTCCAGGCGTTGATGAAGAAATATGATATTCATATCCGTACTTCCGCACCGTCCAAAAAACCTGGCTGACCTTCAGGGACGATCAGCCCAGCTGAGCCCAACGGCAACTGCCTGCGAAATGCTGGATCACTTTGTTTGAGGCTGGTTTACTGAAGAATGTAAACCTCCAAACGGTCGTTGACACCCGAAGATACGATCGATTCGCCGGTATCGGAGATCACCAGTCCGAATGGCACCCACAGGAAACCGGGGCCCTCCCCGTACTCACCGTATTCGCCAAGGTAGCTGCCGCTTACCGGATCCAGCAGCGATACGACAGCTTCAAAATTATCCAGGGCGTGCAGTCTTCCCATCAAGTCGGTGTCCAGTGCCTGTAGGTTGGCCAGACGCGGCGGTTCGCAGCGTCCCATCCTGCATTCCCCGGGGTAGATGTGCCGCAAGATACTGCCGTAAATATCAAAAATCTGGATACGCTCGTTGCCCTGGTCCGCCACAAATACCTCTTTTATACGGTTGCCGTCCACGTATCGCTCAATGATCTCTGTATCCACGGGAAAGAACAGCTCATCATCCCACGAACCGGGCGAGCCGATACTCCGGACGAACTGATATTCGGTATCGTACACCCAGACCCGGTGAGCACGGCTATCGGTTACAAAAATATTCCCGTCAGGACCGACTGTGATGGAATTGGGCATACTGATGCGATCCTGTCCGAACATCGTCATCATTTCTCCGCTGGCCAGGTCATAAACCTCGACATTGTCGCGACCGTCGTTGCCGACGAGCAGGTATCCTTTCGAGTCCACCGCAAGCCCCAAAGGCCTGCTCAACCCTTTCAGCTCGGCCCTTGGCAAAAGCCCTTCATCGTAAAAAAATATGGAGCCAACCCGTGGGTCCGTGATGTAAATATCATTACTGCCATCTCTGGACATGGTCATCCGCAGCAGTAATTGTGGAAAGTGCTCGAGTTTCAGTGAATCGGGTAACGGAACAACACTGCACACGAAGTGCTCATTTATAAAATCAAGTAACAGGGCAAAGTGCTTCCTGTAGTATTTCGGGGGTTTATCCTTGATGGTTTCCGTTTTCTTCCAGTGGCCGGAAAAATTCAAGTCGGCCTGCGTGGCATCATGGAATGCGCACCAGTCATATTTCTCCCAGTCTATTTCGAGGTACCTGGAACCAAATATTTCCAGATCCGCAACGTTAACAACGTGGTCCTCGTTCAAATCACTCTTTTCGATCGGGTTTTCCTGGCTACCCCCGTCTCCGGAGGCATGGCTCAATGACATCCATACCGATCCCGTTAAAATCAATACCCACTTCCAAGTGGGGGATCTTGTTGGCCTTGTTCTGTACATGAGTAAACTCCTTTCATCGATATTTACTACATGAGCTTGTTATGGTCTTTTTAGTAATGCTCGATTCAATACATGCCTGTTCCAATATCCATCACCACAACCGGCATCATGCGGCTGAAGAGAATGTACGGAAAATGCTCCGATACCCCCTATTCAGCGAGATATACCTCGATCCAGTTGTCGGCGCCTGAAGTCAAATACGAGACCCCCACATCCGATATGACGAGTCCCATGGGCATCTTCAGAAAACCGTGATCCTCGCCATACTCGCCATAGCTGGTGATATAGGCGCCACTGGCCGTATCGTGAATGGTGACCGTCGCCTCAAAATTATCCAGCACGTGCAAACGACCTGCCGGATCAAGGTCCAACGACTGGATATTGGCAAGTACCGGTGGCCTGCAACCTCCGAACCAACTGCAACGGCCCCGGTTGATACTGCCCAGGTGGGTACCCTCCGTATCGTAAATCTGTATACGTTGATTGCCCTGGTCCGCGACGAAAACTTCCTGAACCATCTGACCATCCTGCAGGAAGCTGACAACCTCCGTGTCCACGGGGAAAGTAAGTTCGTTTTCGGCTGTACCCGGCGAGCCAATGGTGCCCAGGTATTCGTAATCGGCATTGAAGACCTTGACCCGGTGACTGCGGCTGTCAGTGACATAGATATTCCCATCCGGCGCGACGCTGATGGAATTTGGCATCAGGACCAGGCCTTGAGCAAAAATCTTCCTCAGGTTGCCGTTGACCGGGTCGAACACCTCGATATTGTCGCGGCCATCATTACCGACCAGGATGTAACCCTTCGAATCAACATCAATACCCAGTGGTTTGTCCAGATCTTTGATCTCAGCCTTGAGTACCAGGTCGTCACCGTAAATGAATACCGAACCCACCATGAAATCCGTGACATAAATATCGCCGCTGCCATCGGTGGACTTGGCCATCCGCACCAGGTAGCGGGGCTCGTTTTCAAGCGCGAGCAAGTCCGGG